>JAYRNU010000121.1:0-17333 GCA_041912015.1 Thiobacillus sp. | reverse complement strand
CACGCGACAATTCCCCGGGAACAATCCCGATAGGGCATCATGCGCGTTCCTACATCCGGAAGCCCGTCTTGAAACTGCCTGGTCCGTGGTTTACCAAGGCCCATACCATCCATCGGGTGGTACAGGTCAACGTCCGCCAGATCGTCCAGCTCACCCTGCTGCTCGGTTTGGTGTCTTGCGCGCTGCTCGCCGTTCCCTTCCTGGCTTATTTCAAGGCGGAATCGGACAACAACCTGAGCCTGCTGCAGGCGGACCAGGAGCGCGTCATCAACCTGGCAGTGAACGTCATCCATCAGGAAATGGATGCCGTCCTCTCCGACCTGCGCTACCTGTCTCAGCATAACGCGATCAGGAACTATCTCGCGTCCCCGAACCTCGCCACACGCATCGACCTGGCAACCGAGTACCAGGGGCTGGCCGGGCAGAAACGCATTTACGACCAGGTTCGATTCATCGGTCTTGACGGCATGGAAGAGGTGCGCGTCGAGGTCAACGGCGGCACCCCGAAAATCATCGGCCAGCAGGGCCTGCAGGACAAGCACGACCGCCCCTATTTCGAGGAAACGCTGTGGCTGGCGCCCGGACAAATCTATGTCTCGCCGTTCGATCTCAACATCGAACACGGCAGCATCGAGAATCCCTTCAAACCGACCATCCGGTTCAGCGTGCCGGTGGCGGACAGCCAGGGACTGATACGCGGCATGGTGGTGCTGAACTATCGGGGACAGCGGCTGCGCGAGAAGCTGAGGATGCTGGAAGGACAGGCCGGCAAGATCTGGCTGTTCAATTCGCAGGGCCACTGGATCATGGGCCCCACCCCGCAGGACGAGTGGGGATTCATGCTGCCAGAGCGGGCACAGCACAATCTTTCGACGCAGTTTCCGCAGCTCTGGCAGCAGGTGCAGGCCGAGCAATCAGGCGTTTATCATGGCACGCCCGCGTGGATCAGGTTCGAGCGGGTCTATCCCCTGCTCGGCGAAAAATTGCCCCTGGGCAGCGCGTTGATCTCGCCGCCGGTCGATGCGGACCGCTATTACTGGACCGTTGCCGTCGAGTTGTCGCAATCTGCCCTGCAGGCAGCCAATGTCGCCTTGCTGAAAAAGCTCTGGACGATGTATGGCGCACTGGCGTCGTTCGCCTTTCTCGTGGCGGCCGCGCTTTCCTTCGCCATCAGTCGCAACCGCGCCCTGGCCCAGGTCATGGAGAAGGTGGTGGATCATCTGCCGGTGATGGTCGCCTACGTGGACGCCGAACAGCGTTACCGGTTCAACAACATGGCGTACGAGCTGTTCTTCGGAATGAAGCCGCGGGAAATCTATGGCAAGTCGATGAAGGAGCTTCTCGGCGACAGCGCCTACCATGCGCTTCAACCCAATATCGAACAGGCGCTGGCCGGGAAAGCGGTGGAATTCGAGGGCCAGATCGCATACCGCGGCGCCGGCACGCGGGACGTGGTGGTCGCCTACCTGCCGGATATTTCTCCCCAAGGCGGCGTTCGCGGGTTCTACGTGATGGTGACCGACATCAGCCGAACCAAGGATTCCGAGCGCCGCGAGCGCCGGCACATGCTCGAACTGGCCCATGTGTCACGCCTGTCGAGCATGGGCGAAATGGCCACCGAAATTGCCCATGAGATCAACCAGCCCCTGGCCGCCATCTCGATGTATTGCGCCGCCGGCCAGCGTGTGCTCAAGGACGGCAGCGATCACGGCCAGATCAAGACCTGGCTCGATGCCATCGATACCCAGACGAACCGCGCCAGTGAAATCGTGCGGCGGGTGCGCCGCTTCGTCCAGAAACAGGACCACCAGTTTGCCCCGGTGGACCTGGGACAAACCGCCACCGACGTGGCGGCCTTGCTCGAACACGAGGCCCAATCCCAGCAGGTGTCGATCGTCCTGGATCTGGCTGAAAATCTGCCGCCGGTTCACGGCGAGCACATCCTGCTGGAACAGGTGGTCTTCAATCTGGCGCGCAATGCGCTGGACGAGGTATCGTCCCAGTCGGGCGAACGCCGGATCACGATCAGGACCTCCTTCGATGCAGAAAAGGTCCATGTTGCCGTCAGCGACAACGGTAGGGGCGTGGATCCCGCGCTGGCCGCGCACATATTCGATTCGTTTGTAACCGGCAAGGAAGGGGGACTGGGCATGGGTCTGAGCATCAGCCGTTCGATCGTTGAAGCCCATGACGGCGTCTTGCGCTACGCTGCAAATCCCGAGGGCGGGAGCACATTCATGTTCAGTCTGGAACGGGCGGATCGCCGATGAAATCGAACATTCCAACGGTCTATATCGTCGACGACGACGAACCGGTTCGCGAAGCCCTGGCAGCCTTGCTGCAATCGGTCAGCCTGAGCCATCAGGGCTTTGCTTCGGCCGAAGCCTTCCTCGAGGTCGCCAGTCCCGAAATGCGGGGTTGCCTGCTGCTCGATGTGCGCATGCCGGGAATGAGCGGCCTGATGCTGCAGCAAAAGCTCGAGGAAATGGATGTCACGCTGCAGATCGTCATCATCACCGGGCATGGCGACGTGCCGATGGCGGTCCGTGCCCTCAAGGCCGGCGCGGCGGATTTCATCGAGAAGCCCTTCAATGGACAGGACCTGATCGATCGCATTCAGGCCTGCCTCGAGGATGATCATCAACTCTGGCATACCCGCCAGGCCCTCAACGAGGCGGCGGCCCGCTTCGATGCGCTCACGCCCCGTGAACGCGACGTCATGGAACTGATTGCCGCGGGCTTCCACACCAAGAAGATCGCAGACCAGCTCGAAATCAACGACCGGACCGTGGACGTTCACCGCTTCAACATCATGCGCAAGGTGGGGGTCCGGACCCTGGCTGAACTCCTGCGTCTCTGGTCGATGGCCCAGCAGAAGTCGGCATAGCCATATATTCATACACTTAGCATCACGCCTCGCCGCCTCCATCCCTGGCGCGACCTGCCTGTCTACCCGGACCTAAAGATTCCTTTAGTCTGACTAAATAACTCAAGTATTTTTTCTCCTGGCTCGATGCGATATTTTCGGTCATCAGAAGCCTTGACTATGCAATCTCGGCATTCGGTTGCCGCTGAAGCAACTGACCGAAGATCCTGGAATCGTAGCCAGGTAACAGAACAGGAGCGAGACGACATGGAACACCAATATCCGCGATCCGCCCAGACGGGAAATGTCCCTTCGAACGTGGCAGGGCTGCCCATCGTGAACGTATGGTACGGAGGGCGGAGCATTGGCCTGTACCGTGTCAACCGTGTCGACGAGCGTGCCCTGGTGCTCAACCATGGCGGGATCTCCTTTCCGGTCGGTACCCGGCTCGATGTCGTCGATTTTCAGCATCTTGTCCCCAACGGCGCTTCAACCCGACTCAGCACCCGGGTCGTCGACAACAACCGCAGCGGCATTCGACTGGCCTGGTAGCCAGCCATTTGACAACATCGAACCGGACACCTCAACGACCATGAACCCCATCCATCGACTCTTTGCCGCCTGCGCCTTGGCCTGCGCACTATTGACGGCGGGCACCAGCGCGCTGGCCGAAGACCTGGAAACGTGTCGCGGCGGCTACGGAATGATGCTGATGACACCGTCGGAGTGCAAAAGCTACCTCAAGCAGCTCCAGGAAGTGCGCGCTCGGGCCGACAGCCTGGCGGAGCTGGAACTGCAGGAGTGGCACACCGAACTGCTGATCGAACGTTCGCAGGCGTGCCCCTGCGTCAAAGGCAAATATATCGTGCTCGTTCAGCGCAACAGTTTGGCGCCGTCAGGCCGGCTGAGCCGGAGTTACTGAGGGGAGGCCCTGAATAGGGCATGTTGAGAAAATGCCTGCACAAGCCGGCACGGTTTCAACATAAAAACCATTGAATAACAAGTCATTGAATAAAGTTATTCATCTTCAACATTAATCCTGTCCTGTAGCCCGATCTCTCGATTCCGGCATTCACGGTTACGCATTTCGTGTTCCCTGCGTGCAGACGAGCGCCTGACGAGACTAGCCGGGCTTTCTTTCCCTGAGATTGCCTTCCCACTGGCACCCGGAATGGGTGCAGCGAAACCGTCGTTGCCTGACGAACAGGCTCAAGAGCCGGTCGATGAAGCGGCGGCGGATCCTCAGAAGGCCGTGCTGGCCGCAACGGGGACAGGCGTGACGACCTGAATGGTCTACCTGGTAAGCCACGGTGGGACTGCGCCCTGAGGTAAAGCTGATTTCCGTTGACGGATCATACGGATGTAAGCGACTGCCCATGCAAGTCTCCCTGGAAACTCCGGAGAAGTTCATGCCCGGCAATCGATAAATGATGTCGGACGACACCGGCGTTAAGTCGAACGCATGCCTGCGCTAGGCAAGCATTGAAGCTGACCTCCGGACGCGGCAATCGGTTCCGCACTCAGTTGCAAGATTCGCCGGCATCGCGGCTGGAAACTGGCGGGCTGCCGCTGGCCGTGGTCCGGGACCCCGAGCGACGTGCCCACCCAAACACCGCCAGATCAATGGCTTGCGTTCGAAGCGCTTCGAGGGCAAATCTGCAGCTTGATTTTGACAATTCATTTTTGGCGAAAGAACCGAGTCTGGTCGTGGCCTGTGCAGGGGCACCGCGAGGACTGTTCCGAACAGGAACCGGCAGCAAGGCGCATGGCGGGGCCCCGGCGTTGTTGGACAAGGCGCAATCAGCCCGTAGGCGCATGACAACGGGCAGTGCAAACCCAGGCCATGAATGGAGCCCTGGGCGGACGCCGCCCGGAGCGGAACGGGTTACCCGGTAGCCGAACGGCTTCTCAACCTGGCCGCGGACGAACAACTCGTTCAGGACGTCGGGCGAGATCCCGTCCTGCTTCATGCGGCTGCCGGCTAATGGGCTGATCCAGCCGGCTTTGATCATGGGTTTCTGCGGCGTGCACGCGCGGGGGATGCGCGCCGCGCTTGGCATTTCTCCGGCCCGGTATCTATACTGTATGCATATACAGTATCCGGAGAAAGCCCCATGCTAGATCTGATCCACAGCCAGGACTTGGCAATCGAAGGCTTCGTGGTCGGCGTGACCCGCAGGGAAAATTCCCTGTGAGCCTCTCCCTGGAATCGGTGCTGCAGCACCCCGGCATCTGGCGCGGCGACCAGCGCGCGCAGACAGCCGGGGCCGCGCTGCCGACCGGCTTCGCTGCGCTCGACGAGGTGCTGCCGGGTGGCGGCTGGCCGCGCGGCGCGCTGACCGAACTGCTGATCCGGCGGCAGGGCATCGGCGAACTTCGGCTGCTCACGCCGGCGCTGGCGCGGCTATCGGAAGCGGACGGCTGGCTCGCCTGGGTGGCACCGCCCTACATCCCATATGCCGCCGCACTCGCCGCGGCGGGTATCGATCTGAAGCGCCTGCTGGTGGCGAAGCCGGCGTCCGTCGACGACGCCTGGTGGACGGCCGAGCAGACGCTGCGTTCCGGCGCCTGCGGGGCACTCCTGGCATGGCTGCGCGCGGCCGACGAGCGCCGCATGCGCCGTCTGCAGCTGGCGGCCGAGACCGGCCATGCGTGGGGCGTGCTGTTCCGCCACGCGCGCGCTGCCGAGGAGCGCTCGCCCGCCGCGCTGCGGCTGCTGCTCGAGCCTGCGAGCGAAGGGCTCGCGGTGCGTGTCCTCAAGCGCCGCGGCGGGCCGGTCAGCCAGCCGGTGATCGTGGCGCTGCCGGCCGCCGCGACTGCCCGCCGGACGAGGCGAACGAGGCCTGCGCTGTCGCTGGTGCATTCCTGACCGGTATTGCCGAAGCCCGCCCGCGAGTGTGTTGCCATGCTGTGGCTCGCCCTTCATTTTCATTCGCTGTCGCTGCAAGTGTTTTCCCGTGGCGCCGCCGTGCCTGAACCCCTGGCCGTCGTCGAGAAGCAGGGCGGCCGCACCTGGGTCATCGCCTGCAACGATGCTGCCGAAGCGCGCGGCGTACGCGTCGGCATGATCGCCTCTGCGGCACAGGCGCTGGCGGACGACCTCGTCGTGCGTCGGCGCAACCCGGATGCCGAGCGTGAGTCGTTGCAGGGCCTGGCTGTGTGGGCGGGGCGCTTCACGCCTTCTGTCAGCCTCGCGCCGCCTGCCGGCCTGCTGCTCGAAATCGGCACCTGCCTGAGCCTGCATCGCGGCTTGACCAGGCTTTTGAAGCTGGCGCGCAGCGGCATCGCCGAAATGGGCTATGCGGCGACGATGGCCTGCGCGCCGACTGCGCACGGCGCCTGGTTGCTGGCGAGGGCAGGCATCGAGAAGGCCATTCGAGAGCCTGCGCGGCTGGAAAGCCGCCTCGCCGCGCTGCCGCTCGCGCTGCTCGAGCAGCCGCCGGCAGTGCTGCAAGGGCTGGAAAAAATCGGCGCGCAAACCCTGGGCGACTGCCTGCGCCTGCCGCGGGACGGCGTGGCGCGCCGCTTCGGCCAGTCGCTCGTCGACGAACTCGACCGCGCGCTGGGCAAGGTGCCCGAGGCACACGCCTTCTTCGTGCCCCCGGCGAGCTTCGAGCGGTCGCTCGAGCTGCCCGCGCCCGTCCATGATGCCGACGCCCTGCAGTTCGCCGCGCGCCGCCTGCTGCCGGAACTGGAGGGCTTTCTTGCGCTGCGCCAGGCCGGCGTACAGGCGCTCGAACTCGTCTGTCGCCACGAGCGACGCGACGACACCGCGCTCAAGCTCGGTTTCGCCAAGCCCACGCGCGACGCTTCCCGCATGCACGTGCTGCTGCGCGAAACACTCGACCGCACGCGCCTGGAAGCCCCGGTGCATATTCTCGTGCTGCGGGCGCCGATCGTGCTGCCGCTGTCCGGATCGAACAGCGACCTGTTCCGGAAAAGCCGCGAGGCCGACGGCGACCTGCTGCTGGAACGTTTGCGCATCCGTCTCGGCAAGGAGGCGGTCTACGGCGTCGAGACCGCAGCCGACCACCGGCCCGAGCGCGCCTGGCGCCCGGCCGCGGGGCCGAAGCGGGCGGCCGAAGCCAACCGTCATCGCCCGCTGTGGCTGCTGCCCCGGCCGTTGCCGTGCCGCGACGGGGGGCTCAAGCTCACATCCGGCCCGGAACGTATCGAAAGCGGCTGGTGGGACGGCGGCGACGTCGCGCGCGACTACTACGAGGCGGAAGACCGCAACGGCGCGCGGCTGTGGGTGTACTGCGACCGCACCAGCGGCGATTGGTACGTGCACGGGGTGTTCGCATGAGCAGCGAGCCTCGGCACGTTCGAGCGCCCGCGAATGCGAACGGCCCCCGACATGAGTCGTCCGTTCTCCGGCCAATCAGACGGAGGGGGCACGCATGAGCAGCGAGCCTCGGCACGTGCGAGCGTCCGCGAATGCGAGCGGCCCCCGACATGGGTCGTCCGTTCTCCGGCCAATCAGACGGAGGGGGCACGCATGAGCAGCGAGCCTCGGCACGTGCGAGCGCCCGCGAATGCGGACTGCTCCCGACATGAGTCGCCCGCCCTCCTGCCAACCAGACGGAGAGGGCACGCGTGATGGCCCACGCCGAGCTCCATTGCCTCTCCAACTTCACTTTCCTGCGTGGTGCCTCGCACCCGGAAGAACTGGTCGAGCGAGCGCAAGAACTCGGCTACGCCGCGCTCGCGCTGACCGACGAATGCTCGCTCGCCGGCGTCGTGCGTGCACACGTGGCGGCGAAGGAAGTCGGGCTCAAGCTCATCGTCGGCAGCGAGATCGCATTCGATGCAGGCCCGCGCGTGGTGCTGCTGGCGGCGAACCGCACCGGCTACGGCAACTTGTCCGCACTCATCACGAAAGGGCGGCGCAGCGCGACCAAGGGGAACTACAAGCTTTCGCTGAGCGATCTCGCCGATGGGCTGCCTGGCTGTCTTGCCTTGCTGCTCGCCGACCCACTGCCTGCGCTTGAACACACCCGAATGATCGCCACGCGCTTTCCCGGCCGCGCCTGGCTCGCTGCGGAATTGTTCCGCAGGCCCGACGACGTCGAGCGCCTCGCCGCCGCGACCGAACTGGCCCAAGCGACCGGCCTGCCGCTCGTGGCCGCGGGCGACGTGCACATGCACGTGCCCGAGCGCCGTCCCATGCAGGACGTGCTCACCGCGATTCGTCTCGGCGTGCCTGTGGCTGAGGTGGGCGACGCGCTGCATCCGAACGGCGAGCGGCATCTGCGCACGCCGGGCGACCTCGCGCAGCTCTACCCGCAGGCGCTGCTCGACGCGACGCTGGCGATCGCTTCGCGCTGCACGTTCTCGCTCGACGAACTGCGCTACGAATACCCGGAGGAGCTGGTGCCGCCCGGCGAGACCGCGATCGCATACCTGCGCGCGTTGACCGAGGCGGGTCTCGCCAGGCGCTTCCCCGGCGGCGCGCCGGATTCGGTGCGCGGGCAGATCGAGCACGAGTTCGCGTTGATCGAGGAACTGCGCTACGAGCCGTATTTCCTCACCGTGCACGACATCGTGCGCTTCGCCCGCTCGCGCGGCATCCTGTGCCAGGGGCGCGGGTCGGCGGCGAATTCGGCGGTGTGCTACGCCCTGGGCATCACGGAAGTGAACCCGGCGTGCATGGCCATGCTGTTCGAGCGCTTCATCTCGCGCGAGCGCAACGAGCCGCCAGACATCGACGTCGACTTCGAGCACGAGCGGCGCGAGGAGGTGCTCCAGTACCTCTATGCGAAATACGGCCGCGACCGCGCCGCGCTCGCCGCCACCGTGATCAGCTTCCGGCCGCGCAGCGCGATGCGCGACGTCGGCAAGGCGCTCGGCTTCGATCTCGAGCAGGTCGATCGGCTGGCGAAGTCGATGGCGTGGTGGGACGGCCGCAAGATCAAGCCCGAGCGCCTGGCCGAAGCAGGCTTCGACCCGGCCAATCGCCGGGTGGCCTTGCTGATCCGGCTGGTCGACGAGCTGGTCGGCTTCCCGCGCCACCTCTCGCAGCACGTCGGCGGCTTCGTCATCGCGCGCGGTGCGCTTTCGCAGCTGGTGCCGATCGAGAACGCGGCGATGCCCGAGCGCACCATCATCCAGTGGGACAAGGACGACCTCGATGCGCTGGGCCTGCTGAAGATCGACGTGCTCGCGCTCGGCATGCTCTCGGCGATCCGCCGCGCGCTCGACCTGGTGAGTGCGACGCGCGGCCGGCCATTCGCGATGAGCGACGTGCCGTCCGAAGACCCTGCGGTCTACGAGATGATCGGCCATGCCGACACCGTGGGCGTGTTCCAGATCGAATCGCGCGCGCAGATGGCCATGCTGCCGCGCATGAAGCCGCGCCGCTTCTACGACCTGGTGATCGAGGTCGCGATCGTGCGACCGGGCCCGATCCAGGGCGGCATGGTGCACCCCTACCTGCGCCGGCGCGAGCAGACCGAGCCGGTCACGTATCCGAGCGAGGCGGTGCGCGGCGTACTGGAACGGACGTTAGGCGTGCCGATCTTCCAGGAACAGGTGATGCAGCTTGCCGTCGTCGCCGCGGGCTTCACGCCGGGCGAAGCCGACAAGCTGCGCCGCTCGATGGCGGCGTGGCGGAGGAAGGGCGGGCTCGAAGCGTTCGAGCGGCGGCTCATCGACGGCATGCGCGAGCGCGGCTACCAGGAGGATTTCGCGCGGCAGATCTTCATGCAGATCCAGGGCTTCGGCGAATACGGCTTTCCCGAATCGCACGCCGCGAGCTTCGCGCTGCTGGTGTACGTTTCCGCCTGGCTCAAGTGCCACGAGCCGGCGGCCTTCGCCTGCGCGCTCCTGAACAGCCAGCCGATGGGCTTCTACGCCCCCGCCCAGATCGTGCAGGACGCGCGCCGCCACGCTGTCGAAGTGCGGCCGGTCGACGTGTTGGCGAGCCAATGGGACTGCACGCTGGAAAAAGGCGAGGGCGGCAAACCCGCTCTGCGTCTGGGCCTGCGCATGATCAACGGCTTCTCCGTCGAAGGCGCCGCGCGCGTGAGCGCAGCACGCATGCAGAAATCCTTCGACAGCGTGGACGACCTCGCCGCACGCGGCGGCCTCGATCCTCGCGACCTCAAGTGCCTCGCCGCCGCCGGCGCGCTTGCCGGTCTGGCCGGCCACCGCCGGCAGGCCTGGTGGGACGTCGCCGGCATCGAGCGCGCCAGTCCGCTTGCAATGACGCGCGCGCAGGAGGCGCAAGCCGATCTTTTTCCGCTCACCGAGGGCCAGGACCTCGTCGCCGATTACGCGAGCCTGGGCCTTACCCTCGGCCGCCACCCGCTCGCGTTGCTGCGTGAGCGCCTGCAGCACGAAAGGATTGTTACCGCAGAAGAACTCCGCCGCCTGCCACACGGCCGCCTCGCACGCGCCGCCGGCCTCGTCCTCAATCGCCAGCGCCCCGGCACGGCGAGCGGCGTCACCTTTCTCACGCTGGAAGACGAGACCGGCCAGGTGAATGTGGTCGTCTGGCACGACCTCGCCGAGCGGCAGCGGCGCGAACTACTGGGCGCGCGCCTGCTGGCAGTGTATGGAACGCTCGAGCGGCAGGGCGAGGTGGCGCATCTGATTGCCGGGCACCTGCGCGACATGACGCCGCTGCTGGGGAACCTGGTGACGCATTCGCGGGATTTTCATTGAATGCGACCTGCCGAGGTTGCGCCCTGCACGCAGCGCCATGAAAAGACGGTCAATGTAACGCCGCAGATGGCGCGTTTTCGGCCAGACCCGTCGGCGGTGTCATGCGCATATCAAATCGGCCATGCGCTGCACACCTGCCGTTGGTTGAAGTTCATGCCTTGTGGCTGCTTTCAAGGTGGGCGCGCAATCTATCGACTCAACCCTCGGATGGCTGCATGGGGAAAGGCCATGGGGCTTAGTGAACGGATCGCTGCTGCTCCCTTGAAACCAATGACAGCCAAGCGATCAGCCATTCGCCGCCGCTTTTGACAATCAATAGCCTCAAGTATTATGAGCTTTGGTGGCCCCACCCCAACGGCATCGAGTTTAGATACTTCTCGTTGGTAACCGAGAAGGATGAGGGATGAATAAGCTGAAGCTGACCTATTTCGATTTCTCCGGTGGACGAGCTGAGCCCGCAAGGCTAGCCATGCATATCGGCGGAATTCCGTTTGAAGACCACCGGTTTGCATCCAAGGACTTCGACGAAATCCGTAAAACCACTCCGCTGGATCAGGTGCCGACGCTTCACGTCAATGATGCGCAGGTCACCCAAAGTGACGCAATCACACGCTATGTCGGGAAACTGGCCGGCCTGTATCCCGTAGATGAGTTTCAGGCCTTGTTATGCGATGAGGTCATGGGCGCGCTGGAAGACATCAATGTCAGGATTGGGGAAACCTTCGGGATGCGTGGAGATGCCCTGAAGGGTGCCCGAGATGCCTTGGTAACAGGTCCATTGCCCCGATATTTGCGATGGCTCGAGAATCAGCTCGAAAACCATGGTGGCGAGTATTTCGCTGACAATCGTCTGACCATCGCCGACCTGAAGGCCTTCGTGGTTCTACGCTGGCTTAGCGGGGGCGTTCTGGATCACATTCCGAGAGACTTGGTTGAATCCGAGGCACCCGAGCTCGTGGAATACATGAATCGCATAGCCGCTCTTCCGGCAATCGCGCAGTACTATGCAAAGCGTTCTGCATCGTAATCTCACGATCCTGGCCGGGCGCCTGGATTCAGACCACGACCAACGGGCACGCCGTCGTATTTCCCGATACCCGACGGTGACGGGATGGGTGCATTGACCGACGACCGGCTGGTGTCTCGGGACACCGGCCCGTCCGCTAGACTGCCAACATGTGCGGACGCTATGCCCTGACTTCCTCTCCCGCTGTGATCGCCGAGCGATTTAGCCTGGCGTGGGCGCCGGACGTCCAGCCGCACTACAACATCGCCCCCGGCCAGACGATCCCGGTTGTGCGCCATGCGGAGCAGGGCAGGGAACTGTCCTTCCTCAAGTGGGGCCTGGTGCCGTCATGGGCGAAGGAGGCGAGCATCGGCATGAAGCTCATCAACGCGCGCGGCGAGACGCTGGCCGAGAAGCCGGCTTTCCGCAGCGCATTCCGCCGGCGGCGCTGCCTGATTCCCGCGGATGCGTTCTACGAATGGAAGCCGGTCGCGGGACGCAAGCAGCCGTACTGCATCCGCCTGCGGGACGACGGGCCCTTCGGCATGGCGGGGCTGTGGGAGCACTGGAATGCGCCGGATGGGCAGGTGGTGGAAAGCTGTACCATCGTGACGGTCGAAGCGAATGCCCTGATCGCCAGAATCCACGATCGCATGCCACTGATCGTCGCGCCGGCGGACTACGACGCGTGGCTCGCGGCCGAATCGCAGGAACTTCCCCCGGCGATTGCGCCGCAGGCCATGCGCACCTACCCGGTAAGCCCGCTCGTCAGCAACGCGCGCAACGACGTATCGGCCTGCCTCGAACCGATCGACGAAGCCTGAGACTGCAGCTTGCCACGGCACGGCTACTGTATAAAAATACAGCATGCCATCCGCAGTCAATTTCGCCCCCGCAGCGCCGTCCGATCCGCGCGCCTATCTCGCTCGACTGAATCCCGAGCAGCGCCTTGCGGTCGAGCATGGCGTGGGCGATCACGACACGGCCGGGCCGCTGCTGGTGATCGCCGGCGCGGGCTCGGGCAAGACCAACGTGCTGGCACATCGCGTCGCCCATCTGGTCGCCGCGGGCGCCAACCCGGACACCATCCTGCTGCTGACGTTCTCGCGCCGCGCGGCGGAGGAAATGGCGCGGCGCGCCGAGCGCATCGTGCGCCAGGTCGCGGCCAGCCGGCCAGGTCTGGCCGGGGCCAAACTCGCCTGGGCCGGCACCTTCCACAGCGTCGGGGCGCGCCTTTTGCGCGACTATGCGCCGCGCATCGGCCTCAATCCGGCCTTCACGATCCACGACCGCGAGGATTCAGCCGACCTGCTGAACCTGGTGCGGCACGAACTTGGCCTGGCCGACACCGGCAAGCGCTTTCCGCGCAAGCACACCTGTCTCGCGATCTACTCCGCGGTGGTCAACACCCGCGCGCCGCTGGGCGACGTGCTGCAGCAGCGCTACCCGTGGTGTGTCGACTTCGAGCAGGAGCTGAAGCGCCTGTTCCGAGCCTACGTCGAGGCGAAGCAGGCCCAGCACGTGCTCGACTACGACGACCTGCTGCTGTACTGGTCGCAGATGACCGAGGTACCGGCACTCGCCGCCGAGATCGGCGCGCGCTTCGAGCACGTCCTTGTCGACGAGTACCAGGACACCAACGCGCTGCAGGCGCGGATCGTGCTGGCGCTGAAACCCGATGGCGCCGGGGTGACCGTGGTCGGCGACGACGCACAGTCGATCTACGCGTTCCGTGGCGCGGCGCTGCGCAACATCCTCGATTTTCCCGCGCAGTTCAGGCCGCCCGCGCGCGTCGTGACGCTCGAGCGCAACTACCGTTCGACGCAGCCGATTCTGGCTGCGGCCAATGGCGTGATCGCCCGGGCCGCCGAGCGTTTCACGAAGAACCTCTGGAGCGACCGCGCATCGGCCGAGCGACCGCAGCTGGTGAGCGTACGCGACGAGGCCGACCAGGCTGCATTCGTCATCGACGAGGTCCTGGCGCGGCGCGAGGCCGGCACTGCGCTCAAGCAGCAGGCGGTGCTGTTCCGCACGTCGCACCACAGCGCCATGCTGGAAATCGAGCTTGCGCGGCGCAACATCCCCTTCGTGAAATTCGGCGGCCTCAAATTCCTCGAGGCCGCGCACGTCAAGGACGTGCTCGCGGTGTTGCGCTGGATCGAGAACCCGCGCGACCGCGTCGCCGGCTTTCGCGTCCTGCAGCTCATGCCGGGAATCGGGCCCAGGACGGCGGCGAGCGTGCTCGATCTCGTCGCCCTGGCCGAGGATGTGAAGATGGCGCTAGCCGAGGCGCGCGTTCCGCCTGGCGCCGCGCAGGCCTGGCCGGATTTCCTTACGCTGGTAGACGCGCTCCATGGCCGCGAGCTGCCGTGGCCCACAGAATTCGAGGCCATCGACGCCTGGTACGCGCCGCACCTCGAGCGCCTCTATGACGACGCGCAAGTGCGCCGGGGCGACGTCACGCAGCTCGCGCAGATCGCGCGCACCTGTCCCACGCGTCAGCGCTTCCTGACGGAACTCACGCTTGATCCGCCGGACGCCACCAGCGACGAGGCGGGTGTGCCGCTGCGCGACGAGGATTACCTGATCCTCTCGACGATTCACTCCGCCAAGGGACAGGAATGGAAGGCGGTGATCCTGCTGAATGCGGTGGACGGATGCATTCCGTCCGACATGGCGACCGCCAGCCCGCAGGAGATCGAGGAGGAACGGCGGCTGCTGTACGTGGCGATGACCCGTGCCAGGGACCACCTGCAGATCGTCGTGCCGCAGCGCTTCTACGTGACGCAGCAAGCCGGCCAAGGCGACCGCCACGTGTACGCGGGCAGGACGCGCTTCGTTCCGGCGAGCCTGCTGAATCTCTTCGAAACGCGCGTTTGGCCCGCGGCCGCGCCAGCGGTGCAGCCGAGCGCGCCGTCGGCCGAGACGCTGGAAATCCTCGCAAGGATGAAGGCGATGTGGAATTGAGTGTCCAGGGTCGGGTTGGGGAGTTTACTGTAGGAACCAGAACATGCTGCTCACTCCTACTCTGACTACTCAATAGGTTACGTATAAAACCATTCCTCAAAATGCGGTTTCAAGCCTGCTTTTACAACCTAATTTTGGCAAATTCATAATTAGCGCCTTCATGAGCTAGGGATGAGAGCGGTTGTTTCGGGTCTTCTCGACCATAAACGGACAGTCATGATCGGTCACTAGGCCGGCCGCTGCTCGGCCAAAACGGCTGTTGCACTTGCGCGCTGTAACCGGCGGCAACTTGGTGCTAACCCGTCGTTGAGGAGCAAAGAATTGAGGACAGAAGCATGGAAACGTTACGCTATGGTATGGTTTGGTAGGCGTTGCTAACTTTTAGTGTTTCGCCGGAGACCAATACCGTACTCAGAAAGTCAGTCAGTCCAATTGCACGGAGGGATAGCATGGGAAATCGCACTATTGCAGTGATTTTCGGGGTTGCGGGACTGTTAGCCGCAATCATGCCCGGAATCGGTTCTGCACAGCAGATAACCGGGACTCCGGGGTCGCCCAGCGCCACCACCACCATTCCGGGCAACCAGTTGCCACCGCCGCCGCCAAAGTTCGGCGGCGTGATCACCGAGGATGCCAAGACCTCCAAGCCGTGGTGGCCGCCAACGGTGGTCCCTCCCAAGGGTGCCCCCAACGTGCTGCTCATCATGACCGACGACTCGGGCTTTGGTGTACCGAGCACCTTCGGAGGCGTAATCCCGACGCCGACGCTTGATCGAATCGCCAATAACGGCCTGCGCTACACGCAGTTCCATTCGACCTCTTTGTGCTCGCCAACGCGAGCCGCGATCATCACTGGACGCAACCACCATGTGGTCGGATTCGGCCAAATCAGTGAGTTTGCGACCGGCTTCCCTGGCTACAACTCTATTATTGGGCCCGAGAACGCCACCGTCGGACGCATCCTCGCTGAAAACGGCTACGCGACGTCGTGGTTCGGCAAGAACCACAACACCCCATCCTTCCAGTACAGCGCTGCCGGGCCGTTCGATCAGTGGCCAAGTGGCATGGGCTTCCAGTACTTCTATGGCTTCATGGGCGGTGACACAGACCAGTGGACGCCATTCCTGTTCCGGGATCACACCCAGGTGTTCCCGTGGATCGGCCGCAAGGACTACAACCTCATCACAGACATGGCTGACGACGCGATTCGCCACATACGCGATCTGAATGCCTCGGCACCGGACAAGCCGTTCTTCGTGTATTACGTCCCCGGCGCGACACACGATCCTCACCATCCGACCAAGGAATGGATCGACAAGATCAGCAAGATGAAGCTTTTCGACCAAGGGTGGGAAAAATTGCGCGAGACGATCTTCGCCAACCAGAAGCGCCTTGGCGTGATCCCTCCGAACACACAGCTTACGCCGTGGCCCGACAGTTTGCCGAAGTGGGACTCGCTATCTGAGATCCAGAAGAAGATCGTTATCCGCCAGGCCGACGTTTTCGCCGCCTATGCTGCTTACAACGACAATGAGATCGGCCGCGTCATCCAGGCGGTCGAGGACATGGGTAAGCTCGACAACACGCTGATCATCTACATTAACGGTGACAACGGCACCAGTTCCGAAGGTACCATGATGGGCACGCCGAACTGGTTGGCCGCCGCCAACGGTGTCCTGGAGTTGCCCGAGGTCGAATACCTGCGCTTCTACGAATCTTGGGGCTCGGACGCAACCTACCCGCACATGGCGGTGCCTTGGGCTTGGGCCTTCGACACGCCGTTCAAGTGGGTCAAGCAGGTAGCATCGCACTTCGGCGGCACGCGTCAGGGCATGGCAATCTCCTGGCCAGGCCACATCGATGATGTTGGCGGCGTACGTAGCCAGTTCCACCATGTGATTGACATCGTGCCGACCATCCTCGAGGCCGCTGGTATCAGCGCGCCCGACGTGGTCGATGGTATCAAGCAGAAGCCGATGGACGGCGTTAGTATGGTCTATACCTTCAACAAGGCCAATGCTAGCGCGCCGTCCAAGCGTACGACACAGTACTTCGAGATGTTCGCCAACCGTGGCATCTACAAGGATGGCTGGTATGCAGCGACGACGCCACCCGCGCCGCCGTGGCTTCTCGGCACGAAGCCGTTGCCCCCGGTCGAGGAATACAAATGGGAGCTCTACAACCTCGCCGAGGACTTTTCGCAGGCCAACGACCTGGCTGCGAAGATGCCCGATAAGCTGAAAGAGATGCAGGCAGCATTCACTGCCGAGGCGGGCAAGCACCAGGTCTTCCCGCTCGACAACTCGGTGCTGCCGCGCCTGCTGACAGAACGTCCGAGCGGCACGGCCGGGCGCACGACCTTCACCTACAGCGGCGTCCACCAAGGCATTCCGGTGGGCAACGCGCCGTCGCTGCTCAACCGCGACTACACGATCAGCGCCGAGATCACGGTGCCGCAAGGGGGTGCCGAGGGCATGATCGCCACCATGGGCGGCCGCTTCGGCGGCTACGGCCTGTTCCTGCAGAAGGGCAAGCCGGTCTTCGTCTATAACCTGCTCAACCTGAAGCGCACCCGCTTCGAAGGCGGTGTAGGCGGCGAGGACTGGCTGGGTCGTCCGCTCTCGCCCGGCAAGCACACCATCGTGTTCGACTTCAAGCTCGACGGCCCGGGTCTCGGCAAGGGCGGCACCGGCACGCTGACGGTCGATGGTCGAGTGTTGTCGCAGCAGAAGATGGAGCACACCATCCCGTTCATAATGGCGCTCGACGAGACGATGGACATTGGCCTGGATACGCGTACGCCGGTGGACGATAGCTACACGCTGCCGT
>JAYRNU010000120.1:0-1807 GCA_041912015.1 Thiobacillus sp. | reverse complement strand
TCCCGCCGACAACCGCTGGTCGTGGGTGGCACGCGCCATGGGCGCGCGCTGGATCACCGCCTTCGCCGGCGGCCCGGGCGGCAGCAAGGACTGGCCGGTGGACGAGCATGTCGATTGGCCGCAGGCAGCCGAGGCCTGGGGCGACATCGCCAGCCGGCTGGCACCTGGGCAGGAACCTGAGCCGTTCGTTGCGGGCGAATGGCCGGCGCCGGCCCGCCCGGCGGAGATGCCTGCATTGCCGGCAGTGCCCTACGCCGTGCTCCATCTTGGCGCCTCGAGTCCGCACAAGCTGTGGCCTGCCGCGCACTGGCGGGCGCTGGCCGAAGCCTTCGGCAATGCAGGGGTGCGAGTGGTGTGGTCGGCCGGGCCGCGCGAACTCGATCTGGTGCATGCGGTCGATCCCGACGGTCGTTTTGTCAGCATGGCCGGGAAGCTCGACCTGGCCGGGTTGTGGCATCTGTTGGCCGGCGCTGCCGTGCTGGTCAGCCCAGATACCGGGGTTGCCCATCTGGCGCGCCTGACCGGCACACCGGCGGTGGTCCTGTTCGGGCCCGGTTCACCCATAATTTCGGGGCCCGGCCGTTTCTGGCACGACAGCCCGTTCGCCATCGTCTGGGTCGAGGATATTGCGTGCCGCGACCAGAACCTGCTGTTCGAGCGGCCCTTGCCCTGGGTGCGCCATTGTTGGCGTAGTGTTGCCGAATGCGGGAATCCGCGCTGCATCCAGCAGATCGATGAAAGCCAGGTGATGCAGGCCATTCAACGGGTCGCCGGCATTAACCTTGCAAAGGACGAAAAATGAGTTCGGAAAACCAGCAAAAACGGCGCGTCGGCCTCTTCGTCGATTCCTTGATGGGCGGCGGGGCGGAGCGTGTGGCGCTGAATTTTGCCGAAAAATTCATCGAACTGGGTCACGATGCCCGCGTCTTCGTGCTGCATCCGCCGATCGAGCACCAGGTCGGCAACGTGCCGATTCATCTGGTGAGCGAGCACGAGCGGCTGGCGGAATGGCGCCCGCTGAACAAGTGGCGCTATGCCCGGCGTATCCGCAAGCTGGTTCGTGATATCGAAGCGGATGGTAAGCCCTTCGATTTCTTCATTTCCAATGCCGAGGATTCGGATCGTCTGACGCGCATGGCCGGGTTGCAGCCGGTGTTCATCCGCTACCGCAACTCGCTGGTCCATTTTCTTAACGCCAAGGTAGGCGACGCCAGGGGCTTCAAGCGCATCGTCCGCAAGACACGCTGGCTGAACAAATTCCGCAAGACCTACGGCGGACATCTGGTGACCGTCTCGAAAGCCCTGCAGGATGAACTGATCAACACGGTCGGTCTAAAGCCGGCATCGATCACGACCATCTACAACCCGTTCAATTTCGAGCAGTTGCGCCGGCTCGCAGACGAACCGGCAGAAACACCGGCACAGCCCTACATCATCTACGCGGCCCGCCTGACGCCGCGCAAGCGCCAGGATCTGCTGCTGCGCGCCTACGCCCTGGCCGATGTCAGCCTGCCGCTGGTGTTGCTGGGCGGGGTCAGCGGGCCGGAGGGCGCTGCCTACGAGACCGAGATGCGCAAGCTGGCGGCTGAACTGGGGATAGCCGATCGGGTGATCTTCGAGGGTTTTCACCAGAATCCGTATCCGTGGGTCCGGAAGGCGGCCTTGTTTGCCATGTCGTCGGACAGCGAAGGACTGCCGACGGTACTGATCGAGTCCCTTATTCTCGGGACGCCGGTGGTCAGTACCGACTGCCCGACCGGCCCGAGTGAAATCCTGACCGGGGAATTGCAGCGCTTCCTGTCGCCGG
>JAYRNU010000119.1:0-11967 GCA_041912015.1 Thiobacillus sp. | reverse complement strand
GCACCATGAAACTCGTCCTGTTCGACCTCGACAACACCCTGCTCGCCGGCGACTCCGACTATGAATGGGGTCAGTTCCTGATCGCCCGGGGCGTGGTCGACGGCGCGCACTACGAAGCCGAGAACAAGGCCTTCTACGAGGAGTACAAGGCGGGTCGGCTCGACATCTACGCCTTCCTCGCGTTCGCCCTGCACCCACTCGCCACCCATACCCGCGCCCAACTCGACGCCTGGCACGCCGAGTACATGGCAACGCGCATCCGGCCGATGATCACCCAGGCCGCGCGCGATCTGGTCAACATGCACCTGAACGATGCAGACCTCGTCGCCATCATCACGGCCACCAACAGCTTCGTCACCGGCCCGATCGCCCGGGAGTTCGGCGTCGCCCATTTGATCGCCACCGACCCCGAGGAAATCGACGGCCGCTTCACCGGCGAAGTCGCCGGCACGCCCTGCTTCCGCGAGGGCAAGGTCACCCGCCTCGAGCACTTCCTCGAAGCCCACGGCACCCGGCTGGACTGCCTCGACAGCAGCTGGTTCTACAGCGACTCGCACAACGACCTGCCGCTGCTGGAGAAGGTCAAGTTTCCGGTCGCGGTCGACCCCGACCCCACGCTGCGTACCCATGCGCAGGAAAAAGGCTGGCCGGTCATTTCGCTGCGCGGATCGTCGCCGCGGGATGCGTCGACGAAAACCACTGTCCGGGACTGAGCGTCGATGCCTGCCTCCCCTACGCTTGCCGAAAGTGTCGCCCACCAGCGCGACGTGCTCGCCAACCTGCTGCGCGAACCGCTGGCGCTGGCCGCCGAGGCGTGCAGCCGCGTCTGGCCCAGTCGCGCCGGCCTCAACGCCGCGCTGACGCATGCCCTGACCACGCTGCCCGAGTGCAAATACATGTATGCACTCGATACGCGCGCCGTCCAGCTGTCCGACAACATCAGCCATTCGGGCCTGATCCCGACCGATTACGGGCGCGACCGCTCCGACCGCCCCTACATGAACGAGGCGGTGCCCAACCAGGGATTCCTGCTGTCGCAGGCCTATATCAGCCTGCGCGCAAAGCGGCCGTCACTGACCGCGATCCAGATCGTGCGCAACGACGACGGCCAGGTGCTCGGTTTCGTCGGCGCCGACTACGACCTGCGCAACCTGCCGATCACCGGCAAGCTCTACGACGAGCCGACCTACTGGCGGCAGATCAAGGGCGATCCCGCGATCCGCGGCGCGGTCTTCCAGCAGACGCGCAACGACAGCCAGATGGACCTGCACCTCGACACCGTGCTCGGCGTCATGGAAGAACTCATGACCGACCGCGGCGTGTTCCACGGCAAGCTGCATTTTTCCAGCAGCCGCGCGACCATCTGGGTGCTCGACGACCCGTTCCGTTACCGCCTGCTCGACATCGACGCGCTGACCGACCCCGACACCTGCCTGATCTATCCCCTCCATGCCTATCCGGCCGATGCCGTCGTCCCGCGCGACCGGATCCGGCCGGTGCTCGACGCCCTGCGCGCGCTGCGCTTCATGGATGAGACCTTCTACCTGCGCGCCGGCTCGCTTAACATCTTCAACGGCATGGTCGGCCTGACCTTCTCGTGCGACGGCTCGCACTATCTGCCGTGGGACGAGTTCCTGTCCAAGGGTTACGACTTCTGGGCACCCGAGAAGCTGTCTGGCAGCTGCCCGGTCTGACCTGCGCGGTCCAGGACGCCTCGCGAGGCGGGAACACGACCCTGCGGCATGCGGCTTGTTGCGTCCAGGTCGGTGAACTATAAAAGATCATCCCCCTGTGCCCCCGGCATTTCCGGATTGGGGATGGAGGAGTTCAATCATGGCACGCAAAACCATCGACTGCAGGGATTACCCGAGCGAAATGAACTGTACGGTTTCCCTAGCCGCTGACAGCGACGAGGAGCTTCTGGAGGCGGCGGTGCAGCATGCCGTGGCCGTCCACGGGCATACCGACACGCCCGAGCTGCGCCAGCAGATCCGGACGATGTTCAAGGAAGAAATTCGCAAGGCGGCCTAGCCACTGCGGCGTTGCCCGGCCCCGGCCGCGCGACGCTTGTCAGTTCGAGGTTTTCATCGCCGCGTCGAGCGCCTTGAGCAGGTTGCCCGGCTTGGCCATGTTCCGCGCCAATGCTTCGGCGCGCTGGATTTCCGCAGCGGACATGGCTTGGGCCAGTTGCGCGCGATGGCCGGGTGCCGGGTTGCCGCGTGGCTCGCGTTCGGTCGAAACGGTGTACAGCGCGTACGCTGCGACCGCGTTCCGTTCGACGCCCTGACCGACGTTGTAGAGATTTGCCAGCAGCAGCTGGGCTTGGGCGTTGCCGCCATTGGCCGCCAGACGGTACCAGCGGGCGGCTTCGGCGGCGCTCGTCTCGACGCCGGTGCCGCTCTCGTAGAGGACGCCGAGCAGCAGTTGCGCCATGGCGTAATCCTGCGCCGCCGCGAGTCGATACCACTTGATGGCGGCCTGAATATCCCGCGGCACACCGTCGCCGTTCTTGTACATTTCGGCCATGGCGAAGCGGGCCTGGGCGTTGCCCTGCTCGGCCGCGCGCCGATACCACTTGACCGCTTCCGCGTAATCCTGCCGCACGCCCTGGCCCAGGTCGTACATCTCGCCCAGCTTGAGCTGCGCCGCCGCGTCCCCCTTGCGGGCAGCGCTTGATGTCGCCTCGACCGGGGACGCGGCCGTGCTCGCGGCCAGCAGAGGTGGCGTGCAGCAGAAGCCGAGCATGCACAGCATGCCGGCAAGCAAAAGTCTCTTCATTGGAAATCCCGCTTCGAGTCTGCCGCCGAGTCTACGTGACCGGGCCCGACAGCGTCCAGCCCGCCCCGTGCCAGCATAAGCCCGGACCTGCCATCGCCGGCCCATACGAAGCCAAGGGTTGAATCGATCTGCCCCGGGGGCGGATAATGCGCCATCGCATCAGGCTGCCTGCTTTGGAAACCTACCTCCTCATCCTCATTTCCACGGTGTTCGTCAACAACATCGTGATGGCCAAGATTCTCGGCCTGTGCCCGTTCATGGGCGTGTCGAAGAAGCTCGAAGCGTCAATCGGCATGGGGCTGGCGACGACCTTCGTGCTGACACTGGCCTCGGGCGCGAGCTATCTCGTCAACGAGTACCTGCTCGGCACCGACCTGTTCTACCTGCGCACGCTGTCGTTCATCGTGGTGATCGCCGGGATCGTGCAGTTCACCGAAATGTTCGTCCACAAGACCAGCCCGGTGCTGTACCAGGTGCTGGGCATCTATCTGCCGCTGATCACCACCAACTGCGCGGTGCTGGGGATCCCGCTGCTGAACGCGCAGGAACAGCACGGCCTCGTCGAATCGCTGTTCTTCGGGGCGGGCGGCGCGATCGGCTTCACCCTGGTGCTGATCCTGTTCGCCGGCATCCGCGAACGGCTCGAAACCTGCGACGTGCCGGCGCCGTTCAAGGGCACCAGCATCGCAATGATCACCGCCGGGCTGATGTCGCTCGCCTTCATGGGCTTTTCCGGGCTGGTGAAATAATGCTTGGCGCCATTCTGGTGATGGTGGCCATCGCGGTCGTCGTCGGCGTGGTGCTGGGCTGGGCGGCGATCCGCCTGAAAGTCGAGGGCAACCCGCTGGCGGAAAAGATCGACGCCATCCTGCCGCAGACGCAGTGCGGCCAGTGCGGCTTCCCCGGCTGCAGGCCCTATGCCGAGGCGATCGCCAAGGGCGAAGCCGAAATCAACCAGTGCCCGCCGGGCGGCGAGGAAGGCGTCAGGAAGCTGGCCGAACTGCTCGGCGTCGACCCCAAGCCGCTCGACGAATCCCACGGCACGCCCAAGCCCAGGTCGGTGGCCTTCGTCGACGAGCAGACCTGCATCGGCTGTACCCTGTGCATCCAGGCCTGCCCGGTCGACGCCATCGCCGGCGCGGCCAAGCAGATGCACACGATCATCGCCTCAGAATGCACCGGCTGCGAACTCTGCCTGCCGCCGTGCCCGGTCGACTGCATCTCGATGGTGCCGATCGCCGAAGACCTGCCGCACTGGAAATGGAAGCATCCTGTCGTCATGATGCGGCGCGTCGCATGAGCAGCGAGCCTCGGAACGTGCGAGCGGCCGCGAATGCGCGCAGCCCCCGCCATGAAGCTGGGTGCCCGTTGGGCTCCGGACCGAGGGGGCGTCGCATGAGCAGTGAGCCTCGGCACGTGCGAGCGACCGCGAGTGCGCGCAGCCCCCGACCTGATGGCAATTGCCCATTGGTGCCCGGACGGAGGGGGCGTCGCATGAGCAGCGAGCCTCGGCACGTGCGAGCGACCGCGAATGATCGCAGCTCGCGACATGCTCGCCTTGCGACTTGCCTGACTGCCGGAGGGAGCGTCGCATGAGCCGCGAACTCCACACGTTCAGGGGAGGCGTGCATCCGCCCGAACACAAGTCGGAGTCGAACTCCCGTCCGGTCCATGCCGCACCGCTGCCGAAGAAACTGGTCATCCCGTTGCGCCAGCACCTCGGCAACCCGGCCAAAGCGGTCGTCAGCGTCGGGGACCGCGTGCTGAAAGGCCAGATGATCGGCGAGGCGGACGGCTATATCTCGGCTGCCGTGCATGCGTCCAGTTCGGGCGTCGTCACCGCGATCGGACCGGCCTTGGTGCCGCACATTTCCGGCTTGCCCGACGAATGCATCACCATCGAGACCGACGGCCGCGACGAATGGATCGCTCACGGCCCGCTCGACCATCAGGCGATGTCGGCCGCCGACCTGCGCATGAAGCTGCGCGACCTCGGCCTCGCGGGCCTCGGCGGCGCGGTGTTTCCGAGCGCGGTCAAGCTCGATCCCGGCGCCGCGCACGCCTGTCCCACCCTGATCATCAACGGCGGCGAGTGCGAACCCTGGATCACGTGCGACGACGTGCTGATGCGCACGCACGCGGACGAGATCCTGCAGGGCGTGGCGATCATGCGCCAGCTGCTCGGCAGCACCGAGATCCTGGTCGGCATCGAGGCCAACAAGCCCGAGGCCTTGGCCGCGATCGAGACAGCAGCTGCCAGGATGGACTTCGCGGTCGAGGTCGTGGCGGTGCCGGCCATCTATCCGGGCGGCGGCGCCAAGCAGCTGATCCAGACGCTGACCGGCAAGCAGGTGCCTTCCGGCAAACTGTCGACCGACATCGGCATCCAGGTCTTCAACGTCGGCACCACCCACGCCCTGGCGCGCGCGGTACACCACGGCGAGCCGATGATCTCGCGGCTGGTCACCGTCACCGGCCACGTGCTGCGCCCGCAGAATTTCGAGGTGCTGATCGGTACGCCGATGGACACCCTGATCACGCTGGCCGGCGATCGCGACGGCACCACCGGCGTGCTGATGGGCGGACCGATGATGGGCGTGCCGATGCCCAGCGCCGAGGCGCCCGTGGTCAAGGCCACCAACTGCATCCTGGTCAAATCGGCCGACCTGTTTCCGCCCTTGCCCCGGGCCATGCCGTGCATCCGCTGCACCCGCTGCGCCGATGCCTGCCCGGCCGAACTGCAGCCGCAGGAACTCTATCGCTTTGCCAAGGCGGCCGATTTCGGGCGCGCCCAGGAATACCACCTGTTCGACTGCATCGAATGCGGCTGCTGCAGCTACGTCTGCCCCAGCCATATTCCGCTGGTCGACTACTACCGCTACGCCAAGAGCGAGATCTGGGCACGCGAAAAGGACAAGCGTGCCGCCGATCTGGCGCGCGAGCGCCATGAATTCCGCCTGTTCCGGCTGGAGCGGGAAAAGCAGGAAAAAGCCGAGAAGCTTGCTGCCAAGGCGCAGGCCAAGCGTGCCGAGCTGGCCGCCGAAGGCGCCGCCCCGGTCGACGCCGACGCCAAGAAGGCGCTGATCGCCGCCGCGCTGGCCCGCGCGCAGGCCCGGAAATCCGAGACCGCGCCGAAGAACACCGACAACCTGCCGCCCGAGACCCAGCGCGAAATCGAGGAAATCGAGGCGCGCCGGGCTAAAATCCGCGAACTGGCGCGCCAGCCGCTGGAACCCGAAGAGAAGCACTGATGCCCGCCCCGTTCATCCTTGATCGCTCCAGCGTCACCCAGGTCATGGCCTGGGTCCTGACGGCACTGCTGCCGGGCATTGCCGTCTATGTCTGGCTGTTCGGCCCGGGCATCCTGGTCACGCTGGCGCTCGCCAGCGCCACCGCGCTGGCAGCCGAGGCCGCGATGCTCAGGGCGCGCGGCTATCCGCTCAAGCCCTTTCTCGGCGACCTGTCGGCGCTGGTCACGGCCTGGCTGCTTGCGCTGTCGCTGCCCACGCTCGCGCCCTGGTGGCTGATCGTCACCGGCACGCTGTTCGCCATCGTGGTCGCCAAGCATCTGTATGGCGGCCTCGGCCAGAACATCTTCAACCCGGCGATGGTCGGCTATGCGGTCCTGATCGTGTCGTTCCCGGTGCAGATGACGCACTGGGCGGGACCGCAGGAGCTCACGGGCATGCATCCGACGCTGGCGCAGAGCGCGGCGATCATCTTCGGCGGCGACGTGCCGCGCGCCACGCTCGATGCGATCACCATGGCCACGCCGCTCGACGCATTGCGAACCGGGCTGCTGCAGCAGTTCACGGTCGACGAGATCATGACGCAGCCGATCTTCGGTCATTACGGCGGCACCGGCTTCGAATGGCTGGCTTTTTCGTTCTGGATCGGCGGCCTGATCCTGTGGGGCATGCGCATCATCGACTGGCGCACGCCGATGGCGTTCCTGCTCGGCGTCTGGCTGGCCGCAGGACTGCTGCATTTCTTCGACGCAGGCCGCTACGGTCCACCCTGGTTCCATTTCTTCGCGCCTTCGGTAGCGCTCTGCGCGTTCTTCATCGCCACCGACCCGGTCACCGGTGCGACCACCCCTCGAGGCAAGCTGGTGTTCGGCTTCGGTGCCGGGCTGCTGACCATCGTGATCCGGACCTGGGGCGGTTTTCCGGATGGCGTGGCGTTCGCCATCCTGCTGATGAACCATTCCGTGCCGCTGAACGACGCCTGGACCCAGCCCTGCATCTACGGCGCCGCCGAACGTCGCGGCAAGGAGCCGCCTGCATGAAGCCGCTGACCAAGGTCGCCGGCCGCAATGCCCTGCGCGCCGGGGCGATCCTGTTCGTCTTCGCACTGGCCGGCACGGCCCTGCTGGCCTACACGCACGACCACACCGAGCCGGTCATTGAAAAGAGCCGGCAGGAAGAGAAGCTCGCGCTCATCAACCAGGTGCTGCCGCCGACCCTCTACGACAACGACCTGCTCGCCAGCCAGCGCACGCTGCCGCCGGATGAACTGCTGGGGACGCACCGCCCGTCGGCGGTCTGGATCGCACGGCGCGACAATGCCTTCACCGGTGCGGTGCTGGAAGCGATCGCGCCGGACGGCTACAGCGGCGACATCTTCCTCCTGATCGGCATCGACGCGGCGGGACGGGTCACCGGCGTGCGCGTGACCGCGCACCGCGAGACGCCAGGTCTGGGCGACTATATCGATCGCGGCAAGAGCCCCTGGATCGACCAGTTCGCCGGCAAGTCGCTGGCCGCTCCCGAGTCCAAGCGGTGGAAGGTCGCCAAGGACGGCGGCGACTTCGACAGCCGGGCCGGTGCCACGATCACCCCGCGCGCCGTGGTCAAGGCCGTGCATAACGCCCTGGAATACTACGCCCGCCACCGTGCCGCGCTGCCCGCCACGCAGGAGACCCAACCATGATCACGATGAGCGAACTCCGCACGTTGTTTCACAACGGCGTCGTCAAGCAGAACACCGGTCTGGTGCAGCTGCTCGGCCTGTGCCCGCTGCTTGCGATCAGCAGCAACGTGGTCAATGCGCTGTCGCTGGGACTGGCGACCACGCTGGCCATGGCGGCATCCAGCGGTGCCGTGTCCGGCATACGCAATTTCGTGCCGCACGAGATCCGCATCCCGGTCTTCGTGCTCATCATCGCGGTCCTGGTCACGGTCATCGACCTAGCGATGAATGCCTTCGTCCATCCGCTGTACCTGGTGCTGGGCATATTCATCCCGCTGATCACCACCAACTGCATCGTGCTGGCACGCGCCGACGCCTTCGCTTCCAAGAACCGGCCGCTGCACAGCGTGATCGACGCCATCGCGATGGGCCTGGGGCTGACGCTGGTCCTGGTGGTGCTCGGCGCGATCCGCGAACTCGCCGGCCAGGGCACGCTGTTCTCGGGTATCGATCTCGTCTTCGGCCATGGTGCGAAAAGCCTGGTGCTGCACGTGCTGCCCGACTACCGGGGCTTTCTGCTCGCCATCCTCCCGCCCGGCGCCTTCATCGCGCTCGGCCTGCTGATCGCCGCCAACAACTGGTACAAGGCGCGCGCCGAACGCCGCGTTCCTGCGCCGGCGCCCGGCGCCGCATGAAACCGCCGCTGAAAAAGCGCGTGCCCAAGCCGCGCAACCCCTATGTCGCGCCGGCGCGCCAGCGCAAGGCGGGGAAGCACGAAAAATCCGCCGGTGCCCAGCGCCAGGCCGACAAGCGGGCGCTTGACCGACGCCTGGTCGAGCAATGAGCCTGACGCGATGAATCCGGCCAAGCGACACGAGATCTTCAGCCGGCTACGCGCCGCCAATCCTCACCCCACCACCGAACTCGAATACACCACCCCGTTCGAATTGCTGGTCGCGGTGGTGCTGTCGGCGCAATCGACCGACAAGGGCGTGAACCTGGCGACCCGCAGGCTTTTTCCAGTGGCCAACACGCCCGAGGCCGTCTACGCGCTCGGAGAAGCGGGCCTCGCCGACTACATCAGGACCATCGGGCTCTACAAGAGCAAGGCGCGCCACCTGATCGCCGCCTGCAGGATGCTGATCGATCGGCACGGCAGCCAGGTGCCGGATGACCGCGCCGCGCTCGAGGCCCTGCCGGGGGTCGGCCGCAAGACCGCGAACGTGATCCTCAACACCGCCTTCGGCCAGCCGACCATGGCGGTCGACACCCATATCTTCCGTGTCGCCAACCGCACCGGTCTCGCGCCGGGCAAGACGGTGCTGGAAGTCGAGAAGAAGCTCCTCAAGGCCATCCCCGAGGAATTCCGCGTCGACGCGCACCACTGGCTGATCCTGCACGGGCGCTATGTGTGCCAGGCGCGCAAGCCGAAATGCGGCGCGTGCCTGATCGCCGACCTGTGCGAATACAAGGGCAAGCTGCTGCAGACCGACTGATGTTCAATCCGAGTCGCGACGAGGTTCGCCGCTTCTTCTTCGACGTCTGGGCCAAATACCGTGCCGGACACATGCTGGTCGGCGCGCAGCAGCCCGCGCTCGAGGCGGTGCTCGCGCATCCGGAATACCACGCCATTCTCGATCAGCCCGAGCGCTACCTCGAGCGGGACTACCTGCCCGAATACGGCGAGACCAACCCGTTCCTGCATCTGTCGATGCATCTGGCGATCGCCGAGCAGTTGTCGATCGATCAGCCGTCGGGATTCCGCGCGCGCTACCAGGGACTGCTGGAAAAGTTCGGCGACGCGATGGCGGCCCAGCATGCCGCGATGGACTGCCTGGCCGAGATGATCTGGCAGGCGCAGCGACACGGCACGGCATTCGATTCGTCGGCCTACCTGCGCTGCCTCGATCACACGCTCGGTCGGTCCTGAGCCGGCGCGCGCGCCCTGTCAAAAAAGAGGGCGCGCCCGCGAGGACACGCCCTTTTGGCAGCAAACGGTTCGATTCAATACTTCAGATACACGCCGCCCTGCTGCGAGGAGAAATACATCGCCAGATCCTGCATGTCGGTATCGGACAGGGCTTCGACCTGCCCCGCCATGATCGGATTCTTGCGCTTGCCTGCCTTGTAATCCTTGAGCGCCTGATAGAGATAATCGCGGTTCTGTCCTGCCAGCTTGGGGAACGATGGCACCGTGCTGACCCCGTCTGCCCCGTGGCAGCCTGCGCAGACCGTGGACTTGGCCTTGCCGGCCTCGTAGCTGCCCTTGGCGAACGCAGGCGGTGCAATACCCAGGACGACCGCGCCGAGAATGAGCAATGTCGTTTTCATGTTGTCTCCTCGGTCAGTTGGCGGGGCCGCTGTACGACGATTCGTAGTAGGCAGCGAGGTCTTCCATGTCCTGCTCGGACAGGCTGCCGGCAATGCCTTTCATCGTGGGGTGGCTGCGTTCGCCCTGTTTGTATTCCTTGAGCGCCGCCACGATATACTCCGCATGCTGTCCACCCAGTTTGGGTACGCTGTAGACGGTCGGATAGGCAGTTCGCCAGCCGGGAATGCCATGGCACCCGGCACACATCGAGTTCTTGAGTTGTCCTGCCTTGGGGTCGCCCGCCGCCTGAGCCGGCACGGCCAACGCCAACAGCACGGACGCGCACAGCGTCATCGTGGTGGTTTTCATCTTCCTCGCTCTCTGTGGTTGATTGTCGTTGGAACCCCGTCTGGCGCAGGGCTTGGACTCGATTATAAAACCGGATGGGCGGTTCCGGATGAGCCTGACAGGTAAAAATTCCTTTTATCACAATGAGTTGTAGTACTATCTACTAATATTCTTCTGGAGCTGACGTGATCGATCTCAAGGCCTGCCCGCTATGGCTGTACCGCCTTTTGCCCTTCCTGCGCTGGTGGCCCAGCGTGACGCCGCAGACGTTCAAGGCCGACACTATCGCCGCGCTCACCGGTGCGATGGTCGTGTTGCCGCAGGCGGTGGCCTTCGCGACCATCGCCGGACTGCCTCCCGAGTATGGCCTCTACGCCGCCATGGTGCCGGCCATCGTGGGCGCACTGTGGGGGTCGAGTTGGCATCTGGTGTCCGGGCCGACGACGGCAATCTCGATCGTGGTGTTCGCCTCGATCAGTCCGCTGGCCGAGCCTGGCAGCGCGCATTTCATCGGCCTGGTGCTGACGCTGACCTTCCTTGCCGGCCTGATCCAGTTCAGCATGGGTCTGGCCCGGCTGGGGGCCCTGGTGAATTTCATTTCGCACACCGTCATCATCGGCTTCACCGCGGGTGCGGCCATCCTGATTGCCACCAGCCAGATCAAGAATTTTTTCGGCCTGGCGATCCCCCGCGGGGCGCATTTCCATGAGGTGCTTATTCATTTCGGCAGCCACGTCCTGGAATCCCAGCCATGGGTGGTCGCAGTCGGTGTGGCCACGCTGGTATCGGGCATCCTCGCCAAACGCTATACGCCCAAGCTGCCCTACATGATCGTCGCCATGGTGGTAGGCAGCGTGGTAGGCGCCGCCATCAACTTCAAATACGGCGCCGACCAGACCGGCATCCGCACCGTCGGCGCACTGGCGGCCTCGTTCCCGCCGCTGTCGCTGCCGGACTTTTCGCTGGCCGCGATCAAGCAGACCGTGTTCCCGGCCACGATCGTCGCGATTCTGGCATTGACCGAAGCCGTCGCCATCGCGCGCTCGGTCGCGATCAAGTCCGACCAGCGGATCGACAGCAACCAGGAGTTCATCGGCCAGGGCCTGTCCAACATCGCAGGCAGCTTCTTCTCCGGCTATGCGTCGAGCGGCTCGTTCAACCGCAGCGGCGTGAACTACGTCTCGGGCGCGAAAACGCCGCTGGCCGCTGCGCTGTCTGCCGTATTCCTGCTGCTGATCGTGTTGCTGGTCGCCCCGCTCGCAGCCTATCTGCCCGTTGCATCGATGGCCGCGATTCTGTTCATCGTCGCCTGGGGGCTGATCGACTTCCATCACATCCAGGAAATCATCCAGTTGCACAAGCGCGAAAGCATCGTGCTGGCGATCACCTTCTTCGGCACCCTGGTCGACCTGGAAAAAGGCATCTTCGTCGGCATCCTGGTGTCCTTGATTTTCTATCTGTATCGCACCTCGCAGCCCTCCATCCGCGAACTCGCCCCGCTCAAGTCGGAGATCGACGACCCGCGACGCAAATTTGTCCGGGCGGGGGCGGACGCGCCTTCCTGCCCGCAGATGGCCATGCTGCGCCTCGAAGGCTCGGTCTTTTTCGGTGCAGTCGAG
>JAYRNU010000118.1:0-43959 GCA_041912015.1 Thiobacillus sp. | reverse complement strand
GCTGGTCGACCGGTCGCAAGGCGACGTGCACGCGGCGGGCAACCCGCACATCCAGACCGATCCGCGCAACATCGCACGCGTGGGCGAGGCCCTTGCCAGGCGACTGGTCGAAATCGATCCGGACCATGCCGCAGCCTATCAGGCGCGCTGGAAAGCCTTTTCCGCCCGCTGGGATGCTGCCATCTCGCGCTGGCAGGATCAGGCCGCACCGCTTCGCGGAATGCCCGTGGTGGTCCAGCACAAGTCGTTCACGTACCTGATCGCCTGGCTTGGCATGCGCGAAGTCGCCACGCTGGAGCCCAAACCCGGCATCGACCCATCGGTCGGCTACCTGGCTGAAGTGGCGGCTCGCCTCAAGACGACGCCGGCCAAGGCCGTGCTGCGCGCGGCCTATCAAAGCCCGCGTGCGTCAGAATGGCTGGCCGAACGATCGGACATTCCAGCTGTCGCCTTGCCCTTTACCGTGGGCGGCGCACCCGGGACTGGCGATCTGTATGGCCTGTTCGACGTGACGCTGGCCGACCTGCTCAAGGTGGCGCGATGAATCCTGGCACGATGCATTTTGACGCGCTCGATCCGGCGTTGCTGCTGCCGCCGTTCATCGCCGGCCTGCTGGTGCTGGCGACCCATGTTCCACTGGGACAGCGGGTGCTGGCGCGCGGCATCATTTTTCTCGATCTGGCCGTGGCGCAGATCGCCGTGCTGGGGGTCATCGCCGCCCATGCCATGGGTTGGGACACCCAGGGATGGCAGACACAGCTTGCCGCCGCAGTCGCCGCCGTGGGCGGGGCCGCGCTGCTGGCCGGTTGCGAAAGACGCTGGCCGGACATCCAGGAAGCCCTGATCGGCTCCTCGTACATCGTCGCCGCCAGTCTGGCGGTGCTGCTGCTGGCCGGCAATCCGCACGGCGGGGAGCAGCTCGGCGAACTCCTGACCGGCCAGATTCTCTGGGTGGGCACGCGGCAGATTGTCCAGATTGCAGGGCTGTATGCCCTGCTGCTCGCAATCTGGTGGATGCGGTCGACGCGTCTGGGATCACTCGGTTTCTACCTGATCTTCGCACTGGCGATCACCGCTTCGGTGCAGCTGGTTGGGGTGTATCTGGTATTTGCCAGCCTGATCCTGCCCGCGCTGGCGGTGCGCAGCCTGCCCGGCCGGGTGGGCCGGACCATCGCCTGGGCGCTCGGGGCAGTGGCCTATGCTGCAGGGCTGGCAGCTTCGGCGCTATTCGACTTGCCGGCCGGCCCGGCCATCGTCATCTCGCTCGCCGTCGTCGCCCTGCTCGGCGGCACCCTGCGACGGGTTGCCGCAATCTGACTTGAGCGCTAGTATCCAACATCAACTCCCTGAATCGAGCACCCCGATCTTCCGTGGCCCTCCCTTTTTTCAGAAGAAGCAAGGACAAGACTTCCAGCGCCGCCCCCAAACCAGGGCCGGCGTCGGCTGCCGAGCAGGAACCGCACGAGACCCTGCTGACCATGGACATGGGCGGTGGCAGCGGCATCGTGGTCGAGGAAAGCACGGGCGCCCCCCAGTCGCAGGTGGACGAAGCTGCCATTCTGTATGCCAGCGGCCAGAACGAGATGGCCGAGCGCTTGCTGAAGGAAGTTGTCGCAACCGGCGACCGCCGCGCCTGGCTCATGCTGTTCGACCTTTACGCCATCCAGAACCGCGAAAAGGACTTCGAACAGCTTGCGCTCGAATACGCGATGCGCTTCGAGGCATCACCTCCGGTCTGGCAAAAAATCGGCGGCAGCGGGTCGTCCCAGGCGCAAGCCGCACAAACCGCCACCCGTCTGGAGTTGCCCGGATTTCTCGACAGCAAGGCGACCGCAGCCCTGCGCGAGCGCATCGCCGCCATCGACAAGAAAGCCACGGTACGAATCGATTTTTCACCTATCGAAATGGTCGACGAAACGGGCGCAGCCGAGTGTGCCGAGATTCTCAGCGCTGCGCGCAAGGCCAAACGCAAACTGCAGGTCAGCGGGATCGACCGACTGACCGCACTGCTGATGGACCTCATTCGTGCCACCCACAGCCGTTCGGCGCATTGGCTGCTGCTGCTGGAGCTCTATCAGACGCTTGTCCGGCAGCAGGAATTCGAGGACCTCGCGGTCGACTACGCTGTGCGCTTCGAGGTATCCCCGCCTTCGTGGAGCGAGGTTCAGGCTGCCGAAGTGGTGCAGGCCGTTCCATCCGAGCCGCGCGATGACGCATTGCGATTGAAAGGCGAGATCGCCCCTGGCAACGAAAGCGCCATGCAGCAGTTCAGCGAGTATGCTGCCGTTCGCAACGAAATCCTGGTCGATCTGGCGCAGGTGACCCGCGTCGATTACGCCACCGTCAGCCAGCTCATCAGCCTGCTGATGCAGTCGCTGGGCAGCGGAAAGACCATCACCTTGCGCGGACACAATGCGCTGATCCACGAACTCTTCCGCGTCATGGGCATCGATCAGCTGGCGCAACTTCTTCCGCGACATCCCGGCTGAAGCCGGCCACCCGGTCCACCCCTGCGCTCGACGCGGGACGGGCTGCACCACGCGCCAGGCCGGTCGTCCCTTATAATTTCCTTATGGAACAATATCGCGGCACCACCATTCTGTCGGTCCGACGCGGCGCGGACGTTGCGCTCGGCGGCGACGGCCAGGTCACCCTCGGCAACATCGTCATCAAATCCACCGCCCGCAAGGTGCGGCGGTTGTACCAGGAAAAGGTGCTGGCCGGCTTTGCCGGCGGCACCGCCGACGCCTTCACTCTGTTCGAGCGCTTCGAAGCCAAGCTCGACAAGCACTCGGGCAACCTGATGCGCAGTGCAGTCGAACTCGCCAAGGACTGGCGCACCGACCGCATGCTGCGACGGCTCGAAGCCATGCTCGCGGTGGCCGATCGCGAACATTCCCTGATCATCACCGGCAACGGCGACGTGCTGGAGCCCGAGTTCGGCATTGCCGCCATCGGCTCCGGTGGCGCCTTTGCCCAGTCCGCGGCCCGTGCGCTGCTTGAAAATACCGAGCTGTCCCCGCTTGAAATCGTCAAGCGAAGCCTCACCATCGCAGGCGACATCTGCATTTATTCGAACCAGAATCATGTGATCGAGGAATTAGGGTCCAGGAACTAGGGACCAGAGGAGGCGAGGCTTGTGGCCGCGTTTCCCTGAAGATTCCGCGAAGCGACGCCATCCCTCGCCCCTGACGCCTGATCCCGAGCCCCAGCAATGACCCCCAAAGAAATCGTTCACGAACTCGACAAGCACATCGTTGGCCAGGCCGATGCCAAGCGCGCGGTCGCTGTCGCCCTGCGCAACCGCTGGCGGCGCCAGCAGGTCAGCGAGCCTCTGCGCCAGGAAATCACCCCGAAAAACATCCTGATGATCGGCCCGACCGGCGTCGGCAAGACGGAAATTGCGCGGCGTCTGGCACGACTTGCCAATGCCCCCTTCATCAAGATCGAGGCGACCAAGTTCACCGAGGTCGGCTATGTCGGCCGCGACGTCGACACCATCATCCGCGACCTCATGGAAACCGCCGTCAAGCGGACGCGCGAACTGGCCACCGCCAAGGTGCAGTTTCGTGCCGAGGAAGCTGCGGAAGAGCGCATTCTCGACGCGCTCCTGCCGCCGCCGCGCAGTGTCGGCTTTGGCGAGACCCAGCCAGTGCGCGAAGAGGGCGCGGCACGCCAGCGATTCCGGAAAATGCTGCGGGAAGGCGAACTCGACGACAAGGAAATCGAGATCGAAGTCGCTGCCGTCAGCCCCGGCATGGAAATCTTCACCCCGCCCGGGATGGAGGATCTGTCGCAACAGCTGCAGGGAATGTTCCAGAATCTTTCACAGGGCCGCCGTCAGGCCCGCAAGCTGAAAGTACGCGAAGCCTTCAGGCTGCTGACCGAGGAGGAAGCGGGACGCCTGATCAACGACGAGGAAACCAAGCAGCTGGCGCTTGAATCGGTCGAGCAGAACGGCATCGTCTTTCTCGACGAAATCGACAAGATCGCCACCCGCAGCGACACGCACGGCAGCGACGTGTCGCGCCAGGGGGTGCAGCGTGACCTGCTGCCTTTGATCGAAGGCACCACGGTATCGACCAAGTATGGCATGGTGAAGACCGACCACATCCTGTTCATCGCCAGCGGCGCGTTCCACCTGTCCAAACCTTCCGATCTGATTCCTGAATTGCAGGGGCGGTTGCCGATCCGGGTCGAGCTGCAAGCGCTGTCGGTGGAAGATTTCGAGCGAATACTGACCGCTACCGACGCCTGCCTGACGCATCAGTACAAGGCCCTGCTGGCAACCGAAGGCGTCGCACTGACATTCACCGACGACGGTATTCGCCGCATCGCCGAGATCGCCTTCGAGGTCAACGAGCGCACCGAAAACATCGGGGCGCGCCGCCTGCATACGGTGATGGAAAAACTGCTGGAGGAGATATCCTTCGACGCCGGCAGCTTCACCGGTGAATACGTCGTCGACGCCGACGCCGTGACCAGCCGTCTGGCTGCGCTGGCTGCCAGCGAAGACCTCGCACGCTACGTCCTTTGATCCCGTTTCTGCCTGATTGCCCATGAATCCAGAAGAAATCCAGCCCGTCGCGACACGCAACAAGCTCCTGTCCTCCATCCTGTTTGGCAGCCGCTGGCTGCAGGTGCCGCTCTACCTGGGCCTGATCGGGGCGCAACTGGTGTATGTCGTGCACTTCATGGTCGAGTTGGAGCACCTCGTGGTCGGCACCTTCACGCTGAGCGAAGAGGCCATCATGCTCATCGTGCTTGGGCTGATCGACGTCGTCATGATCTCCAACCTGCTGATCATGGTGATCGTGGGCGGCTACGAGACCTTCGTCTCACGGCTGAACCTCGAGGGTCATCCGGACGAACCGGAGTGGCTGTCGCACGTCAACGCCAATGTGCTCAAGGTCAAGCTCGCCACCGCCATCATCGGCATCTCGTCGATCCACCTGCTCAAGACCTTCATCAATGCCCCCAACCTGAGCGACAAGGTGCTGATGTGGCATACGCTCATCCACATGGCGTTCATCGTGTCGGCGGTGTCGATCGCCTATATCGACAGGCTCATGCCGCAACCGGCCAAGCACTGATCGACCAGGCCGCCGGACACGTCAGCCCGACGATCGGTTCATCCGGCGGCCAGGTTTGCAGGTACGCTGCAGCCACGCAGGCGGCTGCCCCCTCGGCCACCCGCTCGCTCGACGCGGCACCCACCCCGGCAAACGTCACGCCGTAGCAATGCACCTTGTCGCTGGCGCCGGCCGCCATGCCGCGGCTGCCCGCGGGACTGGTTGCGGCCATTGCGGCTGACATCGACAGTGCCAAGCAGGCAGCGAGCGAGGCCGGGGCTGCGCCGGCAGTTTGAGTCGACCTAAGATCTCTCCCGGATGAATGGGAGCCAGGTTGGCGTCCGGATTGCGCCGGCCCTTCACGAGGCGTCGACGCGGCGTCTCGCGGCATGGCAACGGACACCGCAAACGATGTATGGGCTACCGTGCGCGTACGGGTCGACGGACGACGTGCTTCCTCGCAAACCGGATCCAGTGCTGCAACGCACGGGACCCGGCACCCCGCTGCCGTCATCCGGCCTCCGTTCCATCCCCTATTGTTCAATGCATTAATGCCATCATCGACATTACTGATTGGCTGCCCACCGCGCGACAGCGGAAAATTGCCCGATCCATTTTCACGGAGACGTATTCATGGCCACCCGCGACACCCTCACCCCCAAAGAAGCCCAATGCAGCGGCGGCGCCGACTATGCCGCGCTTGCGCTTGAAGCCCTGCAAGAACCGGCTGACGCCGCCTATGCCAAGGAGTTGATGGACCGCGTGGCTGACGACTGCCAGTTCACCAAGGACCTGGCCGCCTGTGCCATCGTCTACAAGGCCTTGGGCGAGCAGGGACGCGCCGAAGAGCTGCTGCAGACCGCGGAAGACTACTGCATGAGCGGCGAGGAGCAGGTCGCGCTGGCCGAGGCCAAGTTCAAGGTGCTGGGCGACAAGGCTGCGGCCGTGGGCGCCTACGAAAAGGCGCTGAAGGAAACCAGCAACCTCGATCCGCTGATCGACCTGGCGAAGAACGTGATGAGCGTGATCTCGGACGGGGCCTTCGCCAGGAAAGTGCTGGAAAAGGCCGAGGCCAAGATCTCCCGCGCCGTGGAGTACAGCAAGCTGGCGGCCACATCGGCCAACCATCTTCTGGACAAGGAGTACGCGGCAGCCATTTTCAACAAGGCTGCGGAAAAGCTCTCCAGCGTGCCCGATCTGCTGTCGCTGGCCGGCGAAGTCACCAAAACCCTGGGCGACCCGGCACGTGCAAAAGCCCTGTATGAACGTGCCCTGCACGGCGCGACCGACTTCACTGCCGCAAAGACCCTGATCGAATCGGCCAAGCAGGCCGGCGACGCGGCATTCATGCAGTCGGCCCTGAAGAAGGCCGGCGACCTGGCGACCGCAACGGGCGAATACATCGAGCTGGCAGAAGGCCTGGCCGGCGTCGGCGACAAGCCCGGCGCGGCAGCGCTGCTCGACAAGGCCGAGGACGCCGTGGCAGGGCTGGACGAAATGCAGAAGCTCGTCGCCGCCGTCGAAGCGCACCTGGCCGACGATGCCCAGCGTCTGACCCGGGTCAGGGAAAAACTCGAGAAGCGCCAGGCCAATCACGCGCGTTATCTTGAATTCCAGCAACTCGAAAAGGAGGCGACCAGCGTCAAGCAGTTCCTTGCGCTGGCCGAACGCGTCCGGCTCGAACTGGAGGATCCGTTCTACGCAGCCAAGCTGATCGAGTCCGCCGAAGCCCAGCTCGACGGAACCAGCTACCAGTTCTCGCGCTACAAGCCTATCTTGATCGCAGTCGACAGCAACCTGGACGACGCCGCGTGGCTCGGCCGCCTGCTCGACCGTGCCGCGGAAAATGCCACGGACTTCATCGCATTCAAGGATCTTGTCGTCACGGCTGCGAAAATGAAGCATCGCGAACTCGGCGTCGGCAAGGCACGCGCCTATCTCGGCGCGCGCGAATCCGCGCTGGCAGCCGATGCCAACGCCACGGTCTACGACCTGGCCAAGCTTGCCGAAGCGAGCTTCGCCGCAACCCAGGATGCGGCAGAAGCCGGCCGTCTGCTGGAAGCCGCGCGTGCCAGGGCCAAAGATCATTTCGCGCTGACCCACATCGGCCGCCTGTATGCCGCCATGGGCAACGGCGCCAAGGCGGACGAACTGTATGCGGCGGCAGCGGCTGTCTGCAGCAATGGCGACGCCTGCATCCAGTTCATCGACCGCCTCAGGGGGTTTGCGTTGCCGGCGGAAGCGCTCAGGAAATGGTATGCGCAATGCGGTTCCCACCTGAGCAAGCCTGCAGACAAGCTGCGCTGGGCCGAGGGAATTGCCGACGCGCTCAACGACAAGGCCTGGGCAGCCGAAGCTTATGGCCAGCTCGCCGGCCAGTTCGGCGGTGCCGATGCGGCCCGCTTCGAGCTCAGTCGGCGCTCGCGCGCGGACCTGAATTATTTCGGTTCCACCCGCCGTCACTGATGCGTGACTGAGCGATTGCCGCTGCCGCACAAGGCGCCTGCAATACCCCTAGAAACAGCCCGGTTGATCGGGCTGTTTTTATTTGTAAACTCGGAACTGAAGCCGTCTTCAGGAGTTGAGCATGGTCGAGAATCTCTCCGCACTCATCGATACCGTCCAGAAGAATTGCACCATCACCGATGCACGTCACGCGCGCGACATGACGATGTGCACGTTTCTTCTGGAGATGCGCGAGTACTATCGCTGGGAGATGGAAATCCCCTACGGTGCACGGCTGCCCAAGGACGAGCTCGGCGACTGGCTCAATGCCCGCGAAAGTTTGTGGAATGCGATCGAGGAAGAGGACTTCGAACCGTTGCCACTTAGCAAGACGCGCATCGACCCGTTCGATGCCCATGACATCAATCGCGCCCTGATCCCGATGGGTCTCGTGTACAGCAGCGGGCTGGGGCGTTTCGGCAAGCCGCACTTCGTGCTCGCCGAACTCAAGCGCGCCGAGCTGCGCGACGGCGTGCAGGTGCTGGTGGCGGGCTGTGAATATGCGCGCGACCTGATCGCACCGCCCGCCACGATGCGGGATGGCGCGATTTTCCTGCGCATGGACGCGGTTCGCCGCCTGCTGTGGAACAAGTACGAAGAATGGCAGTGGAAGGAAAAGGACAGCGCCCTCGGCCGGGCGTTTGCCCACTACGATTTCGAGCGTGACATCGAGCGCGGACTTGACCGCATGGCCGAGGCCGAGAGCGAGGTCATGATCCTGCACGAAATCGGCGAATCAAGGGCCGAGTCCCTGCTGGGCGAGGACTGGAACACGATGCTGGGCCAGCTTGTCTCCCGCCACGCCGAGTTGCTGGCACGCGCAGTGCGCGACCACCTGGCCGATTGCCTGGTGACGCTGCCGACCCTGCTGGACCGCGAAGCCATCGGCTCGCTGCATTTCTACCTGGCCAATCTTTCCGGCCTGCGGCGTGAACTTTTCCCGGCCCTGCCCCTCGCCTACGAAGCGTGGCTCGTCCATCGCAATGCCGCCACGCTTGCCAGCCTGGTGACGGCTGCCAAGTCGCATTGGCTGGACATTGCCCAGCAACTCACGGCCACGTTCCACCGTGACCCAGAACGGGGGAATGCGGCGCTCAACGCGCTGGCCTGCGGCGGCCTTTCGAGGCTCAAGCTCTAGGTACAAAAAAACGGGCGTCCAGCGCCCGTTCCTTCACCAGCGATGTGACTCAAGCCGGAATCGCCGCCTCCTGCCCCAACTGCTCGGCGATGTGGTCGAGCAGCTGCTGCTCCTGATAGGGCTTGCCCAGATACACGTTGACGCCGATTTCCATCGCGCGATTGCGGTGCTTGTCCGCGGTCCGCGACGTGATCATGATGATCGGAACCGACTTCAGACGCGGATCGCTGCGCATCACGCGAGCCAGTTCGAAGCCGTCCATGCGCGGCATTTCGACGTCGAGCAGCACGATATCCGGCAACAGATCGTTCATTTTTTCCAGCGCATCGACCCCATCCTTGGCGGAGTCCACCCTGAAGCCCTCGCGGCTAAGCAGCCGTGTCGTGATCTTGCGGACGGTCAATGAATCGTCCACCACCAGCACCATCGGCGGCTGCAAGGCGGCGCTGACTTCCACCGATTCGGCAGGCCGCTCCATCGCGGTATGCGGCTGGCTGGACCAGCGCAGTGCCAGCGGCACCGGATTCAGGATCAGGATCACGCGGCCGTCGCCGCGGACGGTAGCGCCCGCGACACCGGTGATCCGCGCCATTTGCGGCCCGATGTTCTTGACCACGATTTCACGCGAACCTTCGATCAAGTCGACCAGCACGGCCGTCTGGCTGGTGCCGCTTTGCAGCAGCAACACCGGGTTGTATCGCTGCACCTCGTGCACCGCCTCGGTGTCGCCCAGCAGATGGGGCAGGTAGAAGAACGGATAGCGGCCACCACGCCAGGTCACTTCACCGGCCGCCATCGCCTTTTCCAGATCGGCCGGATTCAGTTCAAGTACCTGCTGCACCAGCGTGGCGGGCAGCGCGTAGTCGTGCTTGGCAGCCTGAACCATGACGGCCTGGGTCATCGCCAGCGTCAGCGGCAGATAGATGCTGAAACAGGTTCCCGCCCCCTGCTTCGAGGTGATGTCGATGCGGCCACCCAGGGCGGAAATTTCGCTCTTGACCACATCCATGCCGACGCCGCGACCGGCAACCTGGCTGACGGTTTCTGCTGTCGTGAATCCGGCGGCAAAGATCATCTGCGCCAGCAGGGTCTCAGTCGGCTCGGTCCCGGGCAGCAACAGGCCGTTTGCCTCGGCCTTTTCACGGATGCGTGCGAAGTTGAGGCCGGCGCCGTCATCCTGGACGGTCAGCACCATTTCGTTGCCGGACTGGCGTGCGGACAGCACGATTTCGCCAAACTCGGCCTTGCCCGCCGCGCGGCGCTGCTCGGGCGATTCAATGCCATGCGCCAGCGCGTTGCGCAACAGATGCTCGATCGGCGCCGTGACCTTTTCCAGCACCGAGCGGTCGATTTCCAGATCGCCGCCATGGATGTCGAGTTGGGCGCGCTTGTTCACGTCACGCGCAGTCTGACGCACGGTGCGGTAGAGACGTTCGGCCACCGAATACAGCGGAACCATTCGTACCCGCAGCAAATTCTGCTGCAGTTCACGGTTGAGTCGGGTCTGGTGGACCAGGGCCGCGTCGGCTTCGCCCAGCCGTGCCAGCAGGATGTGCTGCACGGTGGAAATGTCGTTCACGCTCTCGGCCAGGAAGCGCGTGACCTCCTGGAAACGCGTAAAGCGGTCGAACTCGAGCGGGTCGAACTCTTCCGCCACGCCCTGCGACTGGAAGGTCGCCTGCATCTGCGATTCGGCCTGAATTTCGACCTCGCGGATATGACCGCGCAGGCGCGCCAATGCGTCGGACAGTTCGCTGACATGCCGCTTGAAACTGAACATTTCGCTCTCGATCCTCGATCGCGCAATGGCCACCTCGCCTGCCTGGTTCACCATACGATCCACCCAGTCGGCACGCACCCGCAATGTCAGGGCATTGCTGTCGCGCGTCACCGGGATCGCATGCATAGGCGCATCGGTTGCCGTGGGCGTTTCTGCCTGCACGCTGCCCGTAACAGGCGCAGGGATCGGCTCGACCGGCGCTGCCAGCGGAGCCTCGTCGGGCACAGGCGACAGGTCGCCCTGCTTCAGGCGCTCCACCGCATCGGCCAGGCGGTCAGCCTGGGCTTCCAGCGTTTCGAACACCTCCGGCGTTGCTTCCAGCTGGCCTTCGATGACTGCGATCACGCGTGATTCCATGACGTGCGTCAACTCGCCCAGACGCATGGCGCCAACCATGCGCGCACTGCCCTTGATCGTGTGCAGGGTGCGACGCAGGGCATCGCGCGCAGACACGTCGTCCGGCGCCGTTTTCCAGGCACGAAGCTGTACGCTGGCATCCGGCACCAGGGACTCGGATTCCTCAAGGAATATCGGCAGCAACTGCTGATCGATCTCATCCGTGACCTCGCGTCGCTCGAACACTGGCGCCGCGGTGACGGGCTTGACGTCCGGCACCAGGGCGCTGACGTCCAGCGGCACGATTTCGGGTGCGGCGGGCGCTTCGGCCGGCTCGCTTTCACTTGCCGCATCGAGGGGCGGCTCTGCGTCGATCGTTCCGGTCTCCGCCTTAGCCACGGTCTCGGTGGATTCACCAGGCATTTCGACGGCCGCTGCCGTTTGCTCGTCACCGAGTTCGCCAAGGGTTGCAATCAGGTCGTTCGCCGGATCCGGCAGCTCCCGGCCCTCGATGCTCGTGACCATGCCTTGCAGGCGCGAAATCGTTTCTCCCACGAGCGCCAGATGCGCACCTGGCAATGGAATATTGACGAAGCGGTTCCAGTAGAGTTCGAGCGCGTGCGACAGGTCTGCCAGCGCAGCGATGCCCGCCGTACCGGCAATCCCGGCCAGCGTATGGACGGCGCGGCGCGCATGTTCGCTTACCACGCCGTCGGCGATCTCGGCGAGACGGTCGGACTCCTCCAGCAGGACGGCAAGCCTCTGGTACGCCTCGGCCATGAAGATATCGAACAGGCCGGCGGAGAGACACACCGGACCGACGCATACTTCGTCGGAGGCCGGCTGGGCGCCCGCCACGCTCTCGGGCTCGCCCGGTGCTTCGTCCTCTCCCAGCGATGCCGCGCAGGGCACGGCGTATTCGATGATGGCCCCCACCGCCGGCAAGGGCGTGGCTGGCACGCTGTAGTCTCGCGACGCAAATTCAGGCAGCAGCGCTTCGTCGGATTGCGCCGCATCGACAGCCGACATTTCGATTTCAGCATGGCCTGATGCATCGCCTTCGACGGCCGGTTCCACCGGCAGCATGTCTTCCTGAACCGCCACCACAACCGCCGCCGCGTCAGCGGCCTGCGGCGCTGCGCCGGATCCTGCTTCAACTGCCGGTTCCTCGCCTTCGCCCACTGCTTCCTCTTCGGCTGCCTGCGCGAACGCGGACATGGCGTCGGCCTCGACGTCGACCACAGGCGCTTCGACCACAGGCGCTTCGACCACAGCGTCGGGCTCGGTCGCCCCGGCGGCTTCCTCGGCTGTCTCGGACAATGTTGCGGTCATTTCGGCTGCAGCGAATGCGGGAATTTCTTCTGCAGCAGGCGCAGGGACCACCTCGACATCCAGCGCTTGTCCCTGTGCCACACGATCGGCCCCAGCCAGCAGGACAGGTACGCGAAGCGCCAGCGGCTGAGCGGACTGCAGCGCAGCGACCCAATCCTGGAACACGCTCTTGGCGCGTCCGATCAGGATCAGCAGATCATTGCTGGCCGCTTTCTTTTCGTTCAGCCAACCGTTCATCAGCTGTTCGAAACGCCATGACGTTTCCCCGAGGTCGCTCAGGCCGACCATACGCCCACTGCCCTTCAGCGTATGGAACGCACGACGGATCACCGTCAGCGCGTCCTGGTCGTCGGGATTGCCCTGGCAAGCCGTGGTGGCCTCGCCCATCGTCGCCAGGACTTCGTTGGCCTCTTCCAGGAAGATTTCCAGCAATTCCGGCTCGACCCCTTCGGGAATGACGGCCAGAAGCGTGTCTTCGGCCTGCCCGTCGTCATTCGAGGCGGGAGGCATCTCGGCCACGGCCGAGTCCGCAATCGCGCTGCTGGCCGTTCCGGTCTCGGCTGCCGGATGCGCCAGTTCCGGAAGCTCGCAAAACTCTGGCACGCCGACCTCGACGGCTGGGCCTTCTTCTGCTGCTTCGGGCAGACGGATGATGGACATGCTGCTGTCCGGTTCAACGGGCCGGGGCGCGACAGCTTCGGCCGTGACCGCGGGCGCGGCGACCGCACGCGCCGGCAGAGGCAGCCCGCTCAGCGCCTCGATCGCGTCATCCAGTTCCCGAGGCGCTTCGGCAGGTTCGCGGCTGGCTTCGAGCGCAGCCTGGGTCTGCTGCTTCAGCAGGTCATCGTCGACCAGCTCGGCATCGCGGCTGAGCTCGGTCAGGACTTCAATGAATTTTTTTTTTGCGCCCTCGTCAGGCTGGTCTCGCCACCCCAGATAGGCATCCTTGACCTCGGCCTTGCGTGCCGGCATGCCGGACTCCACTGAATGGCCGTATTCCTCCTCTTCGGCAGGTTCTTCTTCGATCAATCCGAAATCAACCAGGATGGGGCGCAGGATGTTCACGGCATCGGCGCGACCCGAGCAATAGGATTCGACATACAGCCCGAGGCTCGAGAAGGCGTCGGCCAACCGTTGCTGACCTGCCGCGTCGGGATGGCCTTCGCTCAAGAATGGCTGGACCTCGTCGATTGCAGCCTTCAACAGGCTGGCCGCTTGAGGCAGTTCCAGCATCGTCAGCGCGCCCTGCGCCTGCTGGGCCAGCGCAGGCAGGCCGGCCAGTGCTTCGCGTTCGTCCGCATCGCGGAAGAAGGCATCGAGCGCTTCCTCCATCTGCTTCAGGTTCTGTCCGACCTCCTGCGCCATGTGTACCAGCATGTCGCGCTCCGCTTCACGCTGGCTCGCCGGTTCCACCGTGCTGGCGGGCAACTCGCGGCCTTCGATCAGGGCGCGCAGGCGGGCCTGCTGGCTGCCGGCGCGTTCGGCGAAATCGGATTGCAGCACGTCCTCGCGGTCGATGGCATTCTGCATGAACAGCAGGGTCGCGGCGACTTCCAGATTCATCTGTTCGCGTGGCTCGCCTTCGAGGCTGCCGACCGCCCCGGCCGCCGCAACGAGTTCATTGAGCAGTGGCACAAGGCCGCTGTTTTCCAGCATCTGCGCCTGCGGCTGCAGCTGCATCACATGGTCCTGGAACTGGGCCAGCTGATCGGCGTGGCCTTCGACGTAGGCATGCCAGCTGTCGCGGGCTGCCTTGAGGCCGGCCTGGAGCGCGGCCAGCAGCGGGCGCATGCGCGCCAGCGCTTCGGGATCCAGCAGGCCGCGGCCCGGCATGTAGCGGTCGAGACCGAACGTGGTCCGGACTTCTGCCGCCCGCCCTTCCAGGGTCTGGCTCTTTGCGACGAAGAACAGCGCGTCGCGCAACAGCCGTTCTGCCACCTGCGGGGAGCCCTCCATGAGGCGACGCATCTGCAGGTCGACGCGGGCAAGCAGCTGCTTGACATGAAAATCGGCTTCGACACCCCGCGCAATCAGGCTGTCGACGAATCCGACACAGGCCCACCAGAAGGTTTGCGAAGCCTGGGATGGCGCAATCCGCTCGATAGAAGCCAGCGCGTCACGCATGCGATGCAGCCCCTGCTCGGCGTCGACATTGCGGAGAAACGACAGCAAGCCGCGCTGGAACAGACCGCGTGCAGCCTTGACCTTGGCCGCGAGTTCCTCCTGCGTCAGGCTGTCGTGGGCCGTCTTGCCCTTGACTCGCGAGCGCAGGTCGGGAAAGAACAGCTCGCCTTCGAATACCCGCTCGGCACCCTGCAATTCGCGCAGCCGCTTGTACAGCGGAAACAGGGCCAATTCGCCGCTGCCGCGCCCGTCGGCCAGATCCTTGACCCAGCGCTGCAGGCCTTCGAGGGCGTTGCGCATCGCACGCAGCATCTCGTCATCTGCCTGCAAACGATTTTCATTGACATCAGCCAGGCACGATTCCAGCGTCCCCGCCAGGGTCGCAGCGCCTTCGAGACCGACCATGCGCAGCGCACCGGTGACCTGGTGGGCGTCGTCGCGCGCGAGTCGCAGCGCATTGGTAAGGTCGGCATCGACGCTGTAGGCCTGGATGCGCCCCAGGGCAGCTTGCAGGGCAGTGTCGATGTCTCCGCGCACCCAGTTCAGCGGGCCGGTATCGTAGTCGAGTAAGGCGCTCATGGTATGTAGTTCCTGACGTAGGTTGCAGTGGCCGGGTTCGGCTTACGTTTCGCGGTGCAATTCGCTCGATCAGGCAAGCTTGAAGCCTGCAACCGAAGCCTTGAGGTCTTGCGCCAGCTGCTTCATGCCGCCGATCGACTCGGCGGTCTGTTGCGTGCCGGTGCTGGTCTGGGCAGAAATCGACTTGATGTCCTGCATGGTTTCCGCCACCTTGGCTGTCGATTCGGCCTGGCTCTGGGTCGCCGAGGAAATGTCGGCGATCAGGCCGGCCAGCTTCTTCGACACATCGCCGATCTCTGCCAGCGTCTGGCCGGCGGCATCGGACAGCTTGGCGCCTTCGACCACGCCCTGCGTCGACACTTCCATCGCCGCCACGGTATCGTGCGTGTCGGACTGAATGGTCTTGACGATGGCTGCGATCTGCTTGGTTGCATCGGCAGAACGTTCTGCCAGCCGCTGCACTTCTTCGGCCACCACCGAGAAGCCTCGGCCAGCTTCGCCTGCGGATGCCGCCTGAATGGCTGCGTTGAGCGCCAGCACGTTGGTCTGCTCGGTAATGTCGGAAATCAGTTCGACGATTTCGCCAATTTCCTGCGACGATTCGCCGAGGCGCTTGATTCGCTTCGAGGTTTCCTGGATCTGCTCGCGCAGGCCGTTCATGCTGGAGATGGCGTTCGCCACCGCCTGCTGGCCCTTCTCGGCCGCTGCCAGGGATTGTTCGGCCACGCGGGCGGACTCGGCCGCATTGCCCGAGACCTGCTGCACCGACTGCGCCAGATTCACCACTGCAGCGGAAGTCTCCTCGATCTCCTCGGTCTGCCGGCGCGAAGCCTGCTGCAGCGTCTCGGAAACCTGTCCGGCCTGGCTGGCTGCCTGATCCATCTGCAGCGCGGCCTGGTTGATTCCGCGCACCAGGCTGCGCAGCTCCTCTACCGTGTAGTTGATCGAGTCGGCCACCGCGCCGGTGATATCCTCCGTCACGCTGGCATTGATGGTGAGGTTGCCTTCGGCAAGTTCGCCGAGCTCGTCCATCAGACGCAGAATCGCTTCCTGGTTGCGACCGTTTTCCTCTTCGCTCTTGCGTGCACGCGATTTGGTTTCGTTGATGTTGACCAAGCCAAGCAACACCAGGGAGCCGATGGCCAGCACGCCGAACAAGGCAGCCATCAGATAGCCGACGCCGCCCAGGGACCGGTAGGCATCGGCCAGTTCGTCGGTATCCTTCAGCAGCGCGTCGCTGCCGTTGAACAGGTTGTTTGCTGCCACCTTCGCCTTCAGCAGGGACTGGGTATTGCCCAGCACCGCGCCCACCGCTTCCACCATGTCGCCCATGTTGGTGCCGAGATCTTCCAGCGTCATCATGCTGTCATGCCTGCGGCTGGCCGCGCCCTCCATCAGTGCCTGCACCGTCTCGCGGAACGAAGTCGTGTCCTTTTCCAGTTGCAGCACCACTTCGGGATCGATAAGGTCGGAAGACATCAGCATGTTGGCGTTTTTCGGCAAGCGCTGACTCAACATGACCAGATGGTTGGCACGCGACACCTCGCGTACGCTGGCACCGGCGTCGAGCAACTGGCTGGCAAGCTGCTCGGAAACATCCTGAAGATCCGAACTCAGCGCATTAATGCGCTTGATGTTCTCGTTCATCGCCACCAGGTCCTTTTCCTGCGACAGGATCAACTTGACCTGTGGATCGAATTTCTGCCAGTGCGCACTGACCTTATCCAGCGAATCACGTGCCGCGCCCCGGGTCGCCGGCACGTCGCTGTCGCCGTTCATCAGTCCCGCCAGGTTCTTTTCGAAGTCGGACTTGCCTTCGGCCAGCTTCTTGAAAGCAGCGGCATTGCCCAGCACCGACTGCTGCGCGGTCAGCGGAAGCCGCTGCGACATCACCTCGAGTTCCCCTGTGCGGGCCTCGTAGCCAGCCCGGTTGTCGAGCTGAACTGAACTGTAGATGGTGAAGCCGGCGGCCAGCAGCAGCGAGACGATCAAGGTGCCGCCGGTATAGAGATACTGTTTGTCGACCGGCAGATGGCCGATCAGCGGCACCTTGCCCGCCTCCTTGTTGGCCAGCTTGCGCACGGACTGCATGATCAGGGTGGTGTGCTCGGCCCCCTTCTTGCCTGTGACCTTTTCGGTCATGCGGCCAGCCAAACCCTTGAAGCCATTCATCGTAATCGACATGTTCATTGCTTAAATCCTCCGTTTTCAGCGCCTTCGCGCCAAGTATTCAAAGACCGATCAGTTACCGAGCTGAGCCTCAACCCTGAGAAATTCGTCGTTGCCGAGCAGCTGCCCGAAATCCATGTCACACCAGTCGATGCCGGACTCGTCGGCATACCGGCGAGCGATCCACGGATGCGCCGCCTGTTCGTTGCGCACCTGATAGCGATTGATGTTTTTCAATCCCATCGTGGTGCGCACCAGCAGTGCCGCATTGACACCGAAGTCGTGGTGCGGAATCAGCAGGCGGCACTCGGAATGGTCGGGCGTCACACCCATGCCCATGAAATCTGCAAAATCGCTGACCGCATACAAATTGCCCCGGATGTTGGCAATGCCGCGAAACCAGCGCCGCGAGCCCGGCACCTTGACGATGTGCGGCACGGGCAGCACTTCCTCGGTGTCGGAGAGGCTCACCAACCAGTTCAGGCTTCCCGCCTTGAAGCCCAGGCGGGAACCCGTGTTGTCGCGACTGGCCGCCGCCTGCAGCTGCTGCGACAGCGTGGTCTGAAACTCGCGCAGATTGAATTTCTTGGCCATGTCGGTCTGCTCAGCCCAGCGCCTTGATCTGCGACAGCAGGTCTTCAGGCTTGACCGGCTTCACCAGATAGGCTTTCGCGCCCTGACGAATGCCCCAGACCTTGTCGGTTTCCTGACCCTTGGTCGTGCACATGATGACCGGAATGTGCTTGGTCGCATCCTCCTTGGTGATCATTCGCGTCGCCTGGTAGCCGTTCATTCCGGGCATCACGACATCCATCACGATCAGGTCGGGAAGCGTCTGCTTGGCCTGCACGACAGCCTCTTCGCCGCTTTCGGCCATGCTGACCAGGTAGCCGTTCTTGACCAGCAGTTCGGACAGGAAAAAGCGCTCGGTGGGGGAATCGTCGACGACGAGGATTCGGCTGATAGACATGTTCAATGCTCCTTGAGAAAGTTAGACGCCGGCGCACGCATACTCGCGCACGGCCGTCAGCAACGTATCCTTGGTGAAAGGCTTGGTCAGGTATTCATCCGAACCGACCATGCGGCCGCGCGCGCGATCGAACAGCCCGTCCTTGGACGACAGCATGATGACGGGCGTGCTGCGGTATTTGGCATTGCGCTTGATCAGCGAACAGGTCTGGTAGCCGTCGAGTCGCGGCATCATGATGTCGACAAACACCACGTCGGGGTCGTGATCGGTGATTTTCGACAGTGCATCGAAACCATCCTGCGCCAGGATGACTTCGCATCCGGCCTGGTTCAGAAAGATTTCTGCGCTGCGGCGGATGGTGTTGCTGTCGTCGATGACCATCACCTTGACGCCTTTCAAAGCTTCGTTATCCACACGTTTTCTCCAAGAGAACCGCCGTTTGGACGGCACTTGCCGCCCCCTGTGTGGTAAACATTACGGCACCGGCACGTGCTTCTTTAGCGCCTGCCGCCCGCCTCGAAATCCAGGACATACAAAAGAAAAGGGGTGCTGCAATGCAGCACCCCTTGGCAGGAAAACGCGTATCCCGGCTCTTCTTACCAGGAACTCTCGGTTTTCTTTTCCGCGCCTGCAACTTCACTCATGGTGGTGTTGATGACCCCGGGCAGCGATGAGATGCGCATGAACTGGCCCATGCCCACATCGGGGAAAGCCAGCGCAATGCGGAAACGTCCGAAAGGCGACTTCACCTCATCGTCGACGATGTAGATCTCGTAAGGCAGGCCGGCGATGCTTTCCTGCATGTCGATCCGCTTGATCCATTCGCCATCGCTGTTCTCGCCATCGTTCATCGCCACGCCGAACACCGCCAGCTTGCGGTCCGCAAGCACGATCTCGTAGACCTTGGAGGTCTTGCCCACGCCCTTGGCGAGGTTGTTGCGCACGACCTTGAGCGCCTCGTTGAAGTCGTCATACTTGGCAAGATCGTTCTTCGAGGAATCCAGGCGCTCCATTCCAATCATGTAGCGGTAATTGGACAGGTTCGATGCGGACTCGTCCCCACCCAATCCCTTGCCCGCTCCGAGCGCATCCTGCAACCGCGTCTGCAGCGCCTTGACCGCCGCTTCCCGCTTGTCGAAACCCTTTCGGAAATAGGCGCGATACCAGTAGTCCGGGTTGGTGTACGCGACACTGCCGTCCGCCTTCACGCCCACGCGAATCGCTGCGCCCAGCACGGCGTTGCCGCCTGCCGCGCCGACTTCCTTGAGCATCGCGTCATCCGTGGCGATCACGACGCCATAGTCCGCCAGGCCCTTGGGGAAATACTTTCCGACCACCTTGAATCCGCCGCTCTTTAGCTTGGCCTCGACCGCCATGGCTGCCCCCTGGGTGCTGCCGCCCGTGACCGGGTCGCCCTGGATATAAGGTGAAATCGCCCATGTACTCGCCGAAAACAGGAACAGGGTCCAAACTGCCATCCAACGAAAAATCATGACGCTCTCCAATTCACAAATTGTTCTATTCGATCCGGCCGCACCCTAGACTGCAACGACACCTCGGCCGGGCGTGGATTCTATGACAAAACCTGGTGACGCCTACGCCCTAACGCCCGTTCAGCCGCTTTCTTGAGCCGTCCCGAGCAATATAAGGGAGTTTCCGGCGCCCGGCCCTAGAACGCCACCATCTCGAAATCGTCCTTGCGCGCGCCGCAGTCCGGGCAGGTCCAGTTGATCGGCACGTCCTCCCACCGGGTACCCGGCGCAATGCCGTCGTCCGGTGCACCGGTCTCCTCATGGTAGATCCAGCCGCAAATCAGGCACATCCAGTTTCTGTACTCGGGCGCTTCAGACATGGGGATATGGGGAATTCAGATAAAATCGAAGGCTGATTCTAAAGCAGTGACGTCATGCCGCCTATTTTCACCCCCAAACCGACTCCCCCGATGGTGCTCAGCTTTGCCGCGTCCGACCCGACCGGCGGCGCCGGCATCCAGGCGGACCTGCTGACGCTGGCCAGCATGGGTTGCCACCCCCTGTCGGTCATCACTGCGCTGACGGTGCAGGACACCGCCGGCGTGGACGAGATCCTGGTGATCGATTCCGAATGGGTCGTGGACCAGGCCCGCATGCTGCTCGAGGACGTTCCCGTGGCCGCATTCAAGCTGGGCATGCTGGGCAGCCCCGAGTCGATAGCGGTGATCGCCGAGATCCTTGCCGACTACCCAGACATCCCCGTGGTGCTCGACCCGGTGCTGTCGTCCGGACGCGGCGACGAACTTGCCACCGACGACATGATCGCGGCCATGCGCGACCTGCTGATCCCGCAGACCAGCATCCTCACGCCCAACAGCCATGAAGCGCGTCGACTGGCGATGTTCGAATCGGACGAAGACGATCTGGACCTGGTGGCCTGCGCCCGGCAGCTGACCGATCTGGGCTGCGAATACGTGCTGATCACCGGTACCCATGAAGCCACGCCACGCGTGCTGAACAGCCTGTATGACGCCAATGGCCACGTGCAGACCGACGCCTGGGATCGCCTGCCAGGCAGCTATCATGGATCCGGCTGCACGCTCGCCTCGGCCATCGCCGCCACGCTGGCTTATGGCCAGGACGTCACTGTCGCCGTGCGCGAAGCCCAGCATTACACCTACGAGGCACTGAAGGCGGCCTTCCGTCCCGGCATGGGCCAGTACATACCCGAGCGGTTCTTCTGGGCCCAGGATTCCCAGACGGAAGGCAATGCCTGATTCGCGCCATGCCTGACTTTCCTGGCGGCGTCTACGCCATCACACCCGAAACCGCCGATACCGAGAAGCTGCTTGGTCAGGTGGAAGCCGCCCTCGCGGGCGGCGTTGCCGCCGTTCAGTACCGCGACAAGTCTGGCGATGTCGCGCGCCGCCATGAACAGGCCAGCGAACTGCATGCCTTGTGCCGTCGCTTCCACGTCCCGCTGATCATCAACGACGACCTGCGGCTGGCGGATCTCTGCGGGGCCGACGGCGTCCATCTCGGGCGAGACGACGGCAGCCTGCGCGAGGCACGCATCATTCTCGGCCCGGACAAGCTGATCGGGGCTTCGTGCTATCAGAGTCTGGAACGCGCCCAGGCGGCGCAGGCCGCGGGCGCCGACTATGTCGCCTTCGGCAGCTTCTTTGCATCACCGACAAAACCCGCAGCAAGCCGTGCGGATACCAGCCTGTTGCGCCATGCTGCGCCATCGATCCACATCCCGATGGTGGCCATCGGCGGCATCACCCTCGGCAACGCGCCGCAATTGCTGGATGCCGGTGCAGACAGTCTTGCCGTGCTGTCCGCCCTGTTCGACGCCGTAGACATTCGTGCCGCCGCGCACGCCCTCAACCAACTGTTTGAAGTGGAATCGGAACAATGAAACCAGCCATGAGCCGCAACGAAATCCTGTTCGAGCAATCGCAGAAAGTCATCCCCGGCGGCGTGAATTCGCCCGTCCGTGCATTCAGGGGCGTAGGCGGCACGCCGATATTCTTCGACCATGCACGCGGATCGCGGGTATGGGATGCCGACGGCCGGGAATACATCGATTACGTCGGCTCTTGGGGCCCGGCGATTCTCGGACACGCCCATCCTGGTACCGTCAAGGCGGTGCAGGATGCCGCCGCACGCGGGCTCTCGTTCGGTGCGCCGTCGGCCGCCGAACTGGAAATCGCCGAGCTGATCACGCGCCTGGTACCCAGCATCGAAAAGGTCCGGCTGGTTTCGTCCGGCACCGAGGCGACCATGAGTGCGATCCGCCTGGCACGCGGCTTCACCGGACGCAGCAAGATCGTCAAATTCGAGGGCTGCTACCACGGCCATGCCGACTTCCTGCTGGTCAAGGCCGGCTCCGGCGCACTGACCTTCGGCAACCCCACTTCTGCCGGCGTGCCGGCGGAAACCGCCGCGCAGACCCTGGTACTGGACTACAACGACGTTGCCGGGCTGGAGCGCACCTTCGCCGAACTCGGCAAGGAAATCGCCTGCATCATCGTCGAGCCCTTCGCCGGAAACATGAACCTGGTCAAGCCCACTGCCGAGTTCATGGCCGCGATGCGCAGGCTGTGCGACGCATCCGGCGCGCTGCTGATCCTTGACGAAGTGATGACCGGCTTCCGCGTGGATCTCGGCGGCGCGCAGAAACTGCTCGGCATCCGCCCCGACCTGACGACGCTCGGCAAGGTCATCGGCGGCGGCATGCCGGTCGGCGCGTTCGGCGGCCGTGCCGACGTGATGGACAAGCTCGCGCCGGTCGGGCCCGTCTATCAGGCCGGCACCTTGTCAGGCAACCCGGTCGCGGTCGCCGCCGGCCTCGCGACCCTCCAGGCCATCGGCGAACCGGGCTTCCACGCGCGTCTCGCCGCCAGCACCGAGCGACTGGTCAAGGGCCTGACCGCCGTTGCCCGCGACAGCGGCGTCACGTTCTGCGCCGACTCGGTCGGCGGCATGTTCGGCCTCTACTTCGCCGCCAAACCGCCAACGAGCTTTGCCGAGGTCATGCAGTGCGACAAGGACAGCTTCAACCGCTTCTTCCACGCCATGCTCGAGCACGGCATCTATCTCGCACCGTCAGCGTTCGAGGCTGGCTTCGTCTCGGCCGCGCATTCCGACGCTGACATCGATGCCACCATCGACGCCGCGCGCGCCGCATTCAAGGCGCTATGAACGACGAACTCTCGCCCGAGGACGAACTCAGGCTCAACGTCCTGTTCAATACCGATCTCAAGGCCGTTCGCATCGACGAGTCGAACATGACGCTGTGGGCGCTGACGCCACAGGGCGAGGCCAGCGTGCCGCTGAAGCCCAACGAGCGCCCCGATCGCTATCTGAAGCGGGTGCGGGAGCTGTTGTCGGGCCACGCGCTGGGCTCGCCCGGCGGCTACCCGGTTCACCTGACGCGCTGGACCCGGCAATCGCAGACAGGGCTGTCGGCCCAGCATCTCGCGCAATTGCTGCTGATCGCCGAGGAGGAGGCAGTGGTCGCGGTGGTGCATTCGCCCGCGCTGACCGACGAACTGGCACGCTACGCCTGGTGGTGCATGCCGACCATCGAGAATGCGCGGCTGATGCTGATGCGCGACGTCGTGTGTCACGGCAGCATGGGCCGAACGCTGGCGGAATTCCTGGTCGAGCACCTGGCTTTCCTGCACGAGGACGATGTCGGCATACTCGACACCGTGGCCGTGATGCTGTACTCAGGCGTGCTGACCGATGCCGAACGGCTGTCGATCTGGAAGCGCGGCAACAGCCGCAACTCCTACTACGTGGCCTTTCTCGAACTGCAACCCGACAAGCTGCCGAGCCCGCGCGCCGCACGCCGCGATCATGACAAGGTGCCGCAACTCGCCGGCAATCCCTACAGCGCGATGCTGGACAAGGCGCTGTCGGGACAGGGGCAGACTTTTGTCGCGACGACGGCACACATTCTCGATCGCCCGGAGATCCAGGAAGTCGTGAACCACACCTTGAATGCGCTGGCGCATTGGTCTGCGCCGCTGCGCCAGGCTGACGAGAACGTTCGTCGTTCCGCGCGCGCGGCGCTGCTCGAAGCCGCGCCTGAATTCGAATCCGACTGCGATGCCCTCGACGCGCTGGCGACAGTCGATGCCGACAGCGTGCGCCCCATCTTCCTCAAGACGACCGCGATTGGCTCGCTGATGCGGCGCAAGATCCAGCCGGTCGTCACCCCGCTGCTGGACAGCATCGCGGTGCTGCGGCGCCAGCCCTGACGTGACCACGCCCTGCAGGCAGCTGCCTGCAGGGCGTGGTTCGCGACGACCGGACGGGCACTAGCTGCCGAGCGCAGAATCGATGCTGCCCAGGAACTTGTCGGGTTTCTCGAATCCGATCACCTTGTAGCTCGATTGCGCGCCGGCCTTATCCCAGAAGATGAGTCCGGGCGGGCCGAACAGGTTGAAGCGCTTGAGCAGGGCCTTGTCGGCCTCGGTATTGGCCGTCACGTCGGCCTGGAGGAGCACAACGTTCTGCAGGCGTGCCTGCACCTTGGGATCGATGAACGTGAAGCGTTCCATTTCCTTGCACGACACGCACCAGTCGGCATAGAAGTCGAGCATCACGGCGCGGCCTTCGGCCTTGGCGGCAGCCAGCTTCGCCTCGAGCGCCGCGACATCCTTGACTTTCTCGAACTCCAGGCCTTTCTGCTCGGCAGCGAACGCAGCCCCCCCTGCCCCGCCCTTGAAGACGTCGAGCGGCTGCAGCAAGTCGCGGCTGCCTGCCAGCATGCCGAGAATGATCGACAGTCCGCCGATCAGCAGCACCACGCCGAGTCCTTTCCACAACCGCATCCAGCCTGATGCATGGGCAGGCAGGGGATCGAGCGCATGCAGGTAGATCGCGGAGGCAATCAGCAGCGTGGCCCACAGCAGCATGCCGATCCAGGCCGGGATGACGGGCGCGATGAGGTAGATGGCGATCGCCAGCATCATGACGCCGAAGAAATATTTCACCGCATTCATCCAGCCACCGGCGCGCGGCAACAGCGCCCCGGCCGACAGGCCGACCAGCAGCAGGGGAACGCCCATGCCGAGTGCCAGCACGAACAGCGCCACGCCACCGAGCGTGGTATTGCCGGTCTGCGCGATGAAGGCGAGGGCAGCAGCAAGAGGCGGCGCCACGCACGGGCCGACGATGACGGCCGACAGCACGCCCATGATGAACACGCCAGCGAAGTTGCCGCCCTTCATCTTGTTGGACGCATCGGAGAATTTGCTCTGGATGAAGCTCGGCAGCTGCAATTCGAAGAAGCCGAACATCGACAGCGCCAGCAGCACGAAGATGCCCGCACCGATGCCGAGGGCCCAGGGGTTTTGCAGCGCATTCGACAGCAGGGTGCCCGACAGCGCCGCCCCCACTCCCGCCAGCGCATAGGTGATGGCCATGCCCAGGACGTAGGCGAGCGAGAGCAGGAAGCCGCTGCCCTTGGTAAGCTGCTTGTTCTGGCCGGCGATGATGCCGGACAGGATCGGAATCATCGGGAACACGCACGGCGTCAGCGCGAGCAGCAGGCCGAAGCCGAAGAAGGTGGCGACGACCGCCCAGAAGCTGCCGCCTTTGAGCACCCGCTCGATCTTCGAAGTATCGGACTCGTCCGAAGCAGCGGGCTCCGTCGGGGAACTCACGACCGCCGTGTCAGCCGCGCCAGTGTTGCCGGCCGCAGCAACCGCTCCGGACGCAGCCAGTTTGAAATCGCGACTGATCGGCGGGTAGCAGATGCCGACGGCCTCGTTGCAACCCTGCCAGGACGCCTCCATGACCAGGACCTCGCCTTCAGCCAGCGCACGCGACAGGGAGACGACTGCCGAAAAGTCCTTGTGATACACCTCGGTACGACCGAAGCTCGGATCTTCCTTGACATCGCCTGCCGGCGTACTGAGGTTGGTTACTTTCACATCGGCCGGCGACTTGACGACAAAGTCGAGCTTGTCGCGATACAGATAGGTATGGGCCGTCGGCGCGTAGTCGAACCGCACCGTCCTGGCGTCGGTCGTTGCTGCAGACACAACGAAGGCTTCGTCCGGCGGCAGGATCTTCGGCATTTCCATGCCGGCCAGACTGCGCAGGCCAGCCAGCGCCGAGCTTGAGGTCGATTCAGGCAACGCCGTGGCCGCTGGCGCCGGTGACGCCTCGGCGGCGGGTACCGGGTCAGGCAGCTTGATCGACGCGCTCGTGGTTTGCGGCGTGTAGCACAATCCGGCATCGGCACACCCCTGTGCAGTCGCCTTCAGGGTGACGGAGGTGGTTCCCGGCGTGCGCTGCATCGGCAGCAAAATGCGCACGTCCTTGCGGTAGATCTCGACCTTGCCGAAGTTCTCGTCGTCCTTGATCTTGCCGGCGGGACGGTTGGGTGCACCAAGCGTGCCGCCCGCCAACTCGAACTTGAATTTGTCGCGATACATGTAATAACCGTCCGCGATCTGCCAGTGCGCTTCCAGCGTATTGGCATCGAGCGCACGGGCCGAGAACTTGAACGCGACCTCGGGGTCCAGAAAATCTTCGGCAAGCGCCACTGGAAAATGTGCGAGTGCGCCCCAAGCTACAAACAAGGCGCCGAGCAGGCGAATCCATTCAGGGGAGCGTCGAACATGTCCTTCGGCAGGTGCAGGGCGAATGCCGGGGTGTCGATCCCGTCCGTGGCGGAAGGGTCGAACGTATTTCTGGGCGAAGTCGAAGGGCGTCAGTGATATCAACTTGTCCAGCGCTTGCTTAATCATGTCGAGCGGTCTCCGTGGCCAGCCAACCCAGATAGTCGGGCAGGCCGAATGTTATCGGTATGGCAATCAGTTCAGGTATTTCGTAAGGATGCTGCGAGCGGACGATTTCTTCAAGCAGCGGATAGGCCGCCGTCGTGGTCTTGATCAGCAGAGGAACTTCGTCAGCTGTCTCCATCGTTCCACGCCATTGATAGATCGAGCGACAGCCCGAAAGAATGTTCACGCAAGCCGCCGCACGACGCTCGACCAGCGCCTGCGCCAGCTTTTCCGCGCTCTCCGCATCGGGTAAATTCGTCAAGACTAACAAAGGTTCCATCACATGCGCTTTGGTTGGATTGTGCTACTGATGCTTTCGTTTCCAGTCCTGGAAGCCATCGTCATCTTCTGGGTCGCGAGTGCCATCGGCGCCTGGGTGCTCCTCTGGCTGCTGCTGGCGGCCGTCGCCGGAATCATGCTGATTCGCGTCGAACGTGTCGCCTGGGGAGCACGGATGATGTTCTCGGTGCAGTCCGGCGGCAATCCGCTGGCCTCGCTGTTCGCCAGTGGCCGTATTCTGCTCGCGGGCGGGCTGCTTGTCTTCCCCGGCTTCATCAGCGACGCGATCGCGTTGATATTGTTGCTGACGCCCGGCACCTGGGGCCGCCGCCTGCACGATCCGCTGCGACCCGCCAATGACGACATTCCCTCACCCGATGCCGCCCAGCATCCGGGTACCAGGTCGGGCGGAGTGCACGAAACGATCGAAGGCGAATTCAGGCGCGAACCGGACGACCTGCTGCGCTGATCCGGCACATGCTCGCTGCGTGGTCAGGGTGCTCAGGGTGCCCCAGGCCGCATTCGGACAGCCCGATCAGCTCGATGCGCGCCTGGATCGACCCTGAGCTGGAAGGTGCAGGGATAAAGAATTCATGACCGTGCGGCGGTCTCGTCGTACCTTGCCTGGCCCGCGCAGTTTGGGAATGCCTGCTGCGAAACGGGGATGCCCCCGATCGCGGCGAAGGCAGGACTGGCGCCAGTCCCGGGAAATTGCGGCCAGACGTCGAAGCAAGCACAGCGGCGCCGGTCCGATCAGAACAGCTGCATCTGCCCGGTTCCGTTCACGGCCGGCTGCCTCTGCCGGACTTCCTGCAGCAGGTCGTCGGACGTGGGATAGCGGTACTTGAGCCGGAGCTCGCGCGTGGTCCGCGTGTTCGACAACTGGCGCGACTCGCGCAGGAACGACAGCAACGCTTCGGACAGCACCGTTTCAGCTTCGATGCGTGCGATCCGCGGCGGGCGCGGCAACGCGAAGGCGTCGGCGCAGCTGTCGAACCAGTCGCCCATTTTCAGCGGATGCGCATCCACCGCATGGTAGACGCGCTGCGAGCGGCCGCGGAACATGGCGGCCCATGCCAGCCGCGCCAGATCGTCCGCATGGATGTGATTGGTGTAGCTGTCCTCCTCGGCGACCAATGCCGGGGTCCCACGCCGGATCCGCTCCAGCGGCAGGCGCTCGGCCGCGTAAATGCCCGGTGCCCTGAGGATGCTCACCTGCACGCCCTGACCGCGTCCCCACCCGCGCAACTGGCGCTCGGCATCGACGCGCCGTACCGCACGGCCGTTCACCGGCGCCACCGGGCGCGTTTCGGCCACCCAGTCGCCGCCGCAGTCGCCGTAGACGCCGCTGGTGCTGATATATACCAGCGCAGCGGGTTTGCGGCGTCCGAGCGCATGCAGCAGATGTGCCGTGCGCGTATCCGACTTGCCCTGGTTCGGTGGCGGCGCGAAATGGAAGACGCCATCGACCCGCGGCAGACGGCGCAGGCTCCGGGGCTGATCGAGGTCGCCGACATAAGGGGTGACGCCCAGCGCGCGCAACGCAGCAGCACGCTCGGGCCGCCGGATCAGGCCGACGAATTCGGCCTGGCCGGCGTAGCGTTTCACCAGCCGTTCGGCCACATCGCCGAATCCAACTATCAATAGCTTTTTCATCGCAAGTCGCCTGTAACCCTGAGCTCGCAAGGGTGAAAACCTCGCCGTCCCGAGCGATAATCCGCCGGTTCGTTCCGCATTCTAAGCGCACATCATGCCGCATCAGGTCACCATCCAGCCCAGCGGGCACCAGTTCATCGTCCAGGACGACGAAACCATCCTCGAGGCAGCGCTGCGTCAGGGCTTTTCCCTGCCGTACGGCTGCCGCAATGGCGCCTGCGGGTCGTGCAAGGGCAAGGTTTTGTCAGGCGAACTGGATTACGGCACCCACACGCCCAATGCGTTGAAGGAGGAGGAAAAGGCGCAGGGCCGCGCGCTGTTCTGCCGCGCCATTCCCCTGTCGGACCTGAGCATCGAAGTCAAGGAAATCGGCGCCGCCAAGGACATCGTGGTGAAAACCCTGCCGTGCCGGGTCGAACAGCTCGACCGGCGCGCCGACGACGTCATGGTGATGAAGATCAAGCTGCCGGCCAACGAGCGTCTGCAATTCCTGGCCGGACAGTACGTCGATTTCCAGTTGAAGGACGGCCGGTCGCGCAGCTATTCGCTCGCCAACGCGCCTCATGACGATGCGCTGCTCGAACTCCACATCCGTCATGTTCCGGGCGGCCTGTTCACCGACGCGGTGTTTTCCACCATGAAGCCGCGCGACATCCTGCGCCTGAAGGGACCGCTCGGCAGCTTTTTCATCCGCGAGGATTCCGACAAGCCGATGATCTTCATCGCCGGCGGCACCGGCTTCGCCCCGGTCAAGGCCATGCTGGAACACGCCTTCGCCGAGCACACCGACCGTGAAATGGTGCTGTACTGGGGCGTGCGCGCGCTCAAGGACCTGTATATGGCCGACCTGCCCCGGCAATGGCTGGCCGAGCGCCCCAACTTCAGCTTCATCCCGGTGCTGTCCGATCCGCAACCTGAAGACCGCTGGCAGGGACGCACCGGCCTGGTCCACGAGGCCGTGCTCGCGGACTTCGCCGACCTGTCAGGCTTCCAGGTCTACGCCTGCGGCGCGCCGGCGATGGTGGACAGCGCGCGCGACGCATGCATCCGGACGCGCAAGCTGCCCGAAGACGAATTCTTCTCCGACTCCTTCGTCTATGCGGCCGATGCCGAAGCAGCGGCCCTGACCTGAATCCCGGCACGCGGCCGGCAGCTGGACCCTAGCGCCAGCCACCATGATTGCAGCCGGCAACTGACGCAAGACGGGGTGCGATCCTTCAGCCCCGGGGACAGACGCTTCGCCTTCGCCACCACGTCAACCTTGACGTTCATCGTGCACAGCCAGCCCTGGCTGCTGGCCGGGAACAGCGAAAAAACACCGATCGCAAGCGCTCACGAAAACCACTGGCGCCTGCCAACATTTTTCCCATCGCACGGGCACACGACCGCAGGCGGACCCTCTCCGGGAAATGTCCCGCTACTGCATGCGGCACAGGGCCAGCGCCTTCTGGTAGTGCTGGCAGGCTTCGGCCGGCTGGCCGCTCTGGGTCTTGAATTCGGCCATGCGGACATGGCCTTCGGCGCTCGGCGCGATGGCGAGACTGGCTTCCAGATAGCTTTGGGCCTTGCCCCACAGCTGCTGCACGCTGCATAGCTGTGCCAGCGTCAGCAGCAATTGCGCATCGCGCGGATGGCTGCGCAGCCACTTCTCGGCTTGTTCGATCTGCCGCGTCGGGCTGCTGCCGCGCAATTCTCCATACAGTGCGACCAGTTCCTCATGCCATTCGCGATTGAGTGCGGCTTCGAGCACGTCGAGCGCCGTATCATGTCCGCCACACTGGGCAAACGCGCGGGCGGCGGCGCGCGCCACCCAGGCATCCTCCTTGAAACTGGAAGGGATCTTCTTCCAGTACTCGAGCAGGCCGCGGTCATCCTGCGCGCGGCGCTTGAGGTTTTCCGCATAGGTCACGCGCCGGCTCTGGGTCTCGACGCTCTGCTCCAGCGCATTGCTGCGCGCCAGCTGGTCGAGCAGGCGCTCGGCCTCGTCCCACTGACCGGTCAGCTGGCGCGCCTTGAATTCGAGTCGCAACAGGGCCGTGTGCTGCGGCGCGATCTCCTTGGCACGACTGATCGCCACCAACGCCGCCGCGGGGTCCTTCGCATCGAGGCAGGCCTCGGCCTCAAACAGCTGCGCGGCCAGTTCGGCGCCGTGCTGGCTGGCCTCCTGCAGATGGTGCTCACGCTGCGCCACCGCGCGCATTTCCTGCGCCGCGCGGGCAGCAAGGACCCGGGCCAGCCCGGTGCGCACGTCGTCTCCCTGCCACTGGCCGAGCGACTGCTCGGCATCCTGAAAGCGATACTGGGTATAGGCGGCAATGCCGCCGATGAAGTTCTCGTCACGCTTCCGGGCGGCACGGCGCTCCCGCTGCTCGCGGACGATGCGCGGCAGGTTCAGGGTCAGCGACGCGAGCCGCAGCAGCACCACGCCGCCGACCACGAGGCCGGTCATCAGCAGCACGAAGCTGATGAAGGATATTTCCATCCGCCACGGCGGATAGACCAGCACCACATATCCGGGATCGTAGCGACCGGCCAGCGCCAGCGCCACGGCCAGCACGCCGACGATCAGCAGCGAGATCAGCCCGCGCATTACGGATTCCCCTTGTAGGCGTCGAGCGCGGCAAGGCTGGCATCGATGCCCGGCAGCCGGGGGGCGATCTGCAGGCCGGACAGGTGCCTGACTTCCTTGATCGCGGCCGCGACGCCCGCGTCACGCGTATTGAAAAATCGCGTGAGCATGTCCTGCGCCGCCTGCAGGTCGGCCTTGAAGCCAGCCTGGTCCTCGGTCAGCAGATCCAGCCGCGCGGTCAGCAACCTCAGGCGCAGGTTCTCGCGCAGGAAGAATGCCTGATCGGGCGGCAACAGCAATGCCTCGTTGCCATCGACGCGCCGGATCTGCACCAGGCGTTTCAACTCTTCCCACAATTCCTGGGTCAGGCTGGCGGCGCCTGCGGGTCGCGCCGCGGGCGCGGCTTCGGAACTTTGCGCGCTGGCCAGCGGCCAGCCTGCAGACTGCGACACCAGCGCCTCGATGCGGGCACTGGTCCCGATCTCATCGATCGAGGGCGCGGCACGCAGGTTGGCCAGGTCGGCGGCGATCGCGCGACGCAACGCTGTGAACTGCGGCTTGTTCAAGCGCTGCAGACGGGTATCCGCACCTTCGAGCGCAATGATCGCCGCCTTGACGTTGCCTGCCAGCTGCAATTGCTGCGCGGCCGTGAGCAGCACCTGCTCGATTTCGGCCAGCGTCCACTGATCGCGTCCCTGCGCCAGATCCTTGTAGAGTGCCTCGAGCGACAGCTGCTGCTGCTGGGACGTCACCATCTGGGTTTCGATGCGCGCCACTTTTTCGCTGACCTGGCGCATGGCATCGTCGGCATTGCGCGCCAGCAGGCGGGTTTCGCTGACCTGCTCGCCGGATTCCGCCAGCCTGCGCCCCAGTTCGGTCTTCAGGTCGCGGATGCGTTCACGGCCGTCTGACCATGTCCAGGCCGCCCCGGCCAGGGCGAGCACGGCAACCAGCATGGCGACAAGCGGCAACGCCTTGCCAGGCTTTTCCGCCGACGGTGCGGGGACTGCAGCGGACGCGGCCGGGGAGACGGGCGGTGCGCCCGCCGCGGGGGGTTCGGCGTCTCGGGCTGCAGCTGACGTTTCGGGGTGGTCGTTCATCGCATGTTCCTGAACCAGTTGATCAGGCCTTCTACCAGGCCCGCATCGCCACCCGGCGTGGCGATGACATGTGCAATGCCGAAGCTTCGGGCAGCTGCGGCGATTTTCTCATGCGGCGCGAAAAGCGGGGTTGCCGCCAGCAGGGGTTTCCCGGTCTCGCCCAGGAGCGCCGCCAGATTGTGCAGCGTTTCCGCGCTGGCGATCGTCACCGCGTCGATCCCCCCCGCCTGCCAGCGCGCCAGCAATGGCTGCGCATCTGTCCGTGGACACGCACGTCGGTAGCATTCCAGAAAATGCACCGCCGCGCCACGCGCCTGCAGGGTATCGGCCAGCAGCGCTCGCCCGCCGACGCCGCGGACGATCACCACGCGCCGGCCCGCCATGTCCTGCAGCTGCGGCAGAGCCAGCAGGGCTTCGCTGTCCTGGCCCGGCGGCGTAACCACCCCTGTCAGGCCGCGTGCCTGCAATGCCCGCGCGGTGCCCGGCCCGACCGCGAACACCCGGACGGCATCAGGCAGACCGCCGCGTTCGCGGATCAATGCCATGCCGAATTCCGCAGCATTCGGGCTGATGAAAATCACGCTGTCGACTTCGGCCAGCAGCGCAAGCGGCGCATCCAACTGGTCCGCCGGGACGGGCTCGATCTCGAGCGCCGGAAACGCATAGGCATTGCCGCCCGCCGATCGAATCGCCTGCGTCAGCGCTGCAGCCTGATGCAGCGGCCGGGTCACCAGTACGGTACGCCCGGACAAGGGCTGCGTCATGCGGGCGGCAACGCGTCGAGAATCGCTCGGGCACCCTGTGCCACCAGCCTGTCGGCCAGGTCCTGCCCGACTGCCTCGGGATCGTCCTTGCTGCCTTCGGCGTGGTCCTCGATGAATCCGCTGCCGTCAGGGTGGGCAACGAAACCGTGCATCACCAGGGTATCGCCCCGCAGCACCGCATGCGCGCCCAGTGGCACCTGACAACTGCCGCCGAGCACGCGGCTGACCTGGCGCTCGGCGCGCACGCAGGCGGCGGTTTCGGCATGATTGAGCGTGGCCAGCATGGCGGCCACCTCGGAATTGCCGCTGCGGATCTCGATGCCGAGCGCGCCCTGCCCGGCAGCCGGAATGCTGTCTTCGACCGAAAGCAGGCTGCTGATGCGATCTCCCAGCCCGAGACGCTTGAGGCCGGCAGCAGCCAGCAGGATCGCGTCGAACTGGCCTTCGTCGAGCTTCTTCAAGCGCGTGCCGACGTTGCCGCGCAGCGGCTTGACCGCCAGATGCGGATAGCGCGCCCGCAACTGGGCTTCGCGACGCAGGCTCGACGTCCCGACCACGGCACCGGGCGGGAGCTCGGACAGGCGCGCATACCGGTTCGAAACAAAGGCATCGCGCGGGTCTTCGCGCTCCCCGATCACTGCCAGTTCGAATCCCGGCGGCAGTTCCATCGGCACATCCTTCATCGAATGCACCGCCAGATCGGCCTGACCCGCCTCGAGGGCGACCTCGAGCTCCTTGACAAACAGGCCCTTGCCGCCGATTTTCGATAAAGTGACATCCAGAATCTGGTCGCCACGCGTGGTCATGCCCAGTATGCTGACGGCACAGCCCGGATGCAGCGCACTCAGGCGGTCGCGGATATGTTCCGCCTGCCACATGGCAAGGGCACTTTCACGAGAGGCGATGGTTAGCTTGTGCATGTTGGTAGATATAGACTGTTTGAATTGGCAATTGATGACGCGACACTAATCGGCATGACGTGTTCGCATCCACACGGGGGACGATAACAATGACGCGATCGACCGCGATCCGGGGGCTGATATTAGCATGGGGGCTGGTACTGTCCTGCGCCGTCAGCGCGGCAAGCGGGCTGATCCACGCGAAGAACCTGCAGGCCGACGCCCAGCTGGCTGCCAAGCGCAAGGTGCCGATCCTCGTGGTGTTCACCAGCCCCGGGTGCCATTTCTGCCATCGCGTCAAGGAAGAGTACCTGGCGCTCATGGACAAGGACCCGGCCTATCGCCGCAAGGTCCTGATCCGCGAAATCACGATGGGCGATCCCTCGCCGCTGACCGACTTCAACGGCACCCCCACCACCGAGGGCGCGTTCGCCGCCGCCCACAAGGTGTTCATGGTGCCCACCGTCATGGTTTTCGACACGCACGGCAATGAGACCGGCGAGGCCATCGTCGGCCTGCTGACGCCGGATTTCTATTTTGGCTACCTGATGTCGGCCATCGAGGCCGGCATGGCAAAGGTGCGCGGAAACTAGCGGACGGGCAGGATTTCCTGCCGCGGCACTGCAGGGATGCGCTGCCCGCATTGCGGGCCGATGATGCGACCGGCCGCCACTATCGGGCATGCCGGCACCGGCCTCGCCCCAGCGAGGGGGACTTATGAAGACAGGGTTCCAGGTACCGAAAAGGCATACATTCCGGGCGATGCGGGAGGCACGTTCATGAAAGCCCTGCTGGCCGACGACCATCCGCTGATGCGCGACGGGGTGCGCCAGGTGCTGGCCCAGCTGGAGCCCGGTATCACCATCATCGACGCCCACGACTATCCCAGCCTGTTTACGCAAACCCGGGGCCACCCCGACCTCGACCTGGCACTGGTCGACCTCAACATGCCGGGCTTCACCGGCATGCAGGGCATCACCCAGTATCGCAGCCACTTCCCTGCCATCCCGCTGGTGGTCCTGTCGGCGTCGGAATCGCCCAGGGACATCCGCAGCGTGATGGAAGCCGGCGCACTGGGCTACATCCCCAAGGCCGCTTCGACCACGGCAATGCTGGCGGCGCTGCGACAGGTGCTGGCAGGGGGCACGTGCATGCCGACCGTGCGTGCGGCGGGACAGGACGATCCCCGCGCCCCGGTGCCGGCTGCGATCGAGGCCCTGCAGCACAGCGGGCTCACCGCGCGCCAGCTCGAGGTGGCGCAGCTGCTGGCGCAGGGCTGCCAGAACAAGGCCATCGCCGGCATGCTGGCGATGTCGGAAGCGACCGTCAAGGTGCATGTCGCGGCGATCTTCCGCGCCTTTCACGTCACCAACCGCACCGAGGCCGTCCTTGCCATCAAGCGGCTGACGCAGACGCTCTAGCGCATCGTGACATCCCCCCGTCCGTCGTCCAGCCGCCCGCTGCTTTCAGGTTTTCGCGGCCGGATACTGGTCATCGCACTGCTGCCTGCGCTGCTCGCCGAACTCGGTCTGGTGACCTACTTCACTTCGCAAACCATCGCCATCGCCGAAGACACCCTGATAGCACCCTTGACTGCTGCGGAACCCGACGGTGCATCCGCACAGATCGCCGAATTCAGGCGCGACACGCTGATCCACGCCACGTTTCTGATGCTGGCCGCCCTCGGCATCACGGGCGCACTGGCCTGGCGGCTCTCAGGCCGTCTCGCCAGCCAGCTTCGGCATGTCGGAACGGTCGTCGGACAGCTCGCCGAGGACAAGCTCGACGCGAGGACCCAGCTGCCGCCCGCCGGCGAGATCGGCGCGCTGGCCGCAGGCGTCAACCGCATGGCCGAATCGCTGCAGTCGCATCGCGACGAGCTGGAGAAACGGGTCCGCGCGGCCACTGCCGACCTGGCCTCGAAAATGGACATGGCCGAACGCGCCAACCAGGCAAAGTCGCGCTTCTTTGCAGCGGCAAGCCACGACCTGCGTCAGCCCCTGCATGCGCTGACACTGTTCGTGGCGGCGCTCAAGGCACGCAGCCAGCATCCTGAAATGCAAACCCTGGTCGACAACATCGAGGCGTCCACCGCCACGATGGAACAGCTGTTCAATGCGCTGCTCGACATTTCGCGCCTCGATGCCGGCACCATCGAGGCGCATCCGCAGCATTTCCCGCTGCAGGCCCTGCTGCTGGATCTCGACAAGCAGTTCGGCGCGCTGGCGGCGGAAAAGCAGCTGCGCCTGCGTTTCCGGCCGTGCGACGTGACGCTGTACAGCGACCCGCTGCTGATCGAACGCATCCTGGTCAACCTGATTTCCAACGCGATCCGCTACACCGACGACGGCGGCGTGCTGGTGGCCTGCCGCCGCCGCGGCCGCATGCTGCGCCTCAGCGTCATCGACACCGGACGCGGCATCCCGCCGGAGCAGCAGCAAAGCGTTTTCCAGGAGTTCGTCCAGCTGCACAATCCGGCGCGCGATCGCAGCAAGGGGCTCGGCCTCGGACTCGCGATCGTGTCGCGCCTGGGCCGCCTGCTCGGACATCGGGTCGACCTGCGCTCGCGCCCCGGGCACGGCTCGGTGTTCAGCATCGATGTGCCGCTCGGCGATGCCCAGCTGGTCAAGGCGCACGCGTCCGCGGCGGCGCCCGGGAGCATTCCCGACGATGCGCTGGTGCTGCTGGTCGACGACGAGAGCGCCATCCTGCGCGGCATGTCGGAGCTGTTCGACAACTGGCGCATCGACCTGGTCACCGCCCACAGCGCCGACGAGGCCGTGCAGTGGCTCGACAGCATCGGCCGGGTGCCCGACGTCATCGTGTCGGACTACCGGCTGCCCGACGACACCGACGGCATCGAGGTCATCACGCGCCTGCGGCAGCAATACGGCGCCGGCATCCCGGCCATTCTGGTCTCCGGCGACACGGCCCCCGACACCATCCTGCGCATCAGCCAGGCCGGCTATCCGCTCCTGCACAAGCCGCTGCGCCCGGCCAAGCTCCGCGCCCTGCTGACCCATCTGATCCAGCAGTCGCGCAGTACCGTCATGGGATAATCCGTGCAGATCCCTAGCCCTTCATTCCTGGCCCCTGAAAAAATGCACATCCACATTCTCGGTATCTGCGGCACCTTCATGGGCGGCATCGCCGCCATCGCCCGCAACGCGGGACACACCGTCACCGGCTGCGACGCCAACGTCTACCCGCCGATGTCAGACCAGCTGCGCGCGCTCGGCATCGAGCTGACCGAAGGCTGGGATGCGAAGCAGGTCAACCTGAAGCCAGACGTGTTCGTCGTCGGCAACGTCGTCAGCCGCGGCAACCCGCTGATCGAAGCCATACTCGAGCGCGGGCTGCCCTACACCTCGGGCCCGCAATGGCTGGCCGACAACGTGCTCAGGGACAAGTGGGTGCTGGCGGTCGCCGGCACCCACGGCAAGACCACGACTTCGGCCATGCTGGCGTGGATCCTCGACGACGCCCGCCTGCGCCCCGGCTTCCTCGTCGGCGGCATCCCGCAGAACTTCGGCATGTCGGCACGGCTCACCGACAGCCCCTTCTTCGTCATCGAGGCCGACGAATACGACACGGCCTTCTTCGACAAGCGCTCCAAGTTCGTCCACTACCGGCCGCGCAGCGTGATTCTCAACAACCTCGAGTACGACCACGCCGACATCTTTCCCGACCTCGCCGCCATCGAGACCCAGTTCCACCACCTCGTGCGCACCGTCCCCGGCAACGGCCTGATTGTCACCAACGGCCGCGAGGAAAGCCTCGAACGCGTGCTCGAGCGCGGCCTCTGGACCCCGGTCGAGCGCTTCGGCAGCGTCGGCGGCTGGACCGCCGGCGCACCCGATGCCAACGGCAGCTTCGACGTCTTCTTCAACAGCGTGCTGCAGGGCCGGGTCAACTGGGGCCTGATCGGCGAGCACAACCGCATGAACGCGCTCGCCGCCATCGCCGCCGCACGCCATGCCGGCGTCACCGTCGTCGCCGCCATCGATGCGCTGTCGCGCTTCGAGAACGTCAAGCGCCGCATGGAAGTGCGCGGTGCGGTGCACGGCATCACGGTCTACGACGACTTTGCCCACCACCCGACGGCCATCGCCACCACCGTCGAGGGCCTGCGCCGGAAGATCGGCAAGGCGCGCATCCTCGCCGTGCTCGAGCCACGCTCCAACACCATGAAGCTCGGCATCATGAAGGCGCAACTGCCCGCCAGCCTCGCCGATGCCGATCTCGTCTACTGCTTCGGCGCGAACCTCGGCTGGGATCCGGCCGAAGCCCTGGCCCCGCTGGGCCAGAAGGCACGCGTGTTCGACAATCTCGACAAGCTCGTCGGCCAGCTGGTCGAGGATGCCCGCCCCGGCGACCATGTGCTGATGATGAGCAACGGCGGATTCGGCGGCATCCACGCCAAGCTGCTGGATACGCTGCATCACCACTATCACGAGGACATCGTGCTGACGCCGATGCACCGCTACGGGGGATATGCCTGACGCCAGTGCGGCGCAGCGTGCTTGCCTGACCGCCAGGCAAGCGGCGCACAGGCCCTACAGCACGTCGGCGAACGCTTTCCTGGTTCTCTGGAACCAGAAGAAGCCGACCCAGGCGAATATGCTCGCCCCGACGAAGTAGAGCCCCAGACCCTGCCAGTCGGGCAGGTGACCCCAGATCAGGACTTCGCGCGTCTGCTCGATGAAGAACGTCAACGGGTTCAGATGCAGCCATACGCGGAGCGGCTCGGGCACTGCGCTGAGCGGGAAGAATACCGGGGAAACGAACAGCAGAATGGTGGTGAACACCCCGATGACCTGCTCGATGTCGCGAACGAACACGCCCAGCGACGAGAGGATCCAGCCGAAGCCGAGGCTCAGGATCATCAGCGGCATCAGGACCAGCGGCAGCAGCACGGCAGTCCAGTGAACGAGTCCGTTGAGCATTGCAAATGCCGCCAGCAGCACCAGCAGGCTGACCAGCGCATGGAACACGGCGGCGCCGAGGCTGACGACCACGAGGATCTCGAGCGGGAACACCACTTTCTTGACGTAATTGGCGTTGCCCAGGATCAATGAAGGCGCGCGGTTGAGCACCTCGGCGAACAGTGCATGAACGATCATCCCGGCAAACAGCACCACCGCGAACTGGCTGTGCGTTTCGTCGCCGCCCGACCAGCGCGCCTTGAAGACGACCGAGAACACGAAGGAATACACCACCAGCATGAATACGGGGTTCAGGAAGGACCACAACAGCCCCATGATCGAACCCTTGTAGCGCCCAATGACTTCGCGTCGCGTCATCTGCGCGATCAGCGCGCGATGGCCCCAGAGGCTGCCGAGCATCGCCAGCGGGGAAGCGGGCGGGGCGGCATGCGGATTCATTCAGGCACCCCGTCCCGTACGGGCTGGAACGGAATCAGACTGGCACCTCCTGCAGGCTGCAGCAGCCGGCCGTCCTCGCGGCAGCGGGCATGTCGATCGAGGTTCGGCCGCATCATGGCGATAATTTTCCCAACAGGTTGCGCACGTAGCCGGGCCGCCAGAAGGCCGCGCGATATCCCCGAACCAGCCGCGGATAAGTGAAGGGATTCCAGAGGCTTCCCGGCGGTTTCGCAATATAACGGGGAACCGCCACGCTGCCGAATCCCTCGGCATGCTGCAGGTGGCCGAGCCGTCGTGCCTCCTCCGGCGTCGGATGCGTAAGCGCCGCATGAAACATGTGCAGGGCTTCTGCTGGCGGCACGTCCGGCAGGCGCTGTCCCTGCCAGAGCCGCAGGTAGTCGTCGACGAATCGCAGCGCGCCGGCCTGCATCGCGGACGCCGCCTCCCATCTCTCCGACTCGAAGGCGAACGCGGCGAACACGGGCTCGATGCCGTCCGCGCCCGCCCGGAAGTTGCAGACGCTGCCGTGCGGGGCGGAAAAGATCCATTCGAACAGTTCGACCGACGTCCGGATCGCGGCGTGCATTTCCACCGGATTGCCTTCCTCGCACAGATAGCCATGCATGGCCTGGCCCTGGTCGGCATAGCGCTTCGCCGCAGGGAAGGTTCCCATGTAATAGCCCGTCAGTCGGGTCGTCGCCCCCATGCGCCGGATCAGGCCAGCCATGGCATGCTGCAGGGTCCCGTGCCAGCCGAGGTCGACGATGGCCACCTCCCCGCCATCGAGCAGGCCTTCGGCCCGGAAATACCGGTCGAGGGCATCGCGTTCGGAATGGGCGCGCTCGAGCACGCTGTCGGCCAGCGCGCGCAACAGCGCACGCAGCCGCCCGTAGCCCAGCCCGCCTTCGACGATCTCGTCGGGCGAGGCAAACCCTGCTGCGGCGACGGCATCCAGGTGTCGATCGATATCGATGTCGATGCGCGCGAGGAATTGACGGGGCGACATGGGACTCGTGCCGCTGACCAGAAAGTCCTGGCTGTGTTCGTCGAGCGCATCGATCGCAGCCAGGTTGAACGCCCGCCTCGAGGCGTACAGGTAATGGGTGCGCGGCGCCTCGCCGGAGCCGAAGCCGGCGCGCAGCAAGCGGTCCACCACGTCCTTGATCAGGTAGCCGTCGCGCGACAGGAAGTAGACGTCGCCAAAGGCACGCCGCGAGACTTCGCGCACGATCCAGGTGCCGAAGCCCGCCAGCAGGGGGCCGGCATGCCGGTATCCCCAGTCCCCCCAGAACGTTCGGTCGGAATCGCCGCTGCGCGCCTTCGCGTCCGGACTGGCGTGAAAGCGGGCGGCGATCAAACCGTTCACGATGGAACGGAACAGGCTGGTATCGTCATTGCCCTGCAGGGGCGCCAGGACCCTGCCCGGGCGATTCCTTCCCGGCCGTGTCTTGATGCGTGTCGCGCATTTCTCGTAGTGAAGCGCATGGATGCCGAGTTCGCGCGCGCGCCTGACGTCCGCGTCCAGATTGTCGCCCACGTGCAGCCATTTGCCCGCTTCGATCTTCTGCGTATCCAGCACGCTGCGGTACAGGGAACCGGAAGCCTTCGTTTCCCTGCTGGCCGAGGACACCCGCAGGAAATCGTAGGCTTCATAACCTGCCTGCGCGAGCAGGTCGGCCACCAGCGCCTCATCCAGATACATGTCGGAAACGAAGCCGATGCGCTTGCCGGCGCCCCTCGCCAGATCGTACAGGCCGCCGACGAAGGGGTTGCGCAAGCCGTGCACCCGTTCGATCTGCTGTTCGAGCGCCATGAGCGTACGCGTGCTGGATGCGTCCAGGCCCAGATCGCCAGCAAGGCGGTCGTAAATTTCCTCGAGCCGGATCTCGACCCAGCCATGGGACTGCCAGGCATGGTGCCGGGCCGCCTGCTCCGCCCGGATGCGCGCCTGGATGAAATCCACGCGTTCGGGCAGGTCTGGCGGCAATATCCCGGCTGTCCGGGCCGCGGCCGCCAGTTGCAGGAAGACGCCCTCGGGCCGGGCAACGCCGCGGACCAGAGCCGTGTCGAACACGTCGAAGGTCACCAGATCGACCTGGCGCAACAGCGTCTCGAAGCGCTGCTGGAATGCCCCTGGACGCATCAGCGCGCGCCGCCGAAAAAGAGCCGGGCCAGCTTGCGCATCAAGACATTGCCCCTGAGCTTGCGCAGGACACGCTCCATCGGCCAGAACTGGCGATGCAGGGTCTCGAAGCTGCTTCCCATGTTCACCAGGAAACCCAGGCCGAACTTGCCGTCCGCGAGGTCGCGGCGCAGCAGTTCGTTGCGGTAGAGGTTCTCGTACGCACGATGCTTCGCGTCGGCAGCGACCACCGTGTTGCCATAATCCCCCGTCTGGATCGAGGTACGGTGATGGTAGTTGGCCAGCAGCCCCGGCACGAGCCCGATCTCGTAGTGCGCGCACACGCGCAGGTGGAAGTCCCAGTCGCCGAGCACGGGCAATGCCTCGCGAAAGCCGCCGACCTCCTCCCAGACGTCCCGGCGGAACAGGAAGGAGATCGGCGGAAACGTGTTGCCCGCCGCAAGCCGATAGAGCGAGACCGAGGTCATCCACTCGTTGAAAGGCTCCGTCTCGACCTGCCTGACATCCTGGCCTTCGATCTCCTCGATGATCCGCAGGCTGTGCGTGACCACGCCGCCATATTCCGAATCAAGCCGCGGCTTGGCGGCCGAATCCATGAAGCCGACGCAGCGTTGCAGAAAACCGGGCTCCCAGGAATCGTCGTCGTCGTGAATCACGACGAATTCGCTGGCACACGCCCGGACCCCGATATTCGAAGCCGCCTCCATGCCCACCGACAGAGGATTGTCGATCATCGTCAGACGGCCCCTGTATGCGTCCAGGCTCGGCGCCAGCACTCGACGCACTTCCTCGGCATCGCCGCCGTCGTTGACGATCACATGGGTCCAGTCTGCGTATTCCTGGTCGAGCACGCTGCGAATGGCGCGCTTCAGCAGAAGCGCCCTGTTTTTTGTGCGCGTGATGACCGCGACGCGTGCCTGGTTCATTGCTTCCTGTTCCCCGTTACGCTGGTTGCCCAGTCAAGCATTCTTCTCAATACCCTTCTGACGCGGGCCGTCAGGGTCCGCTGATAGGTGTCGCGCCACCAGGCCAGCTGCTCCTCGGACCACGCCAGTTGCTGCTCGGTCCATCCGAGTTTCTGCTCGGTCCAATCGAGTTTCTGCGCGGACCATGCGAGTTTCTGCGCGAACGACCGCCGGGTCTGCCTGAGATTCCAGAGCGCCCGCGACCGCTTTGAACGACACTGTTGAGTTGCGTCCCACCATCGGGTCGTCTGCGTCTTCTGCCAAAGCAAATCCTCGGCTGCCCGGTCCCGGTCGCGCAGGGGACCGACCTGTTGGCGGATGGACGCGTCCAGCGCCCATCTCAGGAACATCGGGGGGTCGCTGTTCCCGGAGCCGTCGGGTCCCGACAGCACCAGCAACAGCAGCAGCCTGTCCGCGCCATAGGCCCCGAGGTTCGCCAGCAAATAGCCGAGCACCGCCAGGAAGGCAGGATGACTCCGGCGCAGGGGCTTCAGTTCCTCGAACAGGAAAAACTCCGCCAGCATCGCCGCCGTTTCCGCCACGCTGGCTTCGGCGCACTCGGCCAGGGTGTTGGCGCCATGGAATCGATATCCGAGCAGGCTTTCCCGCATCACCTCGACGGGGTAGCGCCGGCAGAGCCGCAGGAAGAAATCATGGTCGTGGACATAGCGGAAACTCCGAAATGTCCCGACCTGCTCGAAGACCCCGCGACGACACACCAGATTCGAAGTCGTGTGCAGATAGTTGCGCGCCAGCAATGACAGCACCTGCAATTCCTGGCGGTCCAGCGCTGCCGCGCCCGCGCCGAGGTCGCGGCCGGCATCCGGATAATCCGCGGCCAGCGACGCCGCGTCCCGCACGACGCCCCCGGCCTCATCGATGTAATCGTAATGCGTGAAGCAGGCGGCCAGATCCGGCTTGTCCGTCAGGCAGGCAACCGCTTTACGCAGGCGCTCCGGGTAATAGACATCGTCCGAATTCAGGATGGCGATGAACTCGCCCCGCGCCAGCGCCAGCGCTTCGTTCAGCGTGGCGTGCGCGCCCCGGTTGGCGTCGTGCCGGACCAGGCGCAGGCGCGCGTCCGTGAACGACTGCAGCACCTCCCACGTGGCGTCGGACGAGGCGTCGTCGATGGCGATGAGCTCGAGATCGGCGTGGCTCTGCGCCAGCACGCTCTCCACCGCCGCGCGCACGTAGGGCGCGTGGTTGTAGGCGGGCATCAGCACGCTGACGAGAGGCCGATCGGAAGTCTTGGACATTGTGGCGCGTATTTTACCGGGTCGTGCATTCGCCACCGATCTAGCGGCAAGTCGGAAAAGCCTTGCTCAAGACCAGGCTGCGACCCAGCCGCGTCCCCCTCCGCCTCGGATCTTGTTCAGTGTCTGCCGAGCAATCGACTCGACCAGGAACGCAGCCCCTCCGCAAGATACAGAAGCCGCTCGCGCTCATAGAGCCGATGCCAGAGCCGTCTGGATTCATATGCAATCAGATTGACTGCCCCGGGCCAGAAGCCCGCAGTACGAGAACGGCGAACGAGCCTGAATGGCAGGCCCATCACCCAAATCCTGCCTATGGACAACATCAGCCCGGTTCTTTTCTGGCTCATGACCTTTTCCTGCTTTCGATCATGTGGACCAGGCGGAACATGATGGCGGGAAACATCCAGTTAAAATGCGCGAACGCAGCAAATTTCCATGGCCGATGTCTGAGCCTGCGATACAGCCGGCCCGGTCGAAAAAGATCGCGGTAGGTCACAGCCTCGACACTTATGTCCAGGGTATGGTCATGCCCGAAATCCTCGGTGTGGACCAGCCTGCCGATTTCCCGGACTTCCTCACGGGTCGGATAGACCACGGCCCGCTCCAGCAAGCCCAGAACGTAGGGCTTGATATCGGCAGCGCTATAACCGGTCAG
>JAYRNU010000117.1:0-32831 GCA_041912015.1 Thiobacillus sp. | reverse complement strand
CGTCGGTCTGGTCCATATTCAGTAGTACCGGCGCGGAGAAGTCGCGCAGCAGCGAGGCGACGGGGGCGGCGGGAATGTCCTCGAAGACGAAGGTCTGCGTCGGCTCGGTCAGCGACAGCACGCGCGTGGTGCCGCACGCGTCGCCTTCGCCGGCGAGTTTCAGCGGCGCGTCGTTGCCGTCCGGCAGCACCAGCCCGAGCGCGACGGGGATGTGCAGCGTGCCTTCGACGATGGCCTGTCCCGATTCGGCCAGCCGCTTTTCGTAGGCGGTCGGCGCGAGGGTTTGCGTGAGCGTCAGCGTATAGCGTCGGGTCGCGGCGTCGTAGCTGCCCGATGCGGTCAAGCGCGGCGTGCCGGCGCGCGCGTACCAGCGGCGGAACTGCGCGAGGTCGACGCCGGAGGCGTCCTGCATCGCCGCGACGAAATCCTCGCAGGTGACGGCCTGGCCGTCGTGGCGCTTAAAGTACAGATCCATGCCGCGGCGGAAGCCGTCGCGCCCGAGCAGGGTATGGATCATGCGGATGACTTCCGCGCCCTTGTTGTAGACGGTGGCGGTGTAGAAGTTGCTGATCTCGGCGTAGGAGGCCGGCCGGATCGGATGCGCCATCGGCCCGGCGTCCTCGGGAAACTGGCCGACGCGCAGCGCACGCACTTCCTGGATGCGGGTGACCGCGCGCGAGTGCGTGTCGGCGCCGAATTCCTGGTCGCGGAATACCGTCAACCCCTCTTTCAGCGACAGCTGGAACCAGTCGCGGCAGGTCACGCGGTTGCCGGTCCAGTTGTGGAAATACTCGTGCGCCACGACGCGGTCGATGCCCTGGTAATCGGCGTCGGTCGCGGTGTCGGGGCGGGCGAGAACATACTTCGTATTGAAGATGTTGAGGCCCTTGTTCTCCATCGCCCCCATGTTGAAGTCGCCGACGGCGACGATCATGTAATGGTCGAGATCGTATTCCAGGCCGAAGCGCTGCTCGTCCCAGCGCATGGCCTTTTTCAGCGCCGCCATCGCGTGGCCGCACTGGTCGAGCTTGCCCGGCTCGACGTAGACCGCGAGCCTGACTGTGCGCCCCGAGGCGGTGACGAATTCGTCTTCGAGCACGTCGAGCCTGGCTGCGACCAGCGCGAACAGGTAGCAGGGCTTGGCGGTGGGGTCATCCCAGCGCGCCCAGTGCCGCGTCGCGTCGTCCTCGCAGACGCCCGCCGCCACCGGGTTGCCGTTCGACAGCAGGTGCGGGAAACGCGCGCGATCGGCTTCGACCGTGCAGCTGAATGTCGCCATCACGTCCGGACGGTCGGGGAAGAAGGTGATGCGGCGGAAGCCTTCCGCCTCGCACTGGGTGAAATAGCCGTCGCGCGAGCGGTACAGGCCGGAGAGCTGGGTGTTCTTGTCGGGCGCGATGCGAACCACGGTCTCCAGGATGCAGGTATCCGGCAGCGGTCCGGCGATCGTCAGCTTGTCGTCGGCGTAGGCGTAGCGCGCCGCGTCGAGCGCTACGCCGTCGAGCGTGAGGCTGACCAGTTCCAGTGCCTCGCCGTTCAGTACCAGCGCGCCGCTCGCCGCTGCGGTGTTGCGTCGGCAGACAAGACGGCCTTTGACTTCGGTGTGGCCATCGAAAATCGCCACGTGCAGATCGACCGTGTCGATCAGCCAGGCGGGCGGGGCGTAGTCCTTCAGGTATAGCGTGACGGGGGTTTCGGTGCGCATCGCGTCTCCGGCGGCAGACTTGAGTGGGTAAAGATCGCTCCCACCCGTCAGGCGGGCGCGGCGGTCACACGCCCTGCTTCAGGCTCGCCTCGATGAACACGTCGAGGTCGCCGTCGAGCACCTTCTGCGTGGCGGACACTTCGACGTTGGTGCGCAGGTCCTTGATGCGCGAATTGTCGAGCACGTAGCTGCGGATCTGGTGGCCCCAGCCGACGTCCGACTTGCCGGCCTCTAGCTTGTCCTGCTCGGCCTGGCGCTTGCGCAACTCGGCTTCGTAGAGCTTCGATTTCAGCATCGACATCGCCTCGGCCTTGTTCTTGTGCTGCGAGCGGTCGTTCTGGCACTGCACCACGATGTTGGTCGGCAGGTGGGTGATGCGCACCGCGGAGTCGGTCTTGTTGATGTGCTGGCCACCGGCGCCGGACGCGCGATAGGTATCGATGCGCAGGTCGGCCGGATTGATGTCGACTTCGATCGAGTCGTCGACCTCGGGGTAGACGAACACGCTGGCGAACGAGGTATGGCGCCCGCCGGACGAATCGAATGGCGACTTGCGCACCAGGCGGTGCACGCCGGTCTCGGTGCGCAGGGTGCCGTAGGCGTAGTCGCCCTCGATCTTGATCGACGCGGACTTGATGCCGGCGACGTCGCCCTCGGATTCCTCCAGCAGCTCGGCCTTGAAGCCCTTGCGTTCGGCGTATTTCAGGTACTGCCGCAGCAGCATGGCCGCCCAGTCGCACGCCTCGGTGCCGCCCGCGCCGGCCTGGATGTCGAGGAAGCAGTTGCTCGGGTCGGCCGGGTTGTTGAACATGCGGCGGAACTCCAGCGCCGAGACGTCCTTCTCGATGGTCTCGATGTCGGTCCGGACAGCGGCGAGCGTGTCGTCGTCGTTTTCCTCGCGTGCCATCTCGAACAGCTCGGCGGCATCCTTCAGCCCGGAGGTCACGCGATCGAGCACCAGCACCACGTCTTCGAGCGACTTGCGCTCGCGCCCCAGTTCCTGGGCGCGGCTGGCATCGTTCCAGAAATCGGGCGCTTCCGACAGTCGGACTACTTCTTCGAGACGATCCTTCTTGTGATCGTAGTCAAAGAAACCCCCTGAGTTGGGTGGCACGCTCGCCCAAATCGGCGAGGCTGGATTCGATCTGATTGAGACTTTCGGCTTCCATGGTTGCTCGTTGCTTAGGCGGAAAAACCGCGGATTATAGCCCACCCCACGATGAGGCCCAGTCCCACGGCGCCCATTCCCGCAATCGCATGGCGTGCCATGTTCCAGCCGCCGATGGATAGCGCGAGCACGGATTTGAAGGCCAGGTTGGCCAGCGTGGCGAGGGTGACGACATTGACCGCGATCGCCACCGTCAGCTTGTCCAGGTTGTGCAGGCGCAGGCTGGACAAGGTGATGGCATCGACATCGGTCAGACCCGACACCAGCGCCACGCCGTACAGGCCGCGTGTGCCCAGCAGGTCGGACAACCAGGCCGCGGCCAGCAGGACACCTGCGTACATCAGGCCGAAACCGAGCGCCGGGCGCAGTTCGGTCGGATTGTCCATCGCCAGTTCGGGCATCCCACCCTGCGGCTGGAGCCGCTTCACGCCATAGATCGCGCCGAGACCGCCGACGAGCAGGCCGCCGACCAGCACCGGCAGCAGTTGCGTCAACACGCCGGGCGCCACCACCGCGGCCAGCACCCCCAGGCGCACCAGCACCACGAGGTTGGCCAGCACGATGACGATGACCGCGACCGGCGTCATTTCGCTATTGGTGCGGGCATGGCGGCTGAACGCCAGGGTCGTTGCGGTGGAGGATACCAGGCCGCCGAGCAGGCCCAGCACCACAGCGCCGCGCTGCTGTCCGACCAGTCGCAGTGCGGCATAGCCCGTCAGGCCCACGCCCGCGATCAGCACCACCATCCACCAGATCTGATTGGGATTGAGTGCCCCGTAGGGGCCGTAGTTCCGGTTTGGCAGCAGCGGCAGGATGATCAGGGACAGGACCGCGAACTGCAATACGGCCAACAGGTCTCGCCGCGACAGCTTCTGGCTCAGGCCGCGCAACTCTGGCTTGAAATACAGCAGCATGGTGGAGGCGATGCCCAGCATTACGGCCAGCTGGGTTTCGTCCTGCCACACCAGCACGCCCAAGCCATAGCACAGGAGCAGCGCCGCGACCGTGGTGGTGCCGGGATCGTCGTCCGGTTGCTGATCACGCCGATAGGCGGCAATGATCATCGCCCCGACCAGAAACAGACCGACCGCAATGAGCCAGGATTCGCCCAGCGCGGTCGCCAGGTGCGCCGCCAGCGCGCCCAGCAGTGCCGTCAGGGCGAAGGTCCGCAATCCTGCCTTGGCCGCCGGATTGCGTTCACGTTCCAGCCCCATCAGCAGGCCGATTGCCAGCGCGATGACATAGCGTGGCAGCGTGGCCAGTTCGGGCGGGAGCCAGGCGATCAGCTCATTCATCGGGTTCGATATTGCGGAAGCATTGCGCAATTGTGACGCCATTGTGCATGGCTCGAACGTCAATCCCCTGTTTCGATCACCTCTTCCAGCGGCCGACGCGGCGTCGCCGGCAGCAGGCTGTCGGCGTGTCCCAGCCGCAGCAGCAGCTGCGCAAAACCATGACGCCCCGTGAGCTGCCGCAACTTGGTACGCAAGGACGCCACCTGGATCGGCTGGTTGAGGTAGGACGCCTGCAGGCCGTGCTGCACGGCCGTCAGCAGCAGCCGCTGCAAGGCCTGGCCGGCAGCGAGCCAGTCAGCGACGCCGTCGCCAGCCGTGCCGAGGACGGCAAGAACGGGCGAAGCGTCGGCGAGCTGGATGTCCCGGGCTGCGACGCCGTATCCCATGTCGAAGGTGCGGACAACGGCCTGCGCGACCGGCAGCGTCAGGCCGGGCAGGGCGAGTCCGTCGCCGCGGCGGCGCGGATGCAGCCAGGATGCCAGTTCGCGCCGCCAGGCCGGATCGGCCCACAGATCCTCGTCGCCTTCGGCGACCAGTTCCGCGGCCTGCTGCCGCTGGGTCCTGCTCTCCAGCACCTGCAGCCAGGCGCCTTCCTGCGCAGCGGCGCCGGCCAGGGCGACCAGTACCGCCGCAGCGACGGGACGATCCGCGAAAGTGTGGCGGTAGGTGCGGCGTAGCGCCATCGCGTCGGCCAGTGCGGCCAGTGCGGTATCAGGCGCCGTGGCGGGGGATACTTCGAGCGTGGCCAGGCAATCGGGATCCGCGCCGCCACAGCGTTCACGGACCGTGGCCGACAGTTGCGCATGCGCTGCGGCCACTCTGAGATTGAACAGGGCGCAGGCACAGCTGATCGTGAGCTCGCGGTCGTTCGGGTCGCCAGCCGGCAAGGCGCGGGTACGGTCCGCCAGCAGGTCGATCCCGGCAGGTCGGACCCGGAACAGCCACGGCTGGCTGTTGTGGCTGGACGGCGCAAGGATCGCCGAGGCGACCAGCGTCGCCGCCACCTCGTGCGTCAGAATCGATTCTTCGCCGCTCATGGCCCCCCTCCGGGCATCGTGCTGTCAATAAAGCACAGATATCGAGCCCTTGCATCCAGGGTCCGCTGACGTTGCAACTGGACAGCCAGCAGGGTGCCGCATGCGCTGTTGATCGGGCGGACCCTTACTGGCACGGATGCCGGGCTGCAACCATGGCATCGACCGGGAACGGGACGATCGCCCGGCAAGCAGCAATGCGGGACGAGCGCCCCGGCGGTCGGCAGGGGCCTGAATTCTTATCCAAGCCCGCTGCAGACTCGAAGAGGAAGCTGGCTGATCCTAGTTGACTGCGTAGCCCCGGGCCTGCAGGCAGGTCGCCCTGGCACGCTCGTATGCAGCGGCGGCATTGCTGGCGCTGCTGGCCTGGGCGGCAGCTTGCTGCTGCTGGGCGCTGTTCTGCTTCACCCCGCCACCGATGCCGCCCATGACTGCTCCGGCGGCGGCACCCTTGCCGGTATCTCCGGCAATCGCGCCGATGACAGCGCCACCCGCTGCGCCCCTGAGCGCCCCGCGGGCAACCCCGCCACTCGGGGCAGGTGCGGGCGGAGGCGGGGCTGCCCCCTTGGCCGGATCGAATCCGGTCTGTTGCACGGCCCACTGGTAGCAGGCGAATTCATCCTGCTGCTGCTGTTGCGGCGACTGCCCTTCCTTGGGGTAGACGAATTGCTGGGCAAGCGCAGGCTGGACCGAAAGGCCGAACGCCAGCACCGAAATAACGCCAAAAATCTTGCGCATCATGCTTCCTTGAAAAATTGAAATCGAAAATCTCACTTCAGGCAGGTCTTGACCGATGACCAGATCGCAATGCCTTCCGCGCTCCCGACGACGGCGTTGCTGCCGAGTTTCGTCGCCAGTTCGGCAAGTTGCGTGCGGCTCCGGTAATTGCCGCCGCCGGTGATGTTCGCGAAGATGCCCCTGCCGCCGACCAGCGTGAATTGTCCGTCGCACATGCCGGGCTCGCCTTCGCAATCGAATCGGGCGTAGATCGTGTCCTCGTCGCTGACATCGATCGAGCATTTGCCGACCGCCTGGGTGGCGCTGCTGTTCAGGTCGAATTCCTGGGTCACGGCGCAGACGATTCTAGCGCCGTCCATCAGTCCACCGCCATCCTCGGTGAACATCATGCCTTCGAAGCTGCCCTGGAACAGCAGCTTGTTCGGCTCGACCGCATAGAAGTTGCCATGCGCTTCCCAGGTGGACAGGAATTTGTCACGCACAGGCTGGGCCGCGGTATTGGGCGACGAGGCGCCCGCCGTGGGGGCTTCGGCCGCAGCGGGTGCTTCGGCCCAGGCGGACAGGTTCAGGGTTGCGGCAAGCGCGCCTGCGAGGATCGATCTGGAAAGCGTTTTCATGCTGAGGCTCCTTTCATGCGTTTGGGGAAGACGAAAAAACCGATCCTGCAATCTTAGTCCAGTTTGAATGCCGGGGGCATCGTGTTCGGCTGGCGCATGGCGCACATTCAATCCTGACGATCGCGGTTTCGGTCCTGGACCTCCTGGGAAACCAGGCGGGCGATCAGGATGGCCGGATAGAGCTGACCGACCAGCGCCTCCATGACCGCCAGGGAGCGGGCGATCGGATGAACCGGCACGATGTCGCCGTATCCCACGGTGCTCAGGGTCGCGTAGCTGAAGTACAGCCAGCCCTTGGCGAGCGATCCCTCGGTCAAGATCGGGCCGGTAAAGGCATCGGGAAACAGCAGCGCGACCAGTTTGTATGCCGCGGCCCAGGTCACGCCCAGCAGCAGGTAGGCGGCGATGGCACCCTGGATGCGATGGCTGGTGACCGGGCCGTCACGGAACACCTGGCCCAGAACGACCAGGGTCAGCATGCCGAATGCCAGGATCAGGAACAGGGCCTGCAACTGCACCAGGATGATCGAGGAAGTGTGGCGGGCAGTCCAGTGCAGGGCGAGAGCGATGACGATCACCACGGCGATGGCCAGCATGGTGCGGATCCGTTCCGATGCCGCGACAATGCCGCCGAGGAGCAGCAGCGAAAAGGCGATGTCGTCCAGGATTCTCCCCCAACTCCATACCGCGACAAGCGGGGGCAGCACCAGCACGCTCACGACGAGCAGCGTCAGAAAGGCCGACAGCCCGGCGTCGGAACGCCAGAATCGCACCATCATGCCCCTGAAGGTCTGCGTCATGCGGTTACCCCGGGCTGGAAGCAGGTCCCTGCCGTCGGGACCGGCCGGATCGGAATGCCTGTCGGGCGACTCCGGGTCAAGGTTGCCATGCTGGGTGGAAGGGGCCATCGCCGGTGGCGAAGCACCCCGATCCGCCTTCCGGGCATACGACGATGAAGGTCGCGCGTTTGCCGCAGCCTGCAACGCCGACGGTGTATTCGGCCCGCGGGATGCCGTTGACCAGCGGCCCCTGCAGGACGGGCTGGACAACCTCGCGCGAAATCAGCGTCGCCGTTGCCGCGGGACAGTTCCAGTCGAAGCGGGCGCGGTTCAGGACGGTGTCGACGGCGGTGGGCTGCATCTGGTCGAGGATCTGCTGCTGCGAGGCGCAGCCGGACAGGGCTGCAACGAGGACGATAATGCTCGGGCGTAGGGTATTGGGCATGATGGGCTCCCTGGTTGATGATCAGATGTTCGTGGCATGCTCGATGCCGGGCGTCCGCGCGCGTTCGACAAGTTGACCGTGGCGCCCTGTGGATTCATGGATCGTTCGACAGCCTGTCGGTTCGTTCGTGCCGATGCTGCTGCCTGCGTCGATCTGCAGCAGGAACGGCCGCAGGATTTCCTCGGCCTGACGGGACGACGGGAGCAGCATCCGGCCGGACATGCTCAGGCTTCCCGTGCCTCGTCCCTTTCCTTGGCTTGCTTGGGCGGCAGGTTCGCGTCATACGAAGCCTGCATCTGTTTCAGCTTGAGGATGCCGTAAAAGACGGTGACCACCATGCCCAGCACCAGGACGCCGACGAACAGCCTTTCGGCGCCGAACGCCGCTTCGCGGTTGGCAATATAGCTGGCCACGATCAGCGCAAGAACGGACAGGTTGATGGCCCAGTTCACCGGCTTCGACACGACATAGTGCAGGGTGCCGAATCCGGCGAGCTGATAGAGCATGAACGGCAGGATCGCGACTGCTGGCAGCAACTCGGCACCCAGATTCGTGTCCGGGGTGACGGATATCAGGGCATGCAGCACCTTGCTGGTCGCGAGTTGATGGAACAGCGGCGGCACGGCGCACAGGAATGGAACCGCGCCCAGCAGTTCGAGCACCAGTGCGCCGCTCCAGAGCCCGGTTTTGGACGAATTGTCTGCACCGGCTCCGCTGGACTGCGTGCCGACGAAGAGCCCGGCGACGATGGCCGCTGCACTCGACAGCATCAGCAATTCCACCGTGACGCCGAAACTGGCGGCATCGCCGGTCTTGATCAGCAGCAGGGCAATGAATCCCGGAAGATAGAACATGACACGAACCATTCGTGCCCAGACACGTGCATCCCTTTCCGGCGGCAGGATCGGGAGGGGGGTTCCGTCGGCACCGAGTAGGGGTCTGCTTTTTGACATGTGTTCTTCTCCTGAAGAGAATGGTCTGACGGAACTGACACCGTGCCTGGTCTGGCCCGTGTTGCAAAAAAAAACAGTTGCGGCAGGGTCAGGCTGCCAACAGCCAGGGCGAATCATAATCCAGGCCCGTTGCGCCTGGAATAGGGTTGCCGTTGGGGATGAGAATGGAAGAGCGTTTCGAGAAAGCGTGATCTGATGCTGTTAGAACAGATGTCCTGGTTACCCGGATTGGCGGCACGACGCATGATTCTCTTTGCGTCCGTCGTGCTGGCAATGCTGACTGGCTTTGCACCCAGTTCGCATGCAGATGCCACGGAGGCGCGTGCGGAAATCCAGATCAATCTTTGCGCGCCGCCTCAGGACGTCATTCAGGCACTGGCACTGCGCCCCGATGCCGCAGGGCCGACCGAGGTCTGGTACTTCGATACGCCGGGGCTCGACTTTTCAAGCCGCGGCATCGTGTTCCGGCTGAGGCGGGGCGATCGCAAGCCCGAGTTGACGCTGAAGGTGGCCAGCCAGGATTGCGCGGGAATGGACCCGGAGCGGATTCCGGCGGGCGAAGGCAAGTGCGAGTATGACAACCATGGCGCGGTCTTCAGCGGAACGGTTTCGCTCGATCGCACGCTCGACGACACGACCGCCGAGGCGCTGATCGAAGGACGTCTGCCGCCCGACAAGGTCCTGACTTCGGCGCAGCGCGCATACCTGCGCGATGCGACGGCGAACGGGCCGTCGATGACGGCAATCCGCCCCATCGGACCGCTGAAGATCCGGCAGTACCGGAAGGAGAAAGCGCGTTACGACGTCAATGTCTGGACCTTGCCTGCAGGCGAGACCAGCGTTGAACTGTCGCAAAAGGAGTCCTTCAAGGATGTGCTGCGGCGCCGTGCGGAACTGCTGGCAATGCTGTCGCACGCCGGGATCGCATTGTGCCCTGATCAGGGCGGGCAGGGCATCGACCGGCTCAGGACTCTGCTCGGACGTCCCTGAACCCGACCGCTACGTTTGATGCTTGTTGTGCTTGTCCGGATCAAGCGCGAGCTTGGCGACGACCTTCTTCGGTTCGCGGCCTTCGAGGTCGGCCAGCAGCCCCGCGTCGGTCAGGTCCAGCGGGTGCGAGTTTTCCCAGTCGTGGCGCGCGATTCGGTGCAGGCGTTCGACCACGTCGGCGTCGTGTGACGCGATCGCGAGTTCGCGCCGGCCGTCGAAGCTGCCCGGTGCGAAGTTGATCGATCCGACGATGCCGGCCGCGCCGTCCGCCAGAAGCATCTTGGCATGCAGCTTCAGATGCTTGAGCGTGTGCACCTTGACGCCGAGGTCATTGAGAATGCGCAGGCCGCTGACGCCCTCCACCAGCTTGTCCTTCTTGAGGGTGTGCGGCGGCCTGACCATGAGGTGGACCTTGACCCCGCGGGCAGCCGCCCTGACCAGATGCTCGATGACCACTTCGTCCTGGTAGCGCTCGTTCTGCAGGAAGAGCGTGTGCTTCGCCTCGTCGATGAAATCGCAGAGCTTCTTGCGTCCGTTGAGCGGACACCAGATCAGGTGTGCCTTGTCCCCCGGATTGAACTCCTGGCGATTCCAGTCGGCATCGAAGCAGTCGATGATCTCGCCCACCTCGTGACGGTGCGCCGTGACGATCGCGTAGTCGCGGGTCTCTGTCAGGTTGCGGGGTTCCCAGTTCAGCGACTTCACCAGCGCGATCTCGTCGTCCACCACCATCGATTTCTCGTGGGTCAGGGCGAAAGCCGGGTTGCTTTCGGCCACTTCGATTCCTGCCTTTTCCAGTACGGCACGCGTTTCCTCGTTTTCAGGCTCGCCTCCGCGGCGTGCCGGGTTGAGCATGACCTGGACCTTGACGCCACGCAGATGCGCGGCGATCACCGCGTTGAGCAATGACGGGTCGGAAAACAGGAACATCTTGATCCGCAGCGATTTGCGGGCGCCGCCGATGGCATCCAGAATGGGGCGGGCGGAGTCATCGGGCAGGACGATCAGGGAACGGTGCATGGGAATTCCGGGGTCAAGGGAACGCGGCTGGCGACGGCCAGCCCTCGCATTCATTCAGGCAATTCTACTTTCGGACATTTCGCCCTGCCAGATCCTCACGGTCGGCATTTACCGGGCCTGGTTTCCAACGGGAAGCACCAGCGTTGCGAACAGGGCATATCCTTCGGGGCGGTTCTGCGCCCAGAATTCCCAGTAGCCGCGAAGGCTCAGCGATGCCTGACCACCGTTGACATCGAATGCGTAGCCCAGTTCCGGCCCGATCGCGGCCACCCGCGATTTGAAATCGCCGAGGATTTCGGACCGCAGGGCGCCGACTGCGCCGGCGGTCGGGTAGCGGTCTGCACTCAACTGGTAGTACACGTAACCCGCCAGCCCGATCAACCAGTCGTTCGCCAAGGTCTGCGAAACGTCCCAGCCCAGGTGGGCATCGACGCCACTCGTGTATTCCGTATCGGGATTCTCGAAATTGTAGGTAAAACCTAACACCGCGGAAAACTCGCGGCCTGTTTCCTGATTGAAGTAGGTATAGCCCGCACCCGCGTCGAGCGCGCCATGGCCGATGCCGATGTTGGCAAGTCGCTGGCTGTCGTAGGATCCCACCGGGATATTGCCGGTGAGATAAGTCATCCAGTTGTGCACGCCGTCAGCCCAGGCAAGGCTCGCATAGGGCGCCAGATCGGTCGCGCCGCTGTCCGACGCGGAAGCCTCGGACTGAATCTGCCGGGACCCGGACGAAACCGCGGTTTCGGACTGGACGCGGTTGTAGCCTGCGCCGAATTGCAGGGCAACAAATGGCTGTCCGCCGAGGAATTTCGCCGCGGGTGCGTATCCCGGCTGGATGCTCAGCAGGGTCAGCTGCGAGTCGTTGCCGGCAAGGATCGTGCCCTGCGGCACGATCCGCGATTCTTCCATGGTGCCGCGGTAATAGTAGGGCGACAGGCCGAGCGACCACCCGGGTGACGGCGGCACCGCCCCCATGCTGGCGAACTGCCCCGGCAGCCAGAACGATGCCCCGCCTTCGTCCGCGCCGGCGCCCGAGGCACAGAAAAGCATGCACAGCAGCAATGCCCCCCATCCGGGTGCGCCAGCCCGTTCGGCGGCTTCCGCCGACAACTCAGGGGGCCGGGACCACCGTATAGAAGGTGCCGTTTGCACCGAAGTGGGGCTGGAACCACGTGTTGCCGCACAGGAAGTAGGTCTTGCCCTGGACATTGGGCGATATGCAGCCGCCCGGCAGTGTCGCATAGTTCACCCCCATGCCGTAGTTGCCGGTCGTGGTCGTGGTGGTCACGACTGTCGTCGTCGTGCCTGGTGCCGCGCCGCCTGCGGCTGCCGCACCTGCGGCCACCCCGGCCGAATACGCGGCCGTCGTGTTGGCCGTTCCTGCAGCCATGCCGGCGTTGTAGGCGCTGGTTGTCGCGGCCGCAGTGTTCGACGACGCGATCGCAGCACCCGCTGCCATGCCGACCACGGCACCCGCGGCGGCGGCGCAGCCATAGCATCCGGTCGAGTAGGCCGGCACGACGACGGGCGGGTGGTAAGGGTAGTAGGCGGGCGGATGGTAGCCCGGATAATAGCCGGGCGGATGATAAGCCGTGGCGCCGTAGGGGGTCGTATGCGTGGTTCCCCCATCGAAGTAGTGGGTCGTGTTGCCGCCGTAGACATTGGTATGCGACGTGCCGACCCCGGCAGTGTGCGACGTGCTGGTTCCCCACGCACTCGTATGCGAGGTCGAGCCATAGGTGTGCGAGGTGCTGCCGCCATAGCGGTTCGCGTGCGAGAAGGCGGCAGCCGGATCGCATGCGAGAAGTGCGGCGAGTCCCGCGGCAAGCGGCATGACGAGCAGTCCGTTCATCGTGCGTGATCTCCTTGAGGGGCGTTCGAGGACTTGCCCGTATTGGCGGGCGCATCAGCCGGCGGGCTATTCAGCGTTGGCGCCGCAAAGTCGATCCGTTGCGCGCGTGCTGCCGTCGCGGATGCGAAGGTGTCCGGTTCGAGGATGGGATCGAGCACCCAGTCGGTCAGGTCCATTTCGTAGCGCAGTTGCAGGGGATCCTTCAGGAACACGGCGCGAATTTTCCGCGGCAGCTTGTCTTCCGTTCCGATCCAGATCTGCTCGAAGATTTCGTCGCTGGCATACGCGATCATGTCCGTCTGCGTGCCGCCCACCACATTCGATTTTCCGATGTAGAAGGCCAGCTTCATTCCGTCGGCCAGATCGGCATAGGGGTCGGAAACGATCAGGTCGGTAAACGGAAAATAAATGGCCGCTTTCTGATAGGCAAACTCGAGGGCCGCGTCGATGTTCTGGGGCGCTTCGGTTACCGCAGCCAGATTCGCATCCGGTGATACGGCCAGCATGGCGCTGCCGTCGTAATAGAACTCGAAGGCGGGACCGTCGCCCGGGGTAACGACCTTCAACTTGTCGGGGCGCTGCAGTGTGACGCGGGATTTGGTCGCATACTGGAGCGGTGGACCGTAGAGGCTGGGGCTCTCGATTGAAACGGTCGCCGTGAACGCCATCGAGCGGGCGTCGGCGAGCCGCTTGCTTGCCGCCTTCAGGAGTTCGGTCGCTCGCGGCTCGATCACCGGCTTGATCTCGGGGGCGGCGATCTCGGCCGGCACGGCCGGAGGCGTCCGATCGGCCAGGGCAGGGAGGCCGCCTGACGCCAGAAGTGCCCCCAGGACGACAGGAAGGAGGCGCGCGTGCTTCATGGAATCAATCCGCAGGAGAACATCTTGTTGACGACCGTCGGCGCCACCTTGTTGATGAATGCCGTCCGCATGTCCGGATCACCCTGCAGCAGCTGAATCGCGTTCATTTCCCGCGGCGTCTTGGGGGCGTCCTTCTGCTTCCACAGGTCTTCGCAGGTCATGCTCTGGTACTTCTGAATGACATGGTCGGCCACCAGGTCCATGATCGGGTAATCGGCATGTGCGGCACCTGCCATGAACAGCGCAGAAACCAGGGTCAACAGGTGGAATCGTTTGGTCATGTCCTGCTCCTAATTCGGGAGATTGAGAAGAGAGTGTCAGGGCATTCACTGAACGCTACCGGCCCCGGGGCATTTATACACCATCCGGAACAACTCTGTCATCGCGCGCCAATGGCGGCATGCTGGGCTCCGTACCGGCGCCATCGACGGGGGCGAGGCGGTCCGGAACAACATTGCATTGCCCCGCCTACACCCGGCATATTCGGACACGACTGCACGCGGCTTTCGGGCAGGATCCGGCTTCGAAGCTGACGCCTTCAGTCGCCTCGTGCTGGCAGGGACCAATGCGGAGCGCGGCATTCATGTCATGGTGGCGGACGGTCCGAAGCGGCACTCCGTCGGACCGGACGGCGACGGTTGCGTTCTGGGCCCTACTTGACGGAATTGACAGCGCTCTGCCCGGGTGGGGCATTGTCAAGGGCGCGGAGGGCGTCGGCGATATTCCGTGACATGCTGGCGATGGCGCGACTGTGGGCGGCGGCCAGGGCATCGAAGCCTTGTTCCTTGGCCGGCTCTCGAACGGCGGTGCGTCCGGTGGTCGCAGCGCCGTCGCGCATGCGTCGCACCGTCCAGACGGCATCCAGTGTCGCCGCATCGCCGGGCGCCGACGCAAACGCTTGTACTTCGATCGCGACGCGATAGTCCGTATCCGCGCTCAGGGTCTGCGAAGCGAGCGTGACGTTCGGGGTACCCAGCAGCGTGACGAGATTCTGGGCGACCACGTTTGTGATGGCGCTTTGCAGCGGCGCGGCCCAGCGGTTGAACTCGTCGAGCCGGACCTGGTTGGGGCCCGTGCTGACGACAATCTGCGGCCGGTCGACCTCGGCCGGCACCGACACCGGGCCGACCGCGACGGCAATTTTCGATGCGGGGACCGCAGGAGCCGACAGCGTGTCGAACGTGTAGAAATGTGCGCTCGGCGTCGACGAACAGCCGCATGCCAGCAGCAGCGTTGCCAAGGCAGGAATCGTCATGCGCGTCCCTGCGCCTCGACATGGCGGCCGTTTGCCCCAGGCCCGTCGCGGACTCGAACCCCATCCCTGCAGGAATCGTTGAGTCAAGCGGCGCATCAGGGGTTCTCCTCGGTCTTGCCACGGATCAGCGCCTCGGGGTGGCGCTCGAGATAGTCGGTCAGCACGCGCAGCGAACGTGCCGCCCGCGCGACTTCCTGCATGGCGTCGCGCAGCGCCTGCTGGCCCGGTGCGTCGGTGCCGACCAGCGTCGCATCGGTATTCCGGATCATCGTGTCGGCAGAGGCCGCAGCCCGGCGGAATGCCTCGATCGCGGACTTGATTTCAGGGGTGACGTCGGAGTCGAAGCGCACCAGTGCCTTGTTCATGTCCGTCAGCGCCTGGTTGAACGATCCGATCGCCTGGCGGGTGTCGGCCCCGATCTCTTCCCATTCGATGCTGTCGAGCTTGTTCAGGATGCTGCCGATCTTCTGCTCGAGATTGGGCAATGCGCTCGGGACCACCGGAATGACCGGAAGATTCTGCTCGAAGTCGACTTTCGCCACTTTGGCGTTCGGAAAGAAATCGAACGCCACAAACATCTGGCCGGTCAGCAGGTTGCCGCTCTGAAGCTGGGCGCGCATGCCCAGTTTCTCGAACATGTACTGGAAAAAGGCATGCCGCTTCGGTGCGTCATGCACGAGGGTCTCCCCGGCGGCCACCTGTTTGCCGTGCAAACGCTCGATGATGCGCTCCGGAAAGGTCACGATCACGACGCGGCCACGAAGCTGCCGGGTGCCCGGGTCGAGATCGATGCCTATCTCGGTGACTTCGCCCGCAGGCAGGCCGAGCAGCGTGACGGGCGCGCCCACCGAAAGTCCGCGCAAGGATTCGTTGAAATAGAGGACATAGTGCTTCGCGTCCGCCATGGGCTGTTTCATTGCGCTGGCCTGATCCTCGAACAGCGTGAAGACGGTATCGGCGGCGGCAGGATTGGTCGCGTTGACGAAGGGCGGGGTATCGAATGCGAGACCGCCGGCGATCAGCGCGGCGACGGATTCGGTTTGCACGCGCACGCCATTCGCACTCAGCGAGACATCGATTCCGCTGACGTTCCAGAAGCGGCTTTCGGTGTTGACGAAACGATCGTACGGGGCCTTGATGAAAACATCGACTTCGATGGTCTTGCCATCGGGGGCCAGCTTGTAGCCGATGACTTCGCCCGCTTCCAGGCTCCGGTAGTACACTGGCGCGCCGATGTCCAGCGACCCAAGCCGGGCTGCCTTGAGGGTGAACGAATGGCCTTTCTGCCCGCTGGCGATGGGCGGCGGCACATCCAGGCCCCTGAAATCGCGTTGCGTCCTGCCCGACTTGCCGGCCTCGAAGCCGATGTAGTTGCCCGAGATCAGGGTGCTCAGCCCGGAAATGCCCCTTAGCGTGACGCGCGGTTCCACTACCCAGAACTGCGCATCTTCCATCATCAGGCCTTCGGCACTCTTGGCGATTTTCGCGGTCACCTTGACCTTGCTGAAGTCGTCGGTGAGCTGCACCGCGGAAACCTGCCCGATGTTCACATCCTTGTACTTGATGAAGGTCTTGCCGGCTTCGATGCCCTGCGCATCCTTGAAGACGATGGTGATCGTGGGGCCTTCGTTGAGGATGCGCTGGACCGCAATGCCGATGGCGATGGCTGCGGCGAGAATCGGGATGATCCACACGATCGAGATCCGCCGATGCCCTGTCGGCGCCACGACGGCCTGCGGCAGGTCGTTGCGATCGTTATCGTCCGTCATGCGCTTCTCCGGAATTGCCATGCGAGCGTGCCGAATCCCAGATCAGACGGGGATCGAATGTCTCGGCCGCAATCATCGTCAGAACCACCACCGCGGCGAAGAACAGCACACCCATGCCCGGTTCCACCGACATCAGCGGCTTGAGCTGCACCAGTGCTACCGTGAATGTGTCGACGAAAACATCGAGCATCGACCAGCGGCCGATGATCTCGACCATTCGATACAGACGCGTGCGCTCCCGATGTCCACCCGTCACGCCGCGCTGCACCGTGACGAGCAGATAGCTCAGCGCGAACAACTTGCCGAGCGGCACCATGACGCTCGCAACCAGCACCACCAGCGCGAGCGGCCAGGATCCCGACGTATAGAGGAAAACCACGCCGCCCAAGATGGTTTCGGGCTCGGTGGTGCCGAGCGTGGTGGTATTCATGACCGGCAGGAGGTTCGCCGGGATGTAGCAGATTGCTGCCGCGATCACCAGCGCCCAGGTCGTCTGGATCGAGCGTGAGCGCCGGGATTCGAGCCCGGCACCGCAGCGCGGGCAATGTCCGGGATGACCGAGGCCCGCCGGTTGGGTCAGCAGGCCGCAGGTCTCGCAGCCGACCATCCCCGCGTGCGCTGCCGTCATCGCACGGGCGCTCATCGGGCCTTCTCTGCGTGTGGCATCACGCGAATTTCCGACAAGGGGTGAACCCTGCCATCGGCCCACTCGACCCGTTTCCACACCTCGCGCGGATCGAAGCTGACCATGATGGCGGGAAACAGCGCCACCAGCGCACCGACTGCGGCCATCCCGATGCCGGGGTCGACCGTCGCGACTTCGGCGATCTTGATCAGGGCGACCAGAATGCCCAGCATCATCACCTCGATCATCGACCAGGTTTGCATGGTCAGCGCCCAGCGCAGCATTTCGCCGGCCCAGTGCGGCGCAGGCGGCCGCCGCGCCGCAATCAGGACGGTCAGCATGAACAGCGTATAGAGCCCAGGTGCGATCACGGCGCAGAACGCGACGATCGCCGCCGTGATCGGCTCACCCGCCCGCCACATTTCGTAGGCGCCGCCGAGGATGGTCGTGCTCGATCGAAGCCCGAGCACCGACAGGTCCATCAGCGGGATGACGTTGGCGACGATGAGGAAAATTGCTGCCGTGAACGTCAGTGCGAGCGGAAGATCGAGCGAACTGCGCGGAGCCGTGGCGAGGACATGGCGGCAACGGCTGCACCGTGCCCGGTCTCCCGGCTTGAGTGGGGGGATCTGCTGCAACAGGTCGCAATCGGGACAGGCGACGGTTTCCCTGGTGACCATTGGCTGCGGGCCGACAGGCATCAGCGGGCCCCCTGACAGGCGACCCCGGCGCAGCGAACCGTGCCGCTTGTGGCATCAAGCAGATCGACAAGTGATCCGGTCATGCGCGAAATCCCTCGGTCAAGAAGACATCGGGCACAGGCCGGATCCGGTCGTGGCCCAGGCCTACCCTGTACAGGGCCAACTGCCCCGCCCTCCAGTGTCGCGGCAGTCAGATGGCGACAATCATGCCCTGGGTGTACACGCCTCGACCTGGCCCGAAGCCTCAACCCCGCTGGCACCGGGTCGCAATCCACTCGCGCCCAGTATCCTGGTTCGCCTCGCCAGCCTGAGCGGCTGCCTCATCGAAGCCGTCGCGACAAACTGTCGCAACGGTACGCACCCGTTACCAGCGGAAGGCTGCGCCGATGAGCGGTCCGTTGAGGTTCACGCTATGGATCGGGTTACCCGAGTCCATTTTGTAGTCCAGGTAGCGCCAGGTCGCGACCAGGGCGCCCCAGTCGTAGCGATAGCCGATGCCGGCATTGACCTGCCAGGTCAGATCTGACTGGCCGGTGCCGACGTCGAGATAGTAGGGGATGAACCATTTGTGTTCGCTGCCCAGATCGGCCACGCCCTTGACGCCGATGATGCCGTCCCAGAGCTGGGACGATACCTCGGCCGAGCCGTTGCGCGAAATCGGCGGTAGCGCGCTGATGTCGCCGCTGATTCCCCAATCGAGCGTCTGGGTGACGTCGAGATAGCGCGCGCCGGCAAGCAGGTCGGCCGTGTAGTTCGGCTTCTTGACGATCTCGTAGGTGCCCGCCACGGTCCAGATCCAGGTCTTGATGTCGTATTTCAGGTTGGCGCTCGCGTTGCCGACCGGATTCCCGTCGATGGTGAAGTCGCGCGTGCCGTTCTTCTTGGCGCCGAAGTCGGCATAGACCAGGTCGGACCAGACCCCCCATTCGTTCTTCTTCGCGCTGATGTTGCCCATGAAAGCCATCTTCAGGGCATTGACGACGTCTTGGGAGGAAACATCGATGCTGGTGCCGCCTGAATTCTCGGGGAAGGAGGTGTCGCCGCCGAGTGCCGGAAACCAGAAATAGATCGCAGCCTGGTATTGCCAGGCGTCATCGGCCGTTTCGGCGTGTGCGGTGAATGGAGCGACAGCCGTCAGTGCGGCGGCGAGCAGGGCGGTCGACAGGGCGGAGGGGCGAGTTTTCATCGATGAGATTCCGGTAGCGGGTTGGATGCGGTGCGTGTCGGGGCCAATCGAGGCTCCACACTTGACGTTTTCTTACAGGCCCCAATTGTACGGGCCTGTCGGGTCGATTTGAACATCACCGGCGTCACCGTTGTTAAACGGCGACACTCCGTGATCGGCATGAAGGCGCGGCTCTGGTCCGCCACCCCGCCATGCTTTCCTGGATGCGCACCGCTCATGCCGGTCCGGATCGGATTGCCGGAAAACGCCCCGGGTGCCGGCTACCGCTGCAAGCGCAGCGGACCGGGCCGATTCGGCCCGCCGACGAAATCAGCGCCGTCCGCCGAAACGGCCGCCGAAACCGCCGCCGCCGAAGCGGTCGCTTCCGCCGAAACCGCCGCCGCCAAAGCGGTCGTCGCCGCCGAAACCGCCACCTTCGCCCCAGCTGCCGGTGCGTTCGGCCCCCTGGCTGCGCGCCTGCTGCTCGCGGTCGGCCCAGCTCGTATCTCCCGAGGCATCGCCCCAGCCGCTGGCACTATGCTGCTGCCAGCCGCCGCTGCCGTCACTGCGGTACACATTGCCGTCGGCGCCAGCGTAGGCGGAATTCTGCGGGACACCATTGTTCCAGGTCTTGGTTTCGCCGGTCCTGGCGTTGTAGGTGGTGGTGCTGGCGTCGCGGCTGTCGCCCTGCGGGCCGGCCGTCGCATTGACGCTGCGGTCTACCGAACTCCCGCCCGCACCGGTGGCGGAGGCACTCGAACTGTAATCGCGCTGGCCGGTTTGTGCGTTGTAGGTCTCATTGCGGGAGACATTTCCACTGGTGCCGGACGCCGTGTTGAAACTGCGGGAGTAGCCCTGCGATCCCTGCCCGGTGTAGGGATTCCAGTTGCGCTGCGCGCTGTAGCTTCCGGTGGTGCCGCGATCGGTCGAATAGGTACCTTTAGCCGTGGTGCCGAAGGTGCCGTTCGAATTGCTGTACCAGGTGCGCGTGCCGGACGAGACGCCGGTACCCCAGTTGCGGTAGACGTTGGCGCTGGCGGAGCCGCAGCAGGGATAGCCCCAGTAGCCCCCATGGTAGTAGGCACCGCCCCAGTAGGGGTCGTACCAGGCAGCGGTCGCCAGGCCAAGTGCAAAGCCGAAGGTGAACCCGGTGTAGGGGTTGTAGACCGGCATGGCCGCCACGCCATAGGTGATCGGCGGGCCATACCAGACCGTTCCGATCCAGGGCGCATAGGCGTAACCCGTGCCGTACACCACGGTACCGCCGACATCGACCACGGTGCCGAGGTAACCCGGCGTGTAGCCGACGTACACCACGTCCGGCGTCGAACCGTAGACCTGTACGTAGGTGACATAGTGCAGCGGGGAGGTCACCGGGATGGCATAGATCGACGCAGGCACGCTGGTGGCGATCGTCCACGGGCCGGTCACCGACGGCGCGGTGAACCAGACGCCTCCCTGCAGGGCATAGTAGCGGTTCGAATCGACCCGGATCAGCGGCGTACGTGCGTTGACGGCATATTCGAGCATGGTGTCATCGATCGTCCGCCAGATCGGCGCGCCATCGAAGACCGGCGTGAAGCTCGGTCCCCCCACCCTGAGGACGGTCGCAGTCTGCGGGATCGAGTTCTCGATCAGTGCCTCCTGCGCCTGCGGCGTGCCGGCGATCGATGCCAGCACCACCGAAGCGGGCGTGCCGCTGGCGGGGATCTTGCTGAAGTACGGCGGCAGTGCGTTGCTGGCGACATAGGCCCAGGGACCGTCTGCCCCGGCTGCTCGGAACCAGCGGCCCGATATCAGCACGTAGTAGTCGTTGCTGGTGGTGTCGACCAGCACGTCGATCGCGCTGTTGGTCGCCCACAGCAGCGGCGTGCCCGTCACCGGCACCAGGTTGGGCTGGCCCTTGAAGACGATCAGCTCGGTCGGCTCGGTGCTGACGACGATCTCGGGGACGCCACCGGCCAGCGTCGGCCGCGGATTCGCATTGGGGCCGCCGTCCAGCATGTCGACGGTCCCGTCCTTTGCCAGCTTCTGGCTGGCTTCGACCAGCGCTTCCGGCGCGACCGCGATTTTCCACGGTCCATGGAGTGCCGGCGCCGACATCCAGCCATCGTACACATGCAGATACCACTGATCTTCGGTCGAGGCTCGCGCCAGCATCGCATGCGTGTTGATCGCACGGTCGATGTCGGTTCCAAGCAGGCGCCGCAGCACCGGCTGGCCATCGATCGGGACCAGGATGGCCGGACCGTAGGCGACGACGATCTTCGGCGGATCGTTCCTGACCGCATGGGCGGTCGGTTTGACGCTCTGCGAGGCCGCGAGCGAGGCCTTGAGGCTGTCGAGTGCCATGGTTTCGAGCGCACCATCGAGCGCGTGCTTCAAGTCGCCCAGGTACTTCGCACCGTTGTCGGTCAGGGTCGGAAAGTGGATCGAACTGGCGTTGATGTCCTTGAGCGTCACGGTGCGCGTGCTGCGGTCCACTTCGGTGCGCGCCGTCCCCTTGATGACCCCGAAGGATTCATCCTTGCTGCCGCTGGGTCGCAGGGCCACGGCCAGTCGCCACGCCAGCTGGTTGCCGGTCCAGGATTCGACCTGCGGCTGGTAGATCAGCGCATCGGCCTGCTTGAGCGAGACGTCGCGCGGCCAGGGGTCGCGCGGTAACGGCGGAGAAACACTGGCTGGCGCGGCGGCGGGCTCGCCCGCCAGGGGCGCGCCGAAGCTGGAAGAGGCCTCCGCCACGGCGCTCGGGGACGTGATCACGGTCTGGTCGGCTGGCGGCAGGGAGACACTGCCCGATGGCGGAGACTGCGATGCCTGATTGGCGCAGCCCGACAGGGAGAGTGCGAGGACAAGGGCAGCCGCGAGGGCGCGGGGAGAGTTCCGGTTCAGTAGCAGGGCATTCATGGGAGCATAGGGGTGGAGAAGGTGGGCGAACATCGGGTGGCAAGCGAACCCGGGCAGGATACCAAGATTATTCCGGCGCAGGGAGCAGGGATGCGTCTATCGCAAACCCGGCTCATCGTGGTGAAGGGGGTGACTTGTCTGAATCTTCATCGGGACAGGTCAGGTCCAGGCGGGGCCCGACGACCGACGACTATTTTCGAGTTCGCTGCGGTTGCTCGCAGGAATTTGAATGGATTTTGCTATCATCAAACCACTCACCACTGCCGATCCTGCAATCCCACTACATTCGCTGACTGTCCGTTTATTCAAGGTCGCAGTGCCAGGCTTGGCTTGAATGGCTATGATGAGACAAGAGTTTTTTTCCATTCTTCATTTTTCCAATCTTCAAGGAGGTCAATTATGAAAGTCAGTATGTCCGCAAAGTTGTTCGGTCTGCTCGCATTGTCGTTTCTCAGCCTGGGTTCCGCGCAGGCCGCAAGCGACGACAAGGCCGAAGCCGTCAAGGTGGTGAACGAATCGGTCACGGTCCTCAAGGATTTTTCGGCCGACCCCAACATGACCTGGTACCGCGATAACATCACCAAGGCCAAGGCGGTGCTCATCATTCCGACGCTGGTCAAGGCTGGTTTCATTTTCGGTGGGTCGGGCGGTACGGGCGTGGTGCTGGCGCGCGACGAAGCGACCAATACCTGGAAAGGCCCGTCCTTCGCGACTGCAGGGTCGGTGAGTTGGGGCCTTCAGGCCGGCGGTTCGGCTGCCCAGGTGGTCATGATGGCGATGACCGACAAGGGCAAGGATGCGCTGCTCAGCAATAAGTTCCAGGCAGGCGCCGACGCCAGCGTGGCGGCAGGCCCGGTAGGCGCAGGCGCGCAGGCCGCAACGGTCGATATCCTCCAGTTCTCCCGCAGCAAGGGCCTGTTCGGCGGCCTGAGCCTGGAAGGCTCCGTCATCGCCGTACGCGACAGCCTCAACCATGCGTATTACGGCAAGCCCGTGTCGCCGGTGGATATCCTGGTCAAGGGTGAAGTGAGGAATCCCCAGGCCGACGTGCTGATCAAGCAACTGACGGCCGGCGCTGGCAAATAATCCTTCTACGATCGTTCCAGCCCCCTCTTCCTGCCGGGAGAGGGGGTTTGTCTTGATAGATTCGGAATGCCCGATCGTTCGAGCGGGCTTCATCGCCAAGAAAAGCTGGCAGCGCTCTGATCGCGTCGAGGCCTGAAGCCTTTCTATTCCGGCCAGCAGGCCGCTTCCAGGTCGGTTTACTTCGGAAACATGAACTGCACCTGCAGCCGTGTCGACCAGTCCGCGCCGTTATCCGGCGTCACGACGTTGTAGTAAGCACCGAGTTGAGTATTGACCGGCAGTCGGCCGAGATGAAAGATCTTGCCAATACCTGCGCCGAGCGGCACGGTCCACTGATCGCCGCCTTCGGCCTTCCAGTTCGCCGTGATGATCGGCGCGCTGTTGATGTAAAAGCCGCCCGCGAAGTTGTAGTTGACGAAGGGCTGGAGCAGGAAGTTGTTGTACGAACCGCCACGTTTGTCGGCCGACAGCGACCACACGTTGTTGACGAGGGCACCGTAAACCCATGGGTCGCCCCGTTCCATGTGAAGTGCAACGGCGGACGGGCCAAGTCCCCAGTTCTTGTTGCCCAGACCGTTGGTGTTGGTGGGCATCTGCAGGATCGCGCCGGCGCCCCAGATCAGGCCGTTGGGTCCCGGTGCGGACGGGGATGCGAATGCCGACAGCTGGGTGTCGCCAAGCCCGAACGTGGTGCCCTGGCTGGGCGCGAACTCGGGTTGCCAGACGAGCGGCAGGATGGTTCGCGTGATCAGGTTCCAGTCATTGTTCAGCGTGAACGGGATCACCGGCTGGATGTTGAGGATGTTCTGCGCGCGGTCGGTCGGACCGATGCCGAAATTTGTGTTGTTCTGGAACGGCACGCTGATCAGGTTGCCGACCGGATTCTGCGCCAGTTTGGCCAGCTCCTCGTCGCTCATCTCTGCATGGGCGGGCGCGCATGCGACCGCGGCCAGGAGCAGCCAGTTCAATTTCCGATTGGTCGTGTTCGCTTGTTCCATCTTGATGTCGTCGGTTCGTTACGATTCGCTTCCGCAAGCTGGACGGCGCACCGCGTGGCAACGCCATCGGAGCGGGGCTGCGAGACGCGGGGCTCAAGCCGGCCTGTCCATGCCGCATGGTAGCAAGGGACGGCTTCCCAAATTACGGAGTTCATCTATAAACAAGCGAGCGTTGCAAAAATCAAACAATCAGTCCAGGTGGAGACTCTCATGAATGCCAGGAAATTCCTGATTTGCTGCACCGTCATGGCCAGCGTGGCGGGCATGACCGGCGCGGCCCGCGCCGAAGACGCCCCCCCGTCCTTGCCCGGATCGAAAATAAGCTTCTCGCCGTTGCCCCTGGAAATCTACTCGCCGCCTGGCGAGCGTCCTGCCATCGTGTTCACGACGCCCTGCATCCAGGTCGCGAAAATGACCCATGATTTTCCGCCGCTGATCGCCTTCGAGAATTTCATGCTCGAAATGATCGGCAAGGTGAACGAATCAGGGCTCCTGCCGGTTCGCCTCGAACCGGTCTGCATCTAGCGCCAGCCCATCATCCGGACGGTGGCGGGGATGCATTGAAGCGGACGCAGCGATCGACCCGTTTCCCCAGGTCCGGATCAGATTCGAATCCCGGCGCGTCGACATAGACATCGCCTTGCATCGGCTTTCCGGTGAAATCCGTTTTCCGGACGTACGGCTGCTTCAATGCCTGTTCGTATTCGACCGGCCCGACCCGGGCCAACAGCGACTCGCCGATGATGCCCACCAGCATGTGGCCCCGGTACATCAATGCCAGACCGCCAAACATCGTTCTCTCGATTACGCCCGGGCGCCGATGCAGGCACTCCCTGAGTCGCTCGGCCAGCCCCTCGTCGAAGGACAACCCTGCCGGGCCATCATGGGGATTGGCTCAGGTCTCGTTTTCAGGCGCACGGTGCCCGAGCCGGTAGGCATCGACGATCCCGACCACCCAGCAGACGCCTAGCCCAAGCGTGGCCAACGTCACCAGCGTGCTTGTCGGGCTGCTCGATGCCTGGGCAACCAGTTCGGTGATTCTGCCCGCATCGATCGCCCCGCCATCATCCGCCAGTTGTCCCAGCACCGCCGAGGCCACCTGTAGCGCCCTGTCCAGCAGCACCCAGAGGCAGGCCAGGCTCGCGCCGATCAGCGCGAAACCACGCCGGAAGTGCTTCAGGTAGAGCTGGCCGGCGCCGGGAATGACCAGGGCTGACAATAGTACGGCATCCGTGGATCGGCTCATCGTTGTGTCATCTTCCTTCCGTTGGCTGCCTGCATTCCCGCATCAGTGACCGGTCATCCCCGCAGCCATTGACGGTGCGGAACGGTGGCCGGTCGCTCCGGGTCGGGACGGGGCAGGCCGGAGACGCTTGCGCCCCAGCGGTGAAACCGCCAGCGCCCGGGTCGATCGGAAATCAGGTTTCAGGGCGCGTTCAGGTCCGGTGGCGGGGCCGGCGGGGGACCTGGTGGCGGTGGCGGGGTGCCTGCTGGAGGCGGTGGCGGCGGGGACGATCTGGCAGCGGGTTGCGATTGCTGATAGGTGCGGCCATACACGGGGACCTGGTGGCCCTTCGCGTACATGCACTGGATGTAGCTGAAGTCGTAGCGCTGCTGTTGGTCATATCCGGAAACCTGTCCGGTTTGCGTGCCGACCAGTCCACCGACGAGGAGCCCCGTGCCCGCCCCCACGCCTGCGCCGTGCTGCCCGCCGATCGCTGCGCCGGCAGCGGCACCCACCGCGGTGCCCACCACCGCGCTGCCCGCCGCGCTCTGGCTGGCGGCTTCGCTCGGCGTCAAGCCGCCGATGCTTGCCAGCGCATAGTTCCTGCACGCCATGTCGTCGACGCGGAACTGGTCGAAGCTCTTCCCTGTGCCGGGCAAGGCCATCACATTGGGCCCGGTCGGCATCGTCGTGCAGGCAGCCAGCAGCCACGGCAAGCCGAGCATCGCGGTCTTCAATGGAAATCGCATCTACTTCCCTTCACCCGTTGCGTCGGCTGGACGTGGCGCGACGGCCTGCCAGCCACCCGGGCATTTTTCCACGTAGGGATAATAGCCCTGCGGGTTGGTGCAGTAATACCAGGAGGCTGCTGCCGGTTCGTCGGTCTGCGCACGTTCGATGTATACCGGCGGCGTCGCCGGCACGCTGACGACGGGCGGATAGGGATAGCCGTAGCGCGGGTAGTACCATGGCCACGGGTAATACCAGGGGCCGTAGGGGAAGGGATCGAGCGCGATCCCCACGCTCCAGCTGCTGTATCCGCCTGGCCATGCATAACGCGGCGGAGGTGGGGGGGCACCATGCCATGCCGTAGCGCCAGGCGGTATCGGTGGCGGCCGACCTGGCCATGCCGAAGCGGGTGCTGCTCCTGGGGGCGGCCCGGCTCGCCAGCCGGAACCGCCCGGGGGCGCTCCGCCAGGTCCACCCGCCGCGCTGGCCTGGCCGTTCATGCCGACCAGACACAAGCCCAGCAGCAAGACCGACCACCTGGGACGCTTGACCATGACGTTTTCCAGCCTGTCTGAATCCGTAATCATGTGGACACCCTCCATGGGATCGCAGCTGAGGCGATCGAGTAACCCGAATTGGACTTGTGAAATCGGGACAAGTTTCTCCTGAAATGAAGCGTCACTCGGTGAATTCATTGTGCCATCCTTGTTCCTGACGCGCATCCAACAGGTGTTCCAATACCTGCCTTGGCGCACGCGTCACCTGATCGCCATCGACATAGAGGCGCACCACGACGAGCGGGCCGTCCCCGACCGCACGAACCGCAATGTCGTCCGGGACGATGACCGAGCGCCCCAGCCAATGTCGCGTCGGCCAATCGGTCTGGCCATAGGCGTGGTATACGAGTTCGGCACAACCGAGCCGGTCCCGCGTTTCCACGTCGAAGTTGAAATCGTAGTGCTTTCCCAGCTGGCGCAGCGCCTGCAGGATGTCACGCGCTTTCTCTTCAGGACCCAGCCCCGCGAACCGCAAGACAGCGACGTCATCCACGTTGAGGAAGCGGTCCAGGGTATTCAGCTGCACCCCGGACCGCAAGGCTTCGACCACCCGCCGTCCGGACCGGATGAGGTCCTGATCGGGCTGCACCAGCGGGTCGTTCCAGATCCCCAGATCCTGCAACTCCGCTTCCGTTCCCACCCAGAGGGCCGCGTGTCCCCAGTATCCGGGAATGAAGGAGTCGGTCAGGCGAAACGGCGTGCGCTCGAGCAGGATGTCGCCTGCCTGCAGGCTGGCAGCCAGATCCTCGGCCACCTGCACGCGGCCGTCGAGCTTGCCGCGCCGGGTCTCTACCAGCCCGATCGAGTTGCCGAAGATCATGCTCGACATGTTCACGCCCTCGTCCTTGAGCCGCAGCAGGGATTCGGCGGTGAACGGACCGTAGAACCCGATTTTTCTTCCCACCCAAGCCAGAGGCGAAAATCCCTTGGTCATGTTGTAGGACACGCTCTGGGTGATGAGCTGGTTCAGATACGCCAGATGCTTGTCCTGTTCCAGCAGGTCCCGTGATTTGCCGATCTTCGCCTCGTAGAACGCGATTCCCTGCCGCACCCGATTGCGCGTTTCCTCCGAGGCGAACGACATCGACACCCGATTCAGTTCGCCGTAATCGATGCCGTAGCCCACGTCCTGGTTGTTGAGCAGCATCCTCAGGCGCGGATCTTCCTGATAGAGGGAGATGGCAAGCAAATAGTTATCGTAAAGCGTCAGCGCGGCGGAGAGCGACAGCATGATGCCCTTGAGGCGCTGATCCGGTGTCATGTCCGTTCCCGGCCCGTTCTCGTCGAGCCAGCACTCATGGGCCTCGGCCTCCTGGAAAAGCCGCTTGCGCAGGGCAAGGTGCTTCGCAAGGCCCGCATTGAGTTCGGCCAGAACCTGGCCCGGGATTGGCTGCTTCGCATCCATCGTGGCCTTGACGCTTTCTGACAGGCGCAACGTCTCGGCGCGGTAGACCAGCGCCTCCTCCACCATGACCTGGAAATTTTCCACCTCCTGGTTCAGAGCAGTCGTCCGCGCCGATTCCGTCGGCTGACCATGCACCTCGGCTGCATGGGCTCGGCAATAACGCTGTGCTTCGTTCTTGTCGATGCTCAGCGGAAGCTGAGTGACCGCTGCTTTGGCGGTGAGTTCGGCCACGGGCTGGGCGACGCTGCATCCGGCGAGCATGGCCCAGGGCAGCAATATGCAGGCGAACTGCGCAGATTTGAGCAGGATGCTCATGCGTTGGGCATCGAGATCAAGAGGCTTCGCCGGAGAACGCGAGTTTGAGTCGGGGGCCCCCAGCTGCTGGCGGCCTGTCCCGGCGCGCATCGAAAACGTCATGGCGTTGTTCAACTGGAATGAAGCGATCGGGGACGAGATGAACCGCGATCCGATCAGGCAGCACGCGCCGTTTCCCCCGCCCCATTAGTCAATTACCGCCCTTGACCTTTCTCGCCGCCTCCTCGCGGGCCTTGCGGGATTCAGTGATCAGGCTGTAGGCGATGTAGTACTTGTAGATGTTGCCGACATAGGTCACGGTCTCCGCGCCGATCTTGTCTGCGGCGACATACTCGACGTTGTGGAACCAGACGTTCGGGTTCAGTCCCCGTTTCGCCGCTTCCCTGCGCAGCTGCGAGATCCGGCCCGCGCCAGCGTTGTAGGAAGCAAACGCGAACAGGGCCTTGTCCAGGCGGGTCATGGGCTCGTCTCCGTAATAGTGGTCGATCATCCAGCGCATGTACTTGATCCCGGCGTGGATGTTGGGCTCGACCTTCCGGATGTCGCCGACTTTCATGTCCTTGCCGGTCGCGGGCATGATCTGCATCACGCCGATGGCGCCTACCGGGCTGCGGGCGCTCTGGTTGAGCTGGGATTCCTGGTAGCCCTGGGCCGCCATCAGCAACCAGTCCACATCGTACTTGTCGCCGTATTTCTGGAAGAACTGAACCAGGTCCAGGAATTTCTTGCGCTCGGCCTCCGACGCCGCATCCTTTACGTACTTGGCACTTTTCAGGTAGCGCTTGAGGATTGTGTTTCCGACTGCAGTGCCTGCGGCGTTGCGCTCCAGGAAATCATCCAGCACGGTCTTGAGTTGCGGATTGTTCTTGCGAATGGCCCAGGCAATCTCGCCGCCGGTGCGCACCGCGACATCGTCATGCACGGTGATCTTCGGAAATACCTGCTTCCAGAAGTCCGCCTTGTGCCTGTCCACGATGATGAGCGGAATCAGGCCTGCATTCACCATCTCGATGAGATCCTCGTCCTCGAGTTCCTCAGGTGCCGGCCTGATGATCACGCCGGGTTTTTTCTGCGCGGCCAGGCGCTGGTTCAGCGCCACGAGACTCTCGTAATAGCTGGAGGACTTGCGCACGAAGATCGTTTTGCCGGACAGATCCTCCACCCTGGAAATCGCGGGAAAAGCGGATCCGGAAACCACCACCTCGCTGACGCTGGCATACACGGGCAAGGAAAAATCCACGAGCTTCTGTCGCGCCGCGGTAACGGTCAGATTGGATGCCGCAATATCCCCCTTGCCCTCCGTCAGTGCCTGCAGCAGATCGCCGCGGCCGATCGGAACGAAAATGACCCGCACCTTGAGGTGCTTGTGCTTGAGCTTGCGCTGCTTGGCCAGCTGCTTGTTCAGGTCTTCCTCGAACACACGGAAGATGTCGTAGTTCACCCCGCGCTGGACGCCCTTGTTCACGAAATAGAAAGTCTTGCTCTGGACCGTCAGCACGCGGATGGCGCCTCGCTCGATCATGCCGTCGAGATCGCCCTTCCAGGGCTTCATGACGACTTCCGGATCGATGCTCAGTTCCTCGTTCGGGGCGGGCTTCTGGCTGAACGCGGGGGTAGCGGCCGTGAGAACGAACAAGGCCGGCATCCAGACCAGCAGGTTCCGGAAGATCGGGAAACGCATCGATGTACCTCGCATGAATGGGCTACGGAAGGACAGACAAACAATCTTTCGCCGGGAAGACTCGCCCGTCATCTTATAGGTAACCGGGGTGATTCGCCCTGATGCGAGGCGGCCGGTCGTCCCGCCTGCACGGGATATTCTGCATCGGCACAATTGACCGCGGCCGTCGGGGGTGGCCATACTTGCGGCGGCGTTCCTGCATCCCGCACCCTTCAACAGACAAGAGGCCAGGCCCATGGGAGCCCCCGTTTCACGTTGCGTTCCGGCATCCGGCATTGCGCTCGGAGTGCTGCTTCTGGGAAGCTGCGCAATATGCCGACCCGCGGTTTCCGCCCGGGGCCCTTCGCGACGCACCCGTCCTGGTGCACTGCGATGCGACCGAACCTGCCATCAGACTGATCTGCGAGAGCCAGATCGCAGGCCAGCTGGCCCAGCTGGGTGGGAAGCCGCTGACCGATGCGGTGCCCGACAGCGGGGTGCCCGACCGCTTTCCCACGCTTCCGCAAACCCTGCAGGCGGCCAAGTCGGCTGGCGCCCGCGCCGTTTTCAGTACCACGCTGGGGCCGGATTACCAGCAGGTCAGTCCGTTTTCATCGTTCAGCATCGGCATCGGCGGCTGGGGCGGCTCGGGCGCATATCATGGCGGCAGCAGTGTCGGCGGTGGCGTCGGCGTCACGATGCCGGTCGGCGCCCTGCAAGCCACGACAGGTCTGGCTGCGGTCGGGACGGTCGTCGAGGTCGACAGTGGGCGGGTGATGTGGAGTGCCAAGGTGGTCGTGGCGCCGGCGTCCGATGTGAACAGCCAGATTGCCGAAGCGACGAAAACGCTGGTCGCGGCGCTGCGCCAGACCGGGCTGTTCTAGAATCGATGCAGCCCCGTCCGGTTGCGCGCTATGCTTCCGCACGGAATGCGTTTGATCAACCCCACGGAACCCCGAATCCATGAGCGCTGAAATCCTGAGTACCCACGGCGAGATACTGACTGCCAGAATTGCCGGCAGGTTGACCCAGCCCGAATTGGCAGCCCTGCAGCAAGCCGCTGCCGGCGTAATCCGCCAGCATGGCCATGTCCGCATGCTTGTCATCGCCCAGGACTTTCAGGGATGGCAGAAGGGAGGAGGCTGGGACGACCTCTCGTTCATGGAATACGACCCCTACATCCGGAAGATGGCCATCGTCGGCGACAAGGAATGGGAGGAACAGGCGCTGCTCTTCACCGGCCAGGCGATGCGCAAGTTCCCGATCGAATATTTCCAGCCAGCGGACCTCGACCGGGCGAAGGCCTGGCTGATGGCGGATTGACACGGACGGGGCCATGGACCGCTGCCATGTCGGCGGCCGGGGTCAGCGTCCCATGCGGCGGTTGTAGGCGTTCGCGATGCGCTGATTGAGCGTCGGATCGGCGTCGATGTCGCCGCTGGTCTTGAATTCGACCTGCACGCCACCGTCGGCGCGAGTCTGCACGATACCCGTCACTTGGATGGCGCCGCGGATGCCCCGGATCGTTCCGCTGTCGCGGTTCGCGCTCACGATCTGCACGCCTTCGTCGCCGAGGGCGCCCAGGGCGGCCGACCAGGTCTGCTCGAACGTACTCGGCGGATAGGGCGCATAGGTACCCGGCGCCGTCTGGACGTATGTGCACCCGCCCAGCGTCAGTGCCAGGCTGCTTGCAGCGATCAGAATATCGAGGATTCGTTTCTTGAGATGCATGGATTACTCGCTTCGGATGCATTCGCTTGCCGCTGATCGGCATGCAAGAACGGCCCATGTCGGGCCACGGGTCTTTGAACACGGGGCGCACACCCTTGTCTGCGTGGAGATCGCCGCTCCGTGCAAGCGTGCGTCATCACTCAATTGCGTGCGTCCTTCGGCCTGCCACCCTTGGGCCAGTCGTGCTGCGCCGCTGCGAACGGCGGCCGCGGCTGGTGCGTCACGTATTCGGCGATATCGATCGCATCCTGGTCACTGAGCGTATTGCCCTGGCCCAGCGGCATGTTGTGCTTGATGAAGGCAGCCGCGGTGTAGGTGCGCGCCATGCCGGCGCCGATATTGAAGGCGTCGCGGCCCCACAGGGGCGGGAAGATATAGCCGACTGCCGGATCCCGGGCGCCGTCGATCTTGTCGCCGTGGCAGCTTGCGCACTTCTGCTCGTAGAGCGTCCTGCCCCGCGCATCATTGGGCACCAGCGCGGTATCGACCTTGCCCATGCCGCGCCCGATCACTTCGGATCCGGTCGGCACGCCCGTCGAAAGCCAGCGCATGTACATGAGCATGGCGTTCATCTCCTTCGAATCCCAGGTCAGCGGCTTGCCGTTCATCGAACGCTCGAAACAGTCGTTGATGCGGCTCTGCAGGGAATCGATGCCAGCGTTGCGGCTGCGGTATTCGGGAAATACGCCCCACAGCCCCACGAAAGGTCCGGCAAAAGCAACCGTGCCTGCGCTCAGATGACAATTGCTGCAGTTGAGCGCGTTGCCGACGTTTTGGGGCAACTGCCTGCGGGTGTCGGTCAGAAGCAGTTTGCCCAGCCTGATCGCATCGCCATCCGGCCCCTCTGGAATCGTGGACTCGGCTGGTGGATCGAGCGGGACGGGGTTGCCGAACGCCAGCGGCGCACACGCCAGGATCGCGGCAGCCAGCAAGGAGGCGGGGCGCGGTGGGTGCATCATGACGGTCTTCCTTTCCATGGCCTCAAACGACGAACCATCCCCGTTCATCTCGCGATCGATGGCCTGAATGCGCCATCCTGCGATTTGCGCCGCTCGATCCTGGATCGGCGTTCGCCCGAAATCTGGGGGGGGACATTGGAAAATTGTCCGAAGGGGTTGCGGCGGTCGTCTTCCCTCCGATCCTCGTGATGGATGAAGCTGCAGGTGCATTGCGCTGCGGTGCAGCCGGCCAGCGGCAGGCGGGGTGCCTCGTCGGACAGATAGCGGATCGACCCGAGTCCCTGG
>JAYRNU010000116.1:0-3561 GCA_041912015.1 Thiobacillus sp. | reverse complement strand
GGTTCAGTACATACTCGCCGTTGATGAAGCCGACACGGGCGGCGCCCACCGGGCCGTCAAACGGCAGGCCGGACAGCGACAGGGCGGCGGAAGCGCCGATCAGGGCGGGAATGTCGGCGCTGACTTCGGGATTCGACGACATCACGGTGGCGATGATCTGCACCTCGTTGAAGAAGCCGTCGGGGAACAGCGGGCGGATCGGCCGGTCGATCAGGCGCGAGGTCAGGGTCTCGCCTTCGGACGGACGGCTCTCGCGCTTGAGGAAGCCGCCGGGGATGCGGCCGGCAGCATAGGTCTTTTCCTGATAGTCGACGGTCAGCGGGAAGAAGTCCTGGCCGGGCTTGACTTCGTTCTTGGCCACCACGGTGACGAGCACCACGGTGTCGTCCATGTTGACGATGACTGCGCCGGACGATTGACGGGCGATTTCCCCGGTTTCGAGGGTGACCTGATGGCGGCCGAAAGTGAAAGTTTTCTTGATAGCGCTCACACGAGTTCCTTTCAAAGCAAAAACGCCCCGCGAGGGCGGGGCGTGGGAAATTCAGGGGGCGACAAGACCCTGCAGATCCGATGCAGCCGGTGCCGGTGCGGCAGGGTTCCGGGTCATGGCAGCGGCCTTGTCGGGCTTACTTGCGCAGGCCCAGTCGATCGATCAGGGACTTGTAGCCTTCGAGGTTGGTGCGTTTCAGGTAGTCGAGCAATTTGCGGCGACGGCTGACCATTTTCAGCAGGCCGCGACGAGAGTGGTGGTCCTTCATGTTGACCTTGAAGTGATCGGTCAGGTCGTTGATGCGGGCCGTCAGCAGGGCAACCTGCACTTCGGGAGAGCCGGTATCGGCGGCGGCGCGCTGGTAATTCCGGACGATTTCAGCTTTTTGAGCGACGGTAACAGCCATGGTGTACTCCTTCTCATCAATCGCGTGGCCTGCGGCTGTGCGGGACACGTTCGGGGAAACTGCGTATTTTACGCGGAAACGGTCATGCGACTCAAGCCTGTTCTGTGGCCATCAGGCGCCGCACCTCGAGTTGTCCATTCCGGACATGGCCCAGACCCAGAAAGCGGTTTGCCGGCGAATACAGACGCATCAGCCCCGCATGACCGGTGATTGCCGGAATGCTGCGTCCCTGGCAGAGGGCCGTCGCACCGGCATTGTCGACCTGCAATGCAGGAAGGTGCGCCACCAGGCAATCAGGGGGCCGCAGCCATGACTGCCGCGCGGTTGCGTCTAGCGCCTCCAGATCTGCCAGCGAGCGGGCCTGATCCAGGCTGAATCCTCCGGCAGCAGTGCGTGTCAACGCGCTGAGGTGCGCACCGCAGCCGAGCGCAGCACCGATGTCCTGCGCCAGGGTGCGGATATAGGTGCCCGCCGTGCATTGCACATCCAGCACCACGCGTGGCAGGTCGCATTCGACGACCTCGAGTGAGCGTATCGTGACTTTTCGCGCCGGACGTTCGATTTCGATGCCAGCGCGGGCATATTCATAGAGCGGGCGTCCACCGTGCTTGAGCGCCGAGTGCATAGGCGGAATCTGTTCCAGTTCGCCCCTGAAGCGGGGCAGCAGGGCCAGAATGTCTTCCAGGCGGACGTTTACGTCTTGGACGCTGAGGACTTCGCCTTCGGGGTCGCCGGTGCTCGTGGTGACGCCGAGCTGCATGACGGCGCGGTAGCTTTTGTCGGCGTCGAGCAGATAGGCTGAAAACTTGGTGGCTTCACCGAAGCAGAGCGGCAGAAGGCCGTCGGCAAAGGGATCGAGGGTGCCGGTGTGGCCGGCCTTCCTGGCATTGAGCAGCCACTTGGCCTTCTGCAGCGCGGCATTGGAACTGATGCCGGCCGGCTTGTTCAACAGCAGCACGCCATGGACTGGCTGGCGAGTGGATTTCAATCGTCTTTAGGGTGTTTGGCGTCTTCGGCAACCGCCGTCTCGATCAGCTGGCTCAGGGCCATGCCATGCTCGACCGAACTGTCGTAAACGAAAGTCAGTTTGGGCACCACGCGAAGCTGCATGCGATGGGACAATTGCGAGCGCAGGAATCCGCTGGCACGCCGCAGGCCCTGCAGGCAGGCGTCATGCTCGGGCTGGCCGCCCAGCGTGGTGAAGTAGACCTTGGCGAACTCCATGTCGCGGTTGACCTCCACTTCGGTGATGGTCAGCATGCCGACGCGCGGATCCTTGACTTCCTGCCGGATCAGTTCTGGCAGTTCGCGCTGGATCTGGTCGGCGACACGTCGAGCGCGCGGAAAGTCCTTCGGCATTACAGTGAGCGTGCGACTTCCACGACCTCGAACACTTCGAGCTGGTCGCCCTCCTGGATGTCATTGAAGTTCTTGAGCGAAAGGCCGCATTCGAAGTTGGCCTTGACTTCCTTGACGTCATCCTTGAAGCGCTTGAGGGAGTCGAGCTCGCCCTGGTGCACCACCACGTTGTTGCGTATCAGGCGTACGCCGGCGCCGCGTTTGACCACGCCGTCGACCACATAGCATCCTGCAATGGTCCCGACCTTGGAAATGTGGAAGACCTGGCGAATTTCCACGGTGCCGATCACGGTTTCCTTCTTCTCGGGTGCCAGCATGCCGGACATCGCGGATTTAACCTCATCCACCGCTTCGTAGATGATGTTGTAGTAGCGCAGGTCCACGCCGTTGGCCTCGGCCAGTTTGCGGGCCGAAGCATCGGCGCGCACGTTGAACCCGATCAGAACGGCCTTGGAGGCGATGGCGAGATTGACATCGGACTCGGTGATGGCGCCCACGCCGCTGTGGATGATGTTGACCTTGACTTCGTCGGTGGAGAGCTTGCCCAGTGCGTGCGCCAGGCCTTCGTACGAGCCTTGCGTATCGGACTTGAGGATGATGGGCAACTGCTGGATCTCGCCCTGTCCCATCTGCTCGAACATCGATTCGAGCTTGGCTGCCTGCTTCTTCGCCAGTTGCACGTCGCGGAACTTGCCCTGACGGAACAACGCGATTTCCCGCGCCTTGCGTTCGTCCGGCAGCACCATCATGTCCTCGCCAGCCTGCGGAACATCGGACAGACCCTGGATCTCGACCGGAATGGAGGGACCGGCTTCGTTGACCGTCTTGCCCGATTCGTCGAGCATGGCACGCACCCTGCCGAATACCTGGCCAGCCAGCACCATGTCGCCACGGCGCAGGGTCCCGGACTGCACCAGCATCGTGGCGACCGGGCCCTTGCCCTTGTCCAGACGGGCCTCGATGACGATGCCCTTGGCGGGTCCCTCGACCGGAGCCTCCAATTCCAGCACCTCGGCCTGCAGCAGAATGGCATCGAGCAGGCCGTCGATATTGGTGTTGGCCTTGGCCGACACTTCGACGAACTGGGTATCGCCGCCCCATTCCTCGGGCGTGACGCCCTGCGAAACCAGCTCCTGGCGGATGCGCTCGGGGTTGGCTTCGGGCTTGTCGATCTTGTTCACGGCCACCACCAGCGGCACATTGGCTGCCTTGGCATGATGGATGGCTTCGATGGTCTGCGGCATGACGCCGTCATCCGCTGCGACCACCAGCACCACGATGTCGGTCGCCTTGGCGCCGCGTGCGC
>JAYRNU010000115.1:0-5138 GCA_041912015.1 Thiobacillus sp. | reverse complement strand
TGACGCTGGCGGTCGCGGTCGATGCACTGGGCGCGGACAAGGTGCACGCGGTCATGATGCCGTCGGACTACACGGCCTCGATGAGCGTCGAGGATTCGCGCGAGATGGTGAAGCGGCTCGGCGCGAACTATTCCGAGATTGCCATCAAGCCCGTCTTCGATGCCTTTCTGGCGCAACTGGCGGGCGAGTTTGCCGGGCTGGCGGCCGATACCACCGAGGAGAACCTGCAGGCGCGCACCCGCGGCACCCTGCTGATGGCGCTGTCGAACAAGTTCGGTACGCTGGTGCTGACGACCGGCAACAAGAGCGAAATGGCGGTCGGCTACGCTACCCTCTACGGCGACATGGCGGGCGGCTTCGCGGTGCTCAAGGATGTGTCCAAAACCCGGGTGTACCGGCTGGCGAATTACCGCAACAGCCTGTCCGAGGTCATTCCGCGGCGCATCATCGACCGCCCGCCCTCGGCCGAACTGCGGCCCGACCAGACCGACCAGGACAGCCTGCCCCCGTACGATATACTCGACGCGATTCTGGAGGCCTACGTCGTGGACGATCTGCCGGCACGCGACATCGTCGCCAGGGGCCACGATCCGGCGACCGTCCGCAAGGTCATCCGCATGGTCGATCTTGCCGAGTACAAGCGACGCCAGGCGCCGCCCGGCCCGCGCATCTCGCCGCGCAATTTCGGCAAGGACCGCCGCTATCCGATTACCTCGAAATACCGACCCGAAGGAGACCTGCCATGAAGAAAATAGAAGCCATCATCAAGCCGTTCAAACTCGACGAAGTGCGCGAAGCGCTGTCCGAGATCGGCGTGACCGGGCTGACCGTGACCGAGGTGAAAGGCTTCGGTCGCCAGAAGGGGCATACCGAACTGTATCGCGGCGCAGAATACGTGGTCGATTTCCTGCCCAAGGTGAAGCTGGAAATCGTCATCGCCGAAAGCCTGGTGGACCGCGCGCTGGAAGCCATCATCTCTGCAGCCCGCACCGGCAAGATCGGCGATGGCAAGATCTTCGTCAGCCCGGTGGAACAGGTCGTCCGCATCCGTACCGGCGAATCGGGCGAAACGGCGATCTGACCGGCGGCTTCGGGTCGGCGTGCCTGCGGTTCGGTCCGGCTCAGCCGCGGTAGCGGTTCACCAGAACCGGTACCATGCTTTCCCTTCGAGATTGACCTCCTTGGCGGCATACGGGCTGTTCGGAAAGTTCAGCAGCAACACCCGCTTCGCATCCTGACTGAGCTCCGGCAGTCCCAGCTTGGCGTAGCCAAGGACCATGATGGCCAGCGCCTCTTCCCGGGCCGGGGCCGTAGGATAGGTCTCGATGACGCCGGTGGCGCGGTTGACCGCCGCCACCCAGGCTTCCCGCTTCAGGTAATACTTGGCGACAAAGATTTCATGGTCGGCCATCGTGTTGACCAGGAACTTCATGCGCGCGGTGGCATCTTCCGCGTACTTGCTGTCGGGAAAGCGGGTGACCAGTTCCTTGAACGAGAGGAACGCGTCGCGCGAGGCGACGGGGTCGCGCTCGCCCATGTCCTGCTCGACCAGGTTGCCGAGGATCCCGAGGTCGTCATTAAAATTCGCCAGGCCCTTCAGATAATAGGCGTAATCGACGTTAGGGTGATTGGGGTGCAACTTGATGAAGCGGTCGCAGGCGGCAATGGCGGAAATCGGTTCGTTGTCCTTGTAGTAGGCGTAGGCGACATCCAGTTGCGCCTGCTGCGCATAGCGGCCGAAGGGGTAGCGTGCTTCAAGCGTTTCGAACAGCTTGACGGCATGTTCGTAATTGCCATCATTGAGTTCCTCCTTGGCCGTGGCGTAGATCTTCTGGGCAGACCACCCTTCGGTTTCATCCTGAACCTTGGGCAACAGGCCGCACCCCCCCAGGATAAGCGTGGCAGCCAGCAGCACGCTGCCCAGCACCCGATTGAATGCATGAAAACCGGAAACACGTTGCTTGAACATGGGAAAAGATACAGAAAGTCCGACGGCCGATTATAAGGGAAATAGCGAGGGCGACGTCCGCCGGCTCGTGATTCCGGACGCGCAGGGCGGCCAGCGGCTCGATCAGGCCCTGTCTGCCATATTGCCGGAGTTCTCGCGCAATCGGATCCAGAACTGGATCCGCGCACGCAAGATCTCGGTCGACGATGCCTGGGGCACCACCAAGATGAAGGTCAGCGGCGGCGAGGAGGTCCGGGTCGAAATCGAGCCTGATCCCGACGCGACCCCCGATGCGCCGGAAGCCATTCCGCTCGAGGTGGTGTTCGAGGATCCGATGCTGCTGGTGATCAACAAGCCGGTCGGCCTGGTGGTGCACCCCGGCAGCGGCAACCGCCACGGCACGCTGCTCAACGCCCTGCTGCACAGGGTGCCGCAGGTGGCCGACCTGCCCCGCGCCGGCATCGTCCACCGCCTCGACAAGGACACCTCGGGCCTGCTGGTGGTGGCGAAGACGCTGAAGTCGCATACCGACCTGGTTCGCCAGTTACAGGCGCGCACGGTCAAGCGCGAATACCTGGCCCTGGTGTATGGCGAGATCGACAACGCGGGAACGATCAATGCGCCCCTGGCGCGCGATCCGCACAACCGGACCCGGCGCGCGGTGCACAGCCTGGGCAAGGAAGCGGTCACGCATTACGAAGTCGTCGAGCGCTTTCCCGGCGTGACGCTGCTGCGCTGCAAGCTCGAAACCGGCCGTACCCACCAGATCCGCGTTCACATGCAGCATATCGGCCATCCGCTGGTGGGGGAGCAGACCTATTCTGCCAGCCGCCGCAGCCATCACAAGATCCCGTTTCCGCGTCAGGCGCTGCATGCCGAGCGGCTGGGGCTGATCCATCCGCTCACCCGGGAATACCTGCAGTGGGAATGCCCCCTTCCGCCCGACTTTGCCTCGCTGCTCGACGCCCTCCGCGAAAATACCGACTGGGGCAAGTAGGTCCATGCTCCGGCCTGACTGGCCTGCCCCGCCTTCGGTTCGCAGCCTGATGACCAGCCGTATCGGCGGTGTCAGCGGCCCGCCCTGGGACAGTTTCAACCTCGGCGACCATGTCGGCGACGACCCGGCCCATGTGGCAGCCAACCGTGCCCGCCTGCGCCGCGAGCTTCCTGCCGAGCCGGGCTGGCTCAGGCAGGTCCACAGTGCCCGCGTGGTCGATCTCGGAAATACTCGGGACCGGGAGGCCGACGCGGCCTTCACCCGGGAAGCAGGGCAGGTTTGCGCCGTCCTGACCGCCGACTGCCTGCCCGTCCTGTTCTGTGATCGCAAGGGCAGCGTCGTGGCGGCCGCGCACGCCGGCTGGCGCGGCCTGGCCGCAGGCATTCTCGAGGCCACGGTCGCCGCCATGGGCGTGCCGGCGGCTGACATCCTGGCCTGGATGGGGCCTGCGATCGGGCCGCAGGCCTTCGAAGTCGGCGACGAGGTGCGTCTGGCTTTCATGTCCTGGCATCCCGATGCCGCCACGGCCTTTGTGCCGCAGCCGGGTTCCGGCACCTCGCCGAAATGGCTCGCCGACATCTATCAGCTGGCGCGGATCCGGCTTGGTCAAGCCGGCGTCCGGGCGGTATATGGCGGCGGCCGCTGTACCGTCAGCGAGGCGGACAGCTTCTATTCCTATCGCCGCGACGGCGTGACCGGACGCATGGCCGCGCTGATCTGGCTGGAATCGGTCTGAGTAACCCCTGGAGCGAGAACTCCGCGACGGGTCGGGACCGGCACCACGCTTGTGCCGGGGCAGCGGCGACCGCGGCTTCTGCGCTTTCCGGAGACGCCAGGGAGTCCCACCGCGCGGCCATCTGCGCTGTCAGGATCGTCAGGAACACTGAAATAAAGGATGCCGCCTCGCGGACACATGTTTTGCCGGCCTATATTGATCGGGTGAGACCGATGCTCGCAGTCTGCACGCCAGCACTGGAAGCAGGGCTCGCATTGCATGATCCATGGAGGCAGGCCTGACGAGGTTGAACGTGACGGCCGCCAGGGTTCGGTTCCGGATCCGGCGCTGTCAGGCTAGGAGGGCAGCCTGGAACAGCTGCTGAATTGAACCAATTGACGGCAATGGGCGTCGTGAACATGTAGCCAGCACAATTTTTGAACCCGGCTACCATTGTCTGTTCGCGCGTGCAATTGCATGCGTTTATTGATCCCGAAAGGAGCTTGGAAATGACACACATGAACCTTCGCAAAGGGCTGCGCACGGTCGTATTGCTTGGCGCATCCCTGACGGCAGCGAACGTCATGGCCGACCCGCCGCAGTGGCCGTATTACCCGGGATATGGCATGGGCCCCGGCATGATGGGCGGCTATGGCATGGGCCCCGGCATGATGGGCGGCTATGGCATGGGCCCCGGCATGATGGGCGGCTACGGCATGGGTCCCGGCCCGATGGGCGGCTACGGCATGGGTCCGGGCCCGATGGCCGGCTACGGCATGGGTCCGGGTCCGATGGCCGGCTACGGCGTGGGCCCCGGCATGATGCGAGGCTATGGCATGGGGCCAGGCATGATCGCGTATGGCATGGCGCCTGAACTGAACCTGACCGACGAGCAGCGCAGCCAGATCGCCAAAGTCCAGGAGGCGCTGCGACAGAAACAAACGGAATTGATGGGCAAGATGCAGGAAATCATGGTGAAAATGCGCGAGCTGTTCGCTGCAGACAGCCGCGATGATGCCGCGCTCAGTGACCTCTACCGCAAGATGTCGGACGTGCGCCAGGAGATGTTCAACCAGCTGCTGAGCGCTCGCAAGCAGGTCGACGCCGTGTTCAGCAAGGCGCCGCCCGAAACACCGAAAGCGGAGTGACCGCGTCCGCGTCCGGCGCGAACCGTCTGGCGGGTTGGCGCTCGGTGCGCCGGTCGCCAGCCGGCAGGGGTGCTGATCAGTCCAGCCACTTCTGCATGAACAGGGCGTGGCCCATTGCGGGGTCGAGCCGGTAGTCGTCGAAGCCCAGTTTTTCGTACACGCTGCGTGCAGCCCGGTTGCCGGACAGCACTTCCAGCGTCAGCTTGCAGGCGCCGCGTTCACGGGCGATCGCCTCGACCTCGGCGAACAGTCTGGAGGCAATGCCCCTGCCGCGATGGCTCGGCACGACGACGATGTCGTGCACGTTGACCAGCGGACGGCAGGCGAAGG
>JAYRNU010000114.1:0-14973 GCA_041912015.1 Thiobacillus sp. | reverse complement strand
TTCTTTTGTTACTTTATTATGTTATCTACGAACCGCCCGGTTTACTACAACACAGCCTTATCAAAACCGCCGCCGCGCCGCCGGGCGGGGCGTCGGCGTTGACTTGGGCGCTTCCGCCGGTTATGTCCGGGTCACGCGCGCATTTTCTCCCTGGCCCTGAATCATGACCTTGTCGCCGACCTTCATATCGGGGTCGACAGGCTGGGTCACGACGACGAGAACACCGCTGTCGAGGCGCACGGTGATCTCCGAGCCGGGTTGCGTGTCATATTTTTTCTGGAGTTCATGCCCTCCAATGGCACCGCCGATGGCGCCCACTGCGATGGCCACGTCACGCCCGGTACCGCCACCGACGAGGCTGCCCAGCAAACCGCCGGTCACCCCGCCCAGCACGGCACCAACGCCCGGACGCTTCTCGTCGGAGATCGTGGTCGGCACGATCTTCTCGACGACGCCGTAAAGGATGGTCTGCATGCCCGTCTGGGTCGGTGCCGGTCCGCTGTTCGATGCGCATCCTGCGAAGGTCAGGGCAAGGAACAGGACGAACAGGCCGTTCAGGGATTTGATGATGCTCATGGAATTACTCTCCTTGGAAGGGTGAAAAAATTCTTTGTTGCGCTGGTCAGGGCTCAGCAGTTGCTGCAACCCTGCTGATCGTCCTTCTTCGGGCAACCTTCGGGGCGATTCCGGGGTGGCAGCGGGCAGCGGTTGATCTCGTCTGCGCCGCGCTGGAAATAACAGGTCATGGCACTGGAAGCGATTCCAAGCAACCAGAAAACGAAGAACCCGACGGTATAGGCGGCAATGCGATGCGGAATCAGCGCCTCGCCGTTATACATGATTTCCAGCGGATCGAATAGCGTGGTGAAGATGATGTCGGCCACCCCGGCAACGAGGAAAGACGGCCACAGAATGTGGATCAGGCGTTGCATCATGGCGAACTCCTCATCAGGGTGAAATTCATTCGTCCGGGTCGTTCATTTTGCGCTTGAACCACACTGAAAAGAAGATCGCCATGCCGATGATGAAGAGGATGGTGAACAGGCTCAACAGGCCGATCGGGTTGTTAAACAGCAAATTGAGTACGGCGTCCATTTCAGTCTCCCTTTGGTTGAACAGTGGTTCCAGTGTCCGTCGTGATGGTGACGGGCTCGCTGAACGGGGTATGCAGCACGCCGGACAGGCGCCAGGACGAAGCGGCATCGACTAGTTCGAAGTGCCACTTGCCGGCATGCATGGCGGCCAGCTTCGCACGATAGTTGCCGTTTCCTGCATGCTGCAGCGTGAGTACCTGATCCATGCCTTGCTGCGTGGGGTGCGCGAGCGTCAGGGTCAGATGATCGGGATAGGCCTTTAGGTTGCCACCCAGCGCCAGTGTTAGCGTATCGTTCTCGATGCGCAGGGTGGCGCGAATTCCAAGCGCGCGGGCGGCGTCATCGCGTGCCAGCGTCTGGTTGACCGCCAGTCCTGCCTTGTAATAATCGCCGACCACCAACCCGTCGGCACTTCGATAGGCAAGCCACAGGGTCGTCAGACCCGCGATGACGGCAATGGCGGGCAGGCTCATCAGGAACCACGGCCAAGGCTCGCGGTACCACGGTTTGCTTGTCTTCATGCTGAGCGTGTTCATGGCTTCACCGGTTGAAGAACTTGGTCGAAACTTCATCCCGGATAGTGGGCGCGTCGGTGGCCTGGATCTTGAAGGTCACGTTGATCGAGCGACCCTTGAGATCGACCGGGTCGGCCACCAGGCTCACCGGAATGTCGATGGTCTGCAGCGGGGCGGCGACAATTTCCTGCATGTCCGTGACCACTTTCAGGCCCTTGATGCCTTGCGCTTCGATGGTGTAGCGGTGCGTCGCGTCATCCTTGTTGATCAGTTGCAGGCGGTACACATTCTCGATCATGCCCTCGTCGGTTTCCTTGGACAGCGCCACGCGGTCGCGAATCACGTCGACGCGCAGCGGCACGCGGGTGGCCAGGCTGAAGACGAAGGCCCCGGCGATGACCAGCATCAGGGTGCTGTATATCAGCGTGCGCGGTCGCAGGATGTGCTTCACGATGCCACTGTCGGGGTACTTTCCCTTTACCACGTTCTCGGTGGTGTAGCGAATCAGGCCGCGCGGATAGCCCATCTTGTCCATGATCTGGTCGCAGCCGTCGATGCAGGCGGCGCACCCGATGCATTCGTATTGCAGGCCATTGCGGATGTCGATGCCGGTGGGGCAGACCTGCACGCAGACGCCGCAGTCGACGCAGGTGCCGAGGCCGGCCGCCTTGTAGTCCACCTTCTTGCCGCGTGGGCCGCGCGGCTCGCCGATCGAGGGGTCGTAGGTGACGGTCAGGGTGTCGGAGTCGAACATCACGCTCTGGAAACGCGCATAGGGACACATGTACTTGCAGACCTGCTCGCGCATGAAGCCGGCATTGCCCCAGGTGGCGAAGCTGTAGAACAGGATCCAGAAGGTTTCCCAGGGGCCCAGGCTGGCGCTCGCGACGCCGGCAGCCAGTTCCTTGATCGGCGTGAAATAGCCGACGAACGTGAATCCGGTCCATAATGCCAGCGCAAACCAGACGAGATGCTTGAGTCCGCGTTTCCTGAGTTTGACGCCATTCCACGGGGATTTGTCGAGCTTCTTGCGCGCCAGATGGTCGCCTTCCAGCCATTCTTCCACCCACATGAACACTTCGGTGTAAACGGTCTGCGGGCAGGCATAGCCGCACCATAACCGCCCGGCTACCGCCGTGAACAGGAACAACCCCAGGGCCGACAGAATCAGGATGCCGGTCAGATAGAAGAAATCCTGCGGCCAGAAAACCAGGCCGAAGATGTAGAACTTGCGCGCTGCCAGGTCGAACAGCACCGCCTGGCGATTGTCCCATTGCAGCCAGGGCAGGCCGTAATACAGGGTCTGGGTCAGGAGGACCAGCGCGATGCGCCAGTTGGCGAACACGCCATGGACGGCGCGGGGCTGGATCTTTTGCCGGATCGCGTAGAGTTGCTGCTCGACCGGGACCTCGGTAGCAGGCTCCGCAGGATTGGGGGACTTGTTGTCGGTGGCCATGGTATCTATCACGAAGTTTCGCGAGCCATCACCGGAAGCGGATGGCTCGCGAAACTGACCGGGCAACAGCCCGGTCAGAACGATGCATCAAGGCTTGGCGGGCGCTTCCGTGGCGGGCGCTTCGCCGGCTGCGGCATCGGCTGCGGGCACGTCTGCAGCCGGGGCGGTCTCGGCTGCGGGTGCGGCAGGCGGCGTACCGCCACCGAGGCCGTAGACGTAGGCGGCCAGCATATGCAGCTTGGCTTCCTTGTTGGACGTGGTGCCCATCGTTTGCGTCATGGCCGGCATCACGCCGTTGCGGCCCTTGGTGATGGTCTCGATGATGGCACCTTCGGAGCCGCCGTAGAGCCAGACCGAGTCGGTCAGGTTGGGCGCGCCGAGCGCATGCATCCCGGTGCCGTCAGGCATGTGGCAGCCGGCGCAGTTTTCCGCGAACTTGGCCTGGCCGGCCGCCGCGAGCGCGGCGTCGTGCGGACGACCCGACAGCGACAGCACGTAGTTCGCGACCTCTTTCGTGCCATCCGGGCCGAGGGCCGCGCCCAATGCCGGCATGACGCCGGCACGGCCGTCGGTGATCGTGGCCACGATGGTGTCGGGCTCGCCGCCATACAGCCAGTCTTTGTCGGTCAGGTTGGGGAAGCCCCGGGCGCCTGTGGCATCCGAACCATGGCACTGCGAGCAATAGGTCAGGAACAGGTTCTTGCCGATGGCGCGTGCTTCGGGGTCGGCAGCCACGGTGACGATGTCTTCCTGCATGAACTTGGCATACACCGGCTGGAACTTGGCTTCGGCCGCCTTCACTTCGGCTTCGTACTCGCCCTTGGATGTCCAGCCCAGCATGCCTGCGTAGTTGCCCAGACCTGGCCACAGCACCAGGTAAACGATGGCAAACAGCAGGGTGCCGTTGAACAGGCCCAGCCACCAGCGCGGCAGGGGGTTGTTGAAGTCCTGCAGATCACCATCCCAGGTGTGCTCCATGAGCTCGGCCTTTTCGCCCGGGGCGAGCTTGCGGGTGGTCTGCGACCTGAGAAAAACCCAGGTGCCGATGATACTCACCAAGGTGATCACGCTGATGTAGATGGGCCAGAAGCCGCTGGTGAAATCGCTCATTGCTTGTCTCCTAGTTTGGCTGGCTTGTCGTCTTCGATGAAGGGTATTTCCGCGTCTTCTTCAAAACGCTTCTTGTTGCCCTTGCTGTAGGCCCACCAGACGATGCCGATGAACACGATGATGAAGACGACCGTTGCGATGCCGCTGATGGTTCCGCTGTCCATTCCCCGGGTCAGTTCTTAGGGGCGTGGGTGCCCAGTACCTGCAGATAGGCGATGACCGCTTCCATCTCGGTCTTGCCTTCCAGGGCAGCGGGTGCCTCGGCGATCTCCTGCTCGGAATAGCCGGTGCCGACCCAGTTCAGCGAACGCATCTTCTGCTGAATCGCGGAGTCGTTGAGCGGACGGTCGAGCCACGGATAGGCCGGCATGTTGGATTCCGGCACCACGTCACGCGGATTCATCAGGTGAGCGGTGTGCCAGGCGTCGGAATAGCGTCCGCCGACGCGCTGCAGGTCGGGACCCGTGCGTTTGGAGCCCCACAGGAAGGGACGATCGTAGACATATTCCCCGGCCACCGAGTAATGGCCATAGCGCTCGGTCTCGGCACGGAACGGCCGCACCATCTGCGAATGGCAGCCGACGCAGCCTTCGCGGATGTAGATGTCGCGCCCCGCCAATTGCAGAGCGGTGTAGGGCGTCAGACCCGCCACCGGGGTGGTGGTCGAGGTCTGGAAGAACAGCGGCACGATCTGCACCAGGCCGCCCACGCTGACGATCAGCAGGGTCAGCACGATCAGCAGACCGAGGTTCTTTTCGATGCTTTCATGTGAAATCATGTTCGGTCTCCTTAGGCGTGGACAGCTTGCGGGATGGCTGCGTCATTCACGGCACGTCCTTGGCGTACGGTCTGCCAGACGTTGTAGGCCATGATCAGCATACCGCTGAAGAACATCAGACCGCCGATCAGACGGATGCTGTAGAACGGATACATCGTGTTGAGCACCTGGGCGAAGCTGTAGGTCAGCGTGCCGTCGGCGTTCGATGCGCGCCACATCAGGCCCTGCGCCACACCGGCGATCCACATCGCGGCAATGTACAGCACGACGCCGATGGTGGAGAGCCAGAAGTGCCATTCGATCAGTTTGGTGCTGAACATCGACTCACGGCCGAACAGGCGCGGAATCAGGTTGTACATGGAACCGATGGTGATCATCGCCACCCATCCCAGCGCGCCGGAATGCACGTGGCCGATGGTCCACTCGGTGTAGTGCGACAGGGCGTTGACCGTCTTGATCGACATCATCGGGCCTTCGAAGGTCGACATGCCGTAGAAGGACAGGGCGGTGACGAGAAACTTCAGGATGGGATCGGTGCGCAGTTTGTGCCAGGCACCGGACAGGGTCATGATGCCGTTCATCATGCCGCCCCAGGACGGCGCCAGCAACATCAGCGAGAACACCATGCCGAGCGACTGGGCCCAGTCGGGCAGGGCGGTGTACTGCAGATGGTGCGGGCCGGCCCACATGTAGATGAAGTTCAGCGACCAGAAGTGAACGACCGACAGGCGGTAGGAGTAGATCGGGCGACCGGCCTGCTTCGGAATGAAGTAGTACATCATGCCGAGGAACGCGGTCGTGAGGAAGAAGCCCACCGCGTTATGGCCATACCACCACTGCACCATCGCGTCCTGAACGCCGGAATAGGCGGAATAGGACTTGGTCAGCGTCACCGGCAGTTCCGCGCTGTTGACCAGGTGCAGGATCGCAATCACGATGATGTAGGCGCCGAAGAACCAGTTGGACACATAGATGTGCTTGGTCTTGCGCTTCATGACCGTGCCGAAGAACACCAGCGCGTACGATACCCACACGACTGTGATCAGGATGTCGATCGGCCATTCCAGCTCGGCATATTCCTTCGAGGTCGTGAAGCCGAGCGGCAGCGTGACGGCGGCCAGCACGATGACCAGCGTCCAGCCCCAGAAGGTGAACGCGGCCAGTTTCTCGGCCCAGAGTCGGGTCTGGCAGGTTCGCTGCACGATGTAGTAGGACACTGCGAACATCGCCGAACCGCCGAAGGCGAAGATCACCGCGTTGGTATGCAGGGGTCGCAGGCGACCGTATGAAAGCCATTCGATGCCGAAGGTCAGATCCGGCCAGATCAGTTGCGCGGCCAGGATGACCCCGACCAGCATCCCGACAATCCCCCATACCACCGTCATGATGGCGAATTGGCGGACGACCTTGTAATTGTAGGTTGTCGCTTCCATACACGTCTCCCGTGATTGATGACTAAATTAGTACATGCTGATACGGTTACATATCAACATATGCGGATAAATATATCTACTTATAAAAGCCTGTGTCAAGTTGTCGCACCCCTGGACCGCCACGTCATGGCAGTTCCCTATGCCAAAATGACACGGTGGCTATTCTAGGCCAGAAATTCGGCGAACGGCGCAGTGTGAACCGTCTGCTTCAAGCACATAATTTGTCATGCATCACGTTGCCAATCCCGTCAGCACCCGCATCTGTTTCATTCGCCACGGGGAAACCGACTGGAATGCCGAAAAGCGCATCCAGGGTCACATCGACATTCCGCTCAACGACACCGGCCGGGCACAGGCGCTGGCAATGGCGTTCAATGCGGCGCATCACCGCTTCAACGCGATTTACAGCAGCGATCTGCGGCGCGCCGTGGAGACCGCGCAGGTGCTGGCGCAGCGCGAGGAACATGTGGTGAAGACCCTGCCGCAGATGCGGGAGCGGCATTACGGCATTTTCCAGGGCATCACCGCGGCGGAGGGCGCACAGCGGCATCCCCGGGCCCATGCATGCTACATGGCGCGCGATCCCGATTTCGATTTCGAGACGGGCGAATCGCTGCGCCAGTTCGCCGCACGCGTGACGCAAGGCATCGACTGGCTGGTGCGTCATCACGGCGGGCAGACGATAGCAGTGGTGAGCCACAGCGGCGTGCTCGACGTGATCTATCGGCGCGCGACAGGGCGTCCGCTGCACACGCCGCGCGACTTCGTCATTCCCAACTGCGCCCTCAACTGGTTCCGCTTCGACGGCCAGGGGTGGCATCTGGAAGCCTGGGCCGATCGCCATCATCTGCGCGAGGTGCTGACGGAGGCGCCGGAATGACCCACGCAGCGCAGTGGATCGTGTTGCTGCGCCACGGCCACAGCGAATGGAACCTGTCGGACCGCTTCACCGGCTGGACCGACATTCCGCTGACCGAGGTCGGCCTGGCCGAGGCGGCGGCGGCCGGGCGGCGGCTCAACCAGGCAGGCTTAATCTTCGACGAAGTGCATGGCTCGGTGCTGCAGCGCACCCGGCAGACGGCCGAAGCGCTGCTGGCAGCGATGGGAACGCCCGATCTGCCCCTGTACACGACCTGGCGACTGAACGAGCGGCATTATGGTGCGCTGCAGGGCATGAACAAGCGCGAGATCTTTTCCACCTGGGGCGAGACCGCCTCGCGCCGCTGGTGGCGCGGCTATTCCGATCCGCCGCCGCCGCTCCGTCGCGACGACCCGCGCCATCCGCGTTTCGATCCGCTGTATGCGGCACTCGACCCGCGCGACCTGCCTGCCAGCGAAAGCCTGCGCGACTGCCAGCAGCGCACGCTGCCCTACTGGCACGATGTGCTGTTGCCGCGCCTGCGCGCCGGACGCCGCCTGCTGGTGGTCAGCCATGGCAACACGCTGCGCGGCCTGGTCATGCATCTGGATGGCCTCAGCGCCGAGGCGATGGAACATGTGGAGATCCCGTCCGGCGTTCCTCAGGTGGTTCGCTTCGCGCCGGATCTGCAGGGGGTGCGGCGCGAGTGGCTGGACATGCCGGCCGCATCCCCGGCCGCCTGAGCTAGGCCGCTCCGAGGTCCTGCTGCAGTCCGGCATGGGTGATCCGGCCGGCGTGAACCTGCAGCCCTGCCTTCAGCCCGGCATCCGCCTCCAGTGCGCCGAGACCCTGCGCCGCCAGCGCCTGGACGTAGGGCAGGGTGGCGTGCGTGAGCGCCTTGGTGGCGGTCCGTGCCACGGCGCCCGGCATGTTGGTGACGCAATAATGGACGATGCCTTCGGCGACGAAGAAGGGATGGCTGTGAGTCGTGGGACGCGAGGTTTCCGCGATGCCGCCCTGGTCGATGGCGACATCGACCAGCACGGCTCCCGGCGGCATGCGCCGGAGCGACGCCAGGCTGATCAGGCGCGGCGCATGACGGCCCGGAATCTGCGCGGCGCCGATCACGATGTCGGCGTTCGCCAGGCTGTCGTCGATCGTCTCCGCGGAAGAGAAGCGCGTTTCGACGCGTGCGCCGAACAGCGCCTCGGCGCGGCCGAGCTTGTCGGCCTGGCGGTCGATCAGGGTGACGCGTGCGCCCAGCCCGACGGCCGTGCGCGTCGCAGCCATGCCGACCACGCCGGCGCCGATGACGAGCACCCGCGCCGGCGGCACGCCCGGCAGGCCGGTGATGAGCTTGCCGCTGCCGCCCTGCGACTTGTGCAGACCCAGCGCCCCCATTTGCGGCGCCAGCCGCCCGGCGATCTCGGACATCGGCTGCAGCAGCGGCAGGCCCCCTGCATTGCTCACGGTTTCGTAGGCGATGGCCGTGACCCTGCGCGCCATGAGCGCGCGTGCCAGATCCGGCGCGGCGGCCAGGTGCAGGTAGCAGAACAGCAGCTGGCCTTCGCGCAGTCGTGCCACTTCCTCCGCTTGCGGTTCCTTGACCTTGACGACGAGATCGGCAGCCCAGACGCCTGCTACGCTCGTCTCGACGGTCGCGCCAGCTGCGTGATAGGCCGCATCGTCATACCCGACCGCCGCGCCCGCGCCGCCTTCGATGCTGATCCGGTGGCCCGCCTCGGTCAGTAGACGGGCGCCCTCGGGGGTGAGCGCCACCCGGTATTCGTGATTCTTGATTTCCCTGGGAATGCCGATATGCATGGCGAGTCTCGCTGACGATGGATGAGAGGCAGCATACCCAAAGCGCTGTCAGGCATGAAGCGGCGCCTGGACGGACGTGCCAGGATGGGAAGGGGGTCGACGCAGTCAGCAGGTCATCCGGCGAGGCCCTGCACGCATTCGCGCACCAGATCCGGCCCGCGATAGATCAGTCCGGAATAGAGCTGGACCAACGAAGCCCCGGCTGCAATCTTCTCCTGCGCGTCGGCGCCCGAGAGGATCCCGCCGACGCCGATGATCGGCACTTCGTTCTTCAGGTGGCGCGCCAGCGCGCTGACGACGCGGGTGGACGCCGCGCGCACCGGCCGGCCGGAAAGACCGCCCGCTTCCTCGGCGTTCGGCAGGCCTGCGACGGCGTCGCGCGCGATCGTGGTGTTAGTGGCGATGACCGCATCGATGCGGTGCATCATCAGCAGCGCGGCGATTGCGGCGATCTGCGCGTCGTCGAGGTCGGGGGCGATCTTCAGCGCGACCGGGACGTAGCGGCCATGCGCCTGTGCGAGCGCCGACTGGCGCAGCTTGATCGCCGACAGCAGCGCGTCGAGCGCCTCGTCCTTCTGCAGTTCGCGCAGGTTCTGCGTGTTGGGCGAGGAGATGTTGATCGTCACGTAGGAAGCGTGGGCGTAGACCTTGTCGAGACAGGCGAGGTAATCGTCCACGGCACGATCGTTGGGCGTGTCCTTGTTCTTGCCGATGTTGATGCCGAGCACGCCCTTGAACCCGCTCGACTCGACATTCCTGACCAGGTTGTCGACGCCGAGGTTGTTGAAGCCCATGCGGTTGATGATGGCCTCGGCCGCAGGCAGGCGGAACAGGCGCGGCTGCGGATTGCCGGGCTGCGGACGCGGCGTCACCGTGCCGATCTCGATGAAGCCGAATCCCAGCGCAGACAGGGCATCGATATGTGCGCCATCCTTGTCCATGCCGGCTGCCAGTCCGACAGCGTTGGGGAAGTCGATGTCCATGACGCGCACGGACTTGCCACGGCTGTGCGGCAGCAGGCCGAGCAGCCCGAGACGGTGGGCGGCGTCGAGGCTGGCCAGGGTGAAGCGGTGCGCGTCCTCGGGATCGAGCGAGAACAGGGCCGGACGCAGAAGCTTGTATAGCATGGGGCTCAGAAGAGTTCCTGTTCCAGCGACTGGTAAACGAAGTTGGCGTTGATCCGGTGGTTCAACTCGTACAGCGGCCACGACTCGAATTCGGCGATGCCCGACGTGCGCACCGCATCCTGCAGCGACTGCCCTTGCAGGATGGCGGCGCGGATTTTTTCGGTCAGGGTGTCGACGTAGCGCCGCGTATCGCTGACCATCTGGAAGGGGGGGGTCTGCGGCGCGCCGTGGCCGGGCACCATCAGGACAACGTCCGGAAACTGTCTGGCGATCCAGTCCTGCATCGCGTCGATTTCTTTCACATGGCCGTCGCCGATGAAGGTGAGCCGGCCGTTGAAGGCCAGGTCGGAAATCCACAGGATGCGGTCTTCCTTCTGCCACATGACGAGGTCGCCGTGCGAATGATGGTGGCCGGTGTCGTAGATCTCGAAGGTCTTGCCGCCGAGCTTGACCGATACGTGCGCCGGGTTGCCGCCGCCGATCAGCAGGTCGGGCACGACCGCCTTGAAATGATCCATCTCCCTGGGCAGGAACACCTTGCGGTAGGCGACGGAGCGCTCGATCGTGGGCGAATAGACATAGCCCTCGGTGCCGGCATGGCTGATGATGCGGATGCCGGGAATATCGGCGAAGGCCGACGCACCGAAGAAGTGGTCGGGGTGGGCATGGGAAATGACCAGATAGCGTATCGGCAGAGGCGTCACCTGGCGGATCGAGGCGATCATGCGCCGGCCCAGGCTGGGTGTGCCCAGCGCATCCAGCACCAGCACGCCGTCGCGGGTGACGACGAAGCCGGCATTGCCGTTGAAGCCGCGGTTGATGCCGTCGACCTCGGCGATGTTGCCGAAGAAGAAATACGTGTCCGGTGCGATCCTGTAGTAGGGCAGGGGAGTGCAGTCCGGGTCTTCCGTCCGCACGACGTAGACCGGGGCCTGCGGACTGTTGACCGCATCCTTCGGCATGAAGGCCTTGGCAGGATCGGTGCCGAACTGCTGGTGGATGTCCGCGCCTTCGAGCGGCGCCACCTCGACGGGAACGAGTGCGGCAGCCGTCGCCGCAGCAGGCAGCAGCAGGCTCATAAGCAGTGCAATCACGCGCATGACGGTCTCCTTGTTTTGCAGTACCTGCGCATGGTAGGGCAGTTCGAGGCATTTGAGTGCAGAGGCGCTGCGACGCGCGTGGGGAACGGGATGCGTCTTCGTGATCATGCAGAATTCATGCATCCGCGGAAGGCCGCCTGGCGAGGTGCGTTGCCGCTTCGACCGAGCCTGCCGCAGGGTCGTCGAACACCGTCCGATTGAGCGCATTTTCGCTGCGGGCGACGAGGCAGCTCACCGCGCAGTCTCCGGTGACGTTGACCGTGGTGCGGAGCATGTCGAGCAGGCGGTCGACGCCGATGATGAGCGCGATGCCTTCGACCGGCAGGCCGACCTGTCCGAGCACCATGGTCAGGGTGACCAGGCCGACCCCGGGCACGGCGGCCGTGCCGACGGAGGCCAGCGTGGCCGTCACGATCACCGTCAGATAGTCGGACAGCGACAGGTCGATGCCGTAGACGTTGGCGATGAACACCGTGGCGACGCCCTGCATCATCGCCGTGCCGTCCATGTTGATGGTGGCGCCCATCGGCACGGTGAACGAGGCGATGCCGTTCGTCACCCCCATCTTGTGTTCCACCGTGTGCAGGGTGACGGGAATGGTGGCGCCGGAGCTGGCGGTCGAGAAAGCGAAGGCCGCGGGGTCGCGCATCTTTCGCAGAAAGGTCAGCGGATTGAGCGATCCCAGCACCCGCAGCAACAGCGTGTAGGTGCCGAATACCTGCACCGCCAGGGCGGCGGTCAGCGTCAGGAAATAGGCAGCCAGCGGCAGCAGCAGTTCGACGCCCTGGCTCGCGAAAGTGCGGGTGATCAGCGCGAACACGCCATAGGGAGCCAGCCGCATGATCCATTCGACCATGTGCATGATGACCGCGTCGAGATCGGTGAACAGGTTCAGCACGTGCTTGCCTCGCGCTCCCGACATCGTGACCGCCACGCCGAACAGCAGCGAGAAGACGATGATCTGCAGCATGTTGCCCTCGGCCATCGCGGCCACCGGGTTGGTCGGCACCATGTCGATCAGCACCTGGGTCAGCGGCGGCGCCTCCTTGCCGCTGAATCGGGCCGAGGTGGCGCCGGCATCGAAGCCGTGTCCGGGGCCGACGATGCCGGCCAGCGTCAGGGCGATCGTGACCGCGATCGCCGTGGTCGCCAGATACAGGCCCAGCGCCTTGATGCCGATGCGGCCGAGCGATTTCAGGTCTGACAGCGACGTCACGCCCACCACCAGCGACACGAACACCAGCGGTACGACCATCATCTTCAGCGCCGCGATGAAAACCGATCCGACGACCTGCAGCAGGCCGTCGATGAACAGCATCTGCACCCATCCGGCCGCGCCTACGCGATTGAGCCCGACGCCGAGCACGACGCCCGCGACCATCGCGATCATGATCTGGCGGGTCAGGCGGTGCGACTCAGGTGCGGCCATGCGGGCGCGGAGCAGGGTTCGGCATGCCCCGAGTCTAACAGGGCGCAGCCGCCGGGCTGCGCAAGACGGGCGTGCGATGTTATCCTGAGGCTGCATGCCTGGCGCATGCTTCTGCGCTTGAACTGCCCACCCCGTTTCCGATACCGAGTCCATCCATGACGATCCTGCAGTCCCTGCAACGCCTCGTATTGCTGTTCGCTGTCCTGATCGTCCCCGCCGCATGGAGCGCGGCCATCGTCCCGCCGCCCCCGCAGCTGGCGGCCAAGTCCTGGGTGCTGATGGATGCCGCCAGCGGCAACGTCCTGGTCAACCACGACGGCGATCTGCGCCTGCCGCCCGCCAGCCTGACCAAGCTCATGACGGCCTACATCGCGACGCTGGAAATCGACCGTGGCCAGCTGCACGAAAACGACATGGTCACCATCAGCGAGAAGGCCTGGCGCATGGGCGGCTCCAGGATGTTCGTCAAGGTCGGCAACCAGGTCTCGGTCAACGACCTGTTCCACGGCATCATCATCCAGTCCGGCAACGATGCCAGCGTGGCGCTGGCCGAGCACATCGCCGGCGACGAGGATGCGTTTGCCGCGCTGATGAACGGCCAGGCCGGGCGTCTGGGCATGCGCAACAGCCACTTCATGAACGCCACCGGCTGGCCGGACCCGAACCACTACTCCTCTGCACTCGACATGGCGAAACTGGCGCGTGCGATCATCTATGCCGACCCCGATCACTATGCAATCTACGCGCAGAAGGAATTCGTCTGGAACGGCATCAAGCAGCCGAACCGCAATTTGCTGTTGTGGCGCGACGACGGCGTCGACGGCCTGAAAACCGGGCATACCGACGAGGCCGGCTACTGCATGGTCGCCTCCGCCAAGCGCGATGGCGAACGACTGATTGCCGTCGTGTTCGGCACCGACAGCGAAGCGGCGCGTGCCGCCGAGACCGGGAAATTGCTGGGCTACGGCTTCCGCTTCTTCGAGAGCAAGGTGTTCTACAAGCAGGGCGAGGTGCTGGCCGATGCGCCGGTCTGGAAGGGCGCGGCCCGCACCGTCAAGGCCGGGCTGACGAGCGACCTGGCAGTCAGCGTGGCCAAGGGCGAGCTGGCCACGTTGACGACGCAGCTCGTGCTGAAACCCGAACTGATCGCGCCGCTCAAGCAGGGCGACGTCATCGGCAGGGTTGAAATCCGCCAGGGCGACACGGTACTGCAGCAGGCTGACGTCGTCGCGATGGCATCGGTGGAAGAGGGCGGCGTGTTCCGCCGCATCTGGGACAGCATCCGCTTGTTCTTCAGGCATTTGTTCAGCTGAGACCCGGCTTTCGGACATCAAGCCGACACGCGACAAAGGGCCGGAATCAACCCGAACGACCGTGTTCGTCGCTGCCGATCAACGTCCCCACCGCCATTGATCCATCTGGCGTTCCAATTCCTTTTCTTCCTCTTCGATCGTCCCTGCGGTGGAGTCGGGCGGGCACCCTTCAGGCGGGGGCGGACGATGCCGCCGCGTGGCCGCGTCGGGAGGCGTGGAACCGTCACCGGCAAACGGGTTGTGAAATGGCTGGGGCTCCGGCAAACAGTCCAGCCTGTAGCTTGGGGGCCAGCCTGTCTCGTAGGGCATGAACGAAATGGTCTGCTCGAAGACGAGCGGCTTTCCCGTCGGCGTGGGCGGCAGCGGCGGCAGCGACCGGATCGCCTGCCAGGCGAGTTTCGAGGCGACCTCCGAGGTAGACCATAGCTCTTGCACCTGGGCAACCTTCCCGTCGGGCGCAATTTCGATCCGGAATCGGACCATCCCCTGCCCGGGCCCTTCGACAGCCGTGCCCATCATGCTGCGAACCTGTTGCGCCCAGGCGTAGCGAAAACGCTTGCTGTTCCTCGGCGTGTAGGTCGAAGCCAATTGCCATTCCTCGGCCGTGGGTGCCGGCGGCGCGGCCAGGGATCGAAGCGTCTTCTCAGGCTGGAGAGGGGGCGGCGTGTCAGGGCCGGGGCTCGCCTTTGCCCGCTTCGGAAATTCGGTCTTCTTCTTCACGGGGGGAGGCGGTTCCACCTCGGGCCTGGGCATCAGGCGAAGCTGCATGGGTACTTCCGGCGTTGGCGCTATCGGCCTGCTGCGCCACGAGAGCAGCAGGCTCGCGTGCAAGGCCATGGACACGGCCAGGGCGATGAGCAAGGCATGCCGTGACCGGACTTTCGGATCCATCAGCCGCGGCCCGGTCCGAAATGGAACAGGAGAGGGTGGCTCGC
>JAYRNU010000113.1:0-2932 GCA_041912015.1 Thiobacillus sp. | reverse complement strand
GGGCAATCTTCTCCCGGAGGACAAACTGGCGGCCATCGAAGATTTGCAGGCTCGCTATGGCCCGACCGCGATGACCGGCGACGGCATCAACGACGCACCAGCGCTGGCGCAGGCCGACATCGGCGTGGCGATGGGGGCAGCCGGCACCGACACCGCGATGGAGGCGGCGGATGTGGTGGTGATGAACGATGACCTGCGCCGCATTGCCGAGACGGTTCAACTGTCCCGCTCCACACATGTCGTGCTGTGGCAGAACATCACGCTGGCTCTGGGCATCAAGGCTGTGTTCCTGGTGCTCGCGGTCTTCGGCAGCGCGACGATGTGGATGGCGATCTTCGCCGACATGGGGGCCAGTCTCCTGGTGGTGGGCAACGGGCTTCGGCTGCTCAAGAAGGGGGGGAAGGCGGTATGACACCGGGGTCGGTCCTGGGCGCTGCTTTGGAGGGAGCCGTCTGTGAATGCTCTTCTCCGCCGGCCGCCTGTCGAGGTGGCCATCCCGTGGCCATGAGGGACGAGCAAATGCCGATGCCTCGTCCCTGTATCTATCCCACCAGATTCCGAGCATCTGCTCGGCAATGAGGAGTCAGAAAGTGGATTGTCCCGTGTGCAAGACCGAGCGCCTGTCGATGATGGAGCGTCAGGGCATCGAAATTGACTACTGCCCCAAGTGCCGTGGCGTCTGGCTCGACCGCGGTGAACTCGACAAAATCGTCGAACGCTCGGCCATGGAATCGACTGCGACGGCTCCCCTTCCGATGCCCGCCGCACCGCAGTTCCCTTCAGCGACACCCGAGCACGGCCACGGAGGTCACCGCTCGCGGCATGACGACCGCTACGCCAGTGGTCACAAGCGCAAGTCGTTTCTGCGAGATCTCTTCGATTGAACGCCGGGTCCGCGAACCCATGCCATTGACCGAGGCCTGCGAGCGATGACACACGCACCTGCGGGTCTTGCCGCACCACGCGCCGCGAGGACTGCCCGGCGCGGGCACTGGTGGCGCCTCATGGGTGCCGCTGCTTTGCTGCTTTCGCTGGACCAGATCGTCAAATGGGTGGTGGCCACGAACCTGCCCCCTGGCGAAGTTGTTGCCGTCACCGCCTGGTTCAATCTGGTCCATGTCCTCAATCCGGGAGCCTCATTCTCCTTTCTGGCCGACGCCGGCGGTTGGCAGCGCCACGCACTCATTGCGGTCGGCGTTGCCGTCAGTGCGACGCTGGCAGCCCTCCTCTGGCGCGGCGTTCGCAACCGACTCGAGATGATCGCCTACGTTGGCATGATCGGCGGTGCGCTGGGCAACGTCGTAGACCGGATGCGCATCGGTGCTGTGATCGACTACCTCGATCTGCATTGGCGCGACACGCATTGGCCCGCCTTCAATCTGGCGGACATCTTCGTCGTCGGCAGCGCGGCACTGCTGATATGGGCCTCGTTCCGGCCCGGGCTGGCCGGGGGCCCGGCCGGTCAAGGAAACTCGACTTGAATGCGCAGACGCCACGCACAGTTCCCCCGGCGAGAATGGTGGGCATGGGGCTTCCTGTTGCAGACCGCGTGTTGTCCCGATGCCTCGCTGCGCTGCTGGCTGCGGGTACCGCGTCGACGGTCCACGCGCAGGTGACCGTCGATGGCGCCTGGGCACGCGCCACTGTGCCGAACCAGTCGGCCACCGGCGCCTTCATGCGGCTGACCGCCCAGAAGGATGTTGTGCTGACGTGCGCCAATTCGCCGGTCGCCGGCATCGTCGAAGTTCACGAGATGTGGATGGACCAGGGCATCATGCGGATGCGGCCAGCCGATCGTGTGCCCTTGAAGGCCGGCCAGACGATCGAGCTGAAGTCGGGCGGTCTGCACGTCATGATGATGGACCTGAAAAAGCAGATCAAGGCGGGCGAGCGCGTGCCCCTGACGCTCTCGTTCACGGCGGCCGACGGGAGCGTGTCGAAGATCGAGGTGAACGCGACGGCTGGATTCACGCCGCCGACACGATGAGCGAAGAACAGCCGATTGCCCCGCATGGCGACGGCCGGAACGCCGCGTTCTGGACGCCCCTGTTCCTGGCCTGGTTGCTGGCGCTGCTGGCCACGTCCGGCGCGCTGTTTCTGGGCGAGGTGATGGGCAAGGCGCCGTGCGTGCTGTGCTGGTACCAGCGCATCGCGATGTTTCCGCTGGTGCTGGTGCTCGGCCTGGGACTGTTCACATCGGATGCGCGCAGCGTTCGTTACGCACTGCCGCTGGCCGCCGTGGGATGGAGCATCGCCGCCTACCACCTGCTGGTCTTCTGGGGCGTCGTGTCGGAGGGGCTGGTGCCGTGCGGCAAGGGGTCGTCCTGCGCCGACGCCGACGTCCAGGTGGCCGGCGTGGTGCCGATTCCCTTGCTGTCGCTCACGGCGTTCTCGGGGATCCTGGTGGCGTTGTGGATGGCAAGAGCGAGGGCAACAACATGAGCAGGAAATGGATCGTTCTGGGCACGGTCGCGGCGGTCGTTCTGGCCTTCGTGGCCGGCGTCGTGGTCTTCACGAACCGCTCGAACCAGGAAGTGAAGCAGGCGGCGCAGATCAACAGCGAAGCGTTGGTCAGGCCGCACTCGCCCGTGTTCGGCAATCCGGCGGCGAAGGTGACGATCGTCGAGTTCTTCGACCCATCCTGCGAGACCTGCCGGGCCTTCTACCCGATCGTCAAGGGCCTGGTCAACGCGAGCTTCGGCCAGGTCAGGCTCGTGATGCGCAACGCCCCGCTGCACCATGGGTCAGACACCGCCGTCAAGATCCTCGAGGCGGCGCGGGTGCAGGGCAAGTACTGGGAAGCGCTCGAGCGTGCCCTTGCTGCCCAGCCTCAATGGGCCTCTCATGACCGCCCACAGCCGGAAATGATTTGGGCTCTCATCGGCGACATCGGCCTCGACATGACGAAGGCGAGGGCGGATGCCGACGGGCC
>JAYRNU010000112.1:0-29549 GCA_041912015.1 Thiobacillus sp. | reverse complement strand
GAAGCCATTTCCGGAGCGCTGATCTTGACGAGCAGGGCGGCAATCGACGATGTAGGCCCATGGGACGAAGCCTATTTCCTGCACTGCGAGGATCTGGACTGGTGCATGCGTTTTCGCCAGCACGGCTGGAAAGTCGTTTTCGTACCCGATGCCCCGGTCACGCATCATCGCGGCCACTGCAGCCAGCACCGGCCGATTTTCGTCGCATGGCACAAGCATCGGGGGATGATGCGGTTTTACCGCAAGTTCTTCCGGGACCAATACCCGGGCATATTGATGTGGCTGGTCGCGCTGGGAGTCTGGCTGCGATTTCTCGGTTTGGCGTCCTACTACACACTAAGAAACTTGATACGCAAGTTTCAAAGCCCAGGGGACGACAAAGGGGCATGATCCGCCAATACCCGCTCTTTCATTAAAAAGCACACAGCCTGAGTCCCAAGCTTGCGCCTGAATCGAGTGAGTCCACGGCGGACGCGGCTTGGGCCAGCCTGCAACGCGCAGACCGGAATCAAGGACAGCGACTCGGCATCCCGCCGTCCTCAATACGTCTTGTACGACAAGAACTTCCCGTTCAGGACAAACTTGTCCCGCCCCTTCACTCGGCAACGATCTTGTCGGACCACTCCACCCCAGCCACGAAGTCGGCGGGGGTGCCGATGCGGGCTCCCGAATCCTTAATGGATTCAGGAGTCACCCCGCGGGCCTGGCGGCAGGCATCACAGACCAGGATATCGACGCCGAGGGCCACGCATTCGCGCCATTGCTCGGCCAGCGATGGCCAGCCCACCGGGAACAGGGATGCCCGTACTGCCTCAATGGCCAAGGAGGCAGCTTCGCCAACGAGGAAGATACGGATCGAGTGTCCGGCCCGGGCAAGGGCATTGCCATGCCCGAAAACCATGGCGGCCCGGGTGGGATCGTCGCTGCCCCAGGACGACTTCATGAAGATGTTAGCCATATTTTGATCGCTCGTTGTCTGTGGTTGACGGATGGCCAGCGCCAAGCATCCCAGCGTGTGCCCCGCTCGGCTCAGTACATCTTGTACGGCAGGAATTTGCCGTTCAGAACGATCTTCACCCGATCCCCTTTTGGGTCAGGTACCCGCGAAATATCCATCGAAAAATCGATCGCGCTCATGATGCCGTCGCCGAACTCTTCGTGGATCAGCGACTTGATCGTGATGCCGTACACCATGATCAGTTCGTAGAAACGGTAGATCAGCGGGTCGGTCGGCACGGCGCTCGGCAGGCTGCCCTTGTAGGGAACGATCTGCAGTTGGTCGACGGCGTCTGCAGGCAGCCCCAGCAGCTTGCCGACGGCGGTGGCCTGTTTCTTGTCGAGCGTCATCTGGCCGAGCAGGGCGGCGGTCGTCCATTCCTTGCTCTGGCCGACCTTCTTGGCGATCTCGGCCCACTTGAGGCCCTTCTTGTGCTTGGCGGCGAGGATGAGATCGGTAACTTCGGTGCGGGTCATGATGTAAGGTCCTTAAGCGTTGACGAGGTGGACATGGGGTTTGCCGACAGGCGGCGTGTGGGTGATCACCGGCTCGGCTTCCAGCAGCTCGGCCGGATCGAACACGGTGGGCGAACTGGGGGCATTCGGCGCGTCTCGCTGGGCACCGAACAATTTGGAGCGGCTCACCAGGAAATCGACCAGGTGGTTGCGGATCGGGTAGTAGTGCGCGTGCTTGTGGATGGCACTGCGCTCGCGCGGACGCGGCAGGGTGTTGTTGACGATTTCGGCGATGCGCGCGTGCGGGCCGTTCGACATCAGCATGATCCGGTCGGACAAAAGAATGGCTTCGTCGACGTCGTGCGTGATCATGAACACGGTCTGCTGCGTCTCGGCGCAGATCTTCAGCAGTTCGTCCTGGATCACGCCGCGCGTCAGCGCGTCGAGCGCGCCGAAGGGCTCGTCCATCAGCAGCATTTTCGGCTCGATGGAAAAGGCGCGCGCAATGCCGACGCGCTGTTTCATGCCGCCGGACAGCTGCGACGGCTTCTTGTGCTCGGCGCCCTTGAGGCCCACCAGCTCGATGTAGCGCATGGCGTGGTCACGAATCTGCGCTTTGCTCCACCACGGCCAGCGCGACTTCACCGCGAAGCTGACGTTTTCCAGCACGCTGAGCCAGGGCATCAGTGCGTGGCTCTGGAAGATGACGCCGCGGTCGAGGCTGGGGCCGGAGACTTCGCGGCCATCCATGAAGACGTTGCCGGCACTCGCCGTATCGAGACCGGCCAGGATATTGAGAATGGTCGACTTGCCGCAGCCGGAGTGGCCGGTGACGCAGACGAACTCGCCCTTGTGGATGCGGAAGTTGACGTGGTCGAACACGGTGACATCCTCCCCATCGGTGGGGCTGGGGTAGACGCGCGCCAGGTGCTCGACCTGGAGGAAGGGATGCGTGACAGGTGTGCTCATGGAAGTCATTCCTGGTAGGCGACGCGCTTGCTCAGCACGCCGAAAACGCTGTCGAGCGCCATGCCGACGACGCCGATCATGAAGATGGCGAACAGCACGTTGGTGATCGACAGGTTGTTCCACTCGTTCCACACGAAATAGCCGATGCCGGTACCGCCGACCAGCATCTCTGCGGCGACGATGACCAGCCAGGCGATGCCCATGGAGATGCGCATGCCCGTCAATATCGTCGGCGCGGCCGCCGGCAGGATGACGCGAAAGGCCTTCCTGAGCGGATTCACTTCCAGCGTGCGCGAGACATCGAGCCAGTCGCGGCGCACGTTGGCGACGCCATGCGCGGTGTTGATCAGCATCGGCCACAGCGAGCAGATGAAGATGACGAAAATCGACGAGGCCGACGCGTCCTTGATCGTGTAGAGGGCGAGCGGCATCCACGCCAGCGGTGAGATCGGTCTCAGCAACTGCACGTAGGGATCGAGCGCCTGGTAGACCACGCGCGAGTTGCCGATAACGAAACCGAGCGGAATCGCCACCGCCGCCGCGAGGAAGAAGCCGGCGAGCACGCGCGCGATCGAATACGCGAGCTGGATGCCGATACCCTTGTCGTTGGGGCCGTTGTCGTAGAACGGGTCGGACAAGCGTTCCCACACCGTTCGCGCCATCTGCGCCGGAGTCGGAAAACTCGACGCTGAACTGGCCGCCCCGCCCCCCATCAGCGCGGCGTATTCGGGATCGACGCCCGCCGCGACGGTGGTTGTTTCCGGCAGCGTCGCCAGCTGCCAGACCAACAGGAGCACGCCGAACAGCGCCAGCGATAGCAGGGCGGACTTTTGGCCGAGTGAGAGTCGCGTCTTCATGTGCGTCGAATGGCGAAAGAGTTGAGGTACTCGGCAGGCTTCGCGGGATCGAACACCTTGCCCATGATGGTGTGCTTGGTGAAGTTGGTCGCGGGTGCCTTGAGCCCGATCTCGGCCATGCGCTTGCGCGCATCGGTAGCGCGGAACACTTCTTCGGCCACCATCTTGAAATCGATATCGCCTTTGATGTAGTTCCAGCGCTTCAGCTGCGTCAGGATCCACATCGCCATCGACTGCCAGGGGAAGGGATCGAAGTCGACGCGGTCGGGCACGTTGCGCACCTTGCCGAGGCCGTCGGCGAAGCGCCCGGTCATGACCTGCTCCAGCACCGGGATCGGCTGGTTGAGATAATTCGCCGGGGCGATCGCCTCGATGATGGCCTTGCGGTTTTCCGGCTTGTGCGCATAGTCGGTGGCGCTGGCAATGGCACGGAACAGTGCGGCGTAAGTGTTGGGATACTGCTTGTAGAAGCCTTCCTGCACGCCGAAGGCGCAGCACGGATGGCCGTCCCACAGATCGCGCGACAGGGTGTGAATGAAACCGACTTCCTCATACACCGCGCGCTGGTTGAACGGCTCGGGCCCGAGGAAACCGTCGATGTTTCCGGCGCGCAGGTTGGCCACCATGTCGGGCGGCGGCATCATGCGCAGTTCCACATCCTTGTCGGGGTCGAGACCGGCTTCGGCGAGGTAGTAACGCAGCAGCAGGTTGTGGATCGAGTAGTCGAACGGCAGGCCGAATTTCATGCCTTTCCAGTCCTTGGGGTTCATCTTGTCCTTGTGCTTGAGCGCGAGGGTGATGGCCTGGCCGTTGATGTTCTGGATCGACGCCACGTCGACCGCCTGCTTGGCCGAGCCCAGCCCCAGCGACATCGCCAGCGGCATCGGCGACAGCATGTGCGAAGCGTCGTATTCCTTGTTCTGCACCTTGTCGCGAATCACCGCCCAGCCGGCGGTTTTCTGCAGGCTGACGTTAAGGCCCTCACGCGCATAGAACCCCATCGGGCCCGCCATGATGATGGGCGTGGCGCAGGTGATGGGGATGAAGCCGATCTTGAGGTCGGTCTTCTCCAGCTTGCCCTTTTCCGCCGCCAGCGCCTTCGCCGCGCCCATCGGGAAGAAGGTCGAGATCGCTGCCATCGCGGTGCCGGTGCCGACCGCGCGCAGGAAGTTGCGGCGCATCAGGTCGTCGGGGAAGAGTCCGCGCATCACCGCCGACTCGACCACGCGCGAGACGCGCGCATCCTCGTTCTTCATATCGGCATCGTGGTCGGCCTGGCTGTGGTGGCGGCCACAACTGCACCCTGCGCGATGCAGTTTGGTATCGGGGTCAAACGGGTTGTCAAAGCCGGACATGACGTGCTCCTCATCAGGATTAAAAAGGCCGTGAAATCCCACCGCTGCTGCGCACCAATTGTTTCCCCTGCGCCCTGGACTGGTGCAAGCCCTTGATCCGGGTCTGCCGGCGCCACTGTCTGCAATGCCCTATATTCAAAGGCGTTACGCCAGGTTTCGATGTGCGGCATCAGTGTTTCCACTTCTGTTGCACTCAGAAACCGTGCCAGCACAAAATTGTTGCTTCGGGTCAGCCGCCTTCGCCTATGCTCAACTTGCCAACAGGGACGGTTGACGCCTAATTTCAGGAAACGCAGTCGCCCCGGTAAAATCCGCGGATGATCGTCTATCTCCACGGCTTCAATTCCTCCCCCGCGTCGGGCAAGGCCAGGCAGTTCGGCGAGCACATGGCCAGTCTCGGGCGACAGGCGGACTACCTCTGTCCGGCGCTGCCCGACCGCCCGCGCGATGCCATCACTCACGTCGAAGCCGAACTGACGCAGCGTCATCCAGAGTCGGTCACCCTGGTGGGCAGTTCGCTGGGCGGCTTCTACGCGACGCATCTCGCAGAAAAGCACGGCTGGAAAGCCGTGCTGGTGAACCCGGCGGTCCATGCCCAGAAGCTTTTGCGCGACTCGCTCGGCCCCCAGACCAACTGGCACACCGGCGAACAATGGGAGCTGACTGAAGCGCATCTGGACGAGCTTGCCGCGATGGACGTCCCGGCCATCACCCGGCCCGAGCGTTATCTGCTGCTGGCACAGACCGGTGATGAGGTGCTCGATTACCGCGATGCCGTGGCTTACTATGCGGGGGCCACGCAGATCGTCGAAATCGGTGGCGACCATGGTTTTGCCGGATTCGAGCGCCACTTTCAAACCATCCTGGATTTCTGATTCATGTACGTCATCTTCGAAGAGGACGGCCATTTCAAGGCCGGCTCCATCCTGTCCGAAACCGATGCCACGGCGCAGGTGGAGACCGTTTCCGGCAAGCGCAGCAAGATCAAGGCGGCCAACCTGCTGTTGCGATTCGCCGCGCCCACGCCCGCCGAGGTCATGTCCGAGGCCGAGACGCTGAGTGCGGACCTCGACGCCGACTTCCTGTGGGAAGCGGCCGGCCAGGATGAATTCAGCTTCGAGCAGCTGGCGCAGGAATACTACGGCCACGCGCCCCACCCTGCGGAGTCGGTGGCGCTGCTGCAAAAGCTCCACAACTCGCCGATCCAGTTCCACAAGAAGGGCAAGGGACGCTATCGTCCCGCCCCCGCCGAGACGCTGGCAGCGGCCAAGGCCGGACTGGAAAAGAAGCGGCTGGCCGCAGAAAGACAGGCCCATCTGGCTGCCGAACTTGCCGCTTTCCGTCTGCCGCAGGAATTCAAGTCGCTGATCCCGCGCATCCTCATTGCGCCCGACAAGAACACGCTCGAATACAAGGCGCTGGAAGACGCGGCCAACGCCACCGGCGTGTCCCCGCTGCGCCTGATCGAACGCTGCGGCGCAATCCCGTCGACGCTCGAATTCCACCGCATGAGCTTCTTGCTCGAATGGTTCTCGCGCGGCACCGACTTTGCGCCGGTGACCGAGCCGGTCGATCCGCCTGAATTGCCGCGCAGCAGCGTGCGTGCGTTCTCGATGGACGACGAGGCGACGACCGAAATCGACGATGCGCTGTCGGTCGAGTGGCGCGGCGACGGCAGCATCCGGGTCGGCATCCATATCGCGGCGCCAGCGCTCGGCATTGCGCCCGGATCGGAGCTCGACCGCGTCGCGCGCGAGCGACTGTCGACCGTATATTTCCCCGGCGACAAGATCACCATGCTCCCGGAGACATTTATCCACCACTACACGCTCGGCGAAGCGCACGACTGCCCGGCGCTGTCGCTGTATGCCGACGTTGCACCCGACCTGCGCATCCTCGGCACGGAGACCCGGCTGGAAATGGTGCACATCGCCGACAACCTGCGCCACGAGACGCTGGAAACCCAGTTCAACGCCGATACGCTGCGCAACCCCGATTTTCCCGACTACCCCTACCGCCGCGAGCTCGAATGGCTGCACGACTTCGCCGCCGTGCTCGAAGCCGGGCGCGGCAAGGCTGACACGATCGACCGCGTCGACTACGCCTTCAAAGTGGACGGCGAGCGCATCAGCATCGTGCCGCGCAAGCGCGGCAGTCCGATCGACAAGGTGGTGTCCGAACTCATGATCTTCGCCAACGCGCACTGGGGCGGCTGGCTCGCCGAGAAGCGCGTGCCCGGCATTTACCGCGCGCAGGCCAACGGCAAGACCCGCATGACGACTGCGCCCGACCCGCACCAGGGCCTCGGCGTCGACCAGTACGCGTGGTCGTCGTCACCCTTGCGACGCTATGTCGACCTGGTCAACCAGCGCCAGCTGATCTCGCTGGTGCTGCAGACCGAGCCGGCCTATCCGCCGAGGAGCGAGATCCTGTTCTCGGTGGTGCGCGATTTCGAGCTCGCCTATGACGCCTACAACGAATTCCAGCGCCGGCTCGAACGCTACTGGATGCTGCGCTGGTTGATCCAGGAAGACGTGCACGAGGTCAGCGCCAGCGTGATCCGCGAGGACCTGGTGCGCTTCGACAATCTGCCGATGGTGACGCGCGCGCCCTCGGTCATGGGCGTCGCGCCCGGTTCGAAGGTGAGGCTGGCGATCTCGTCGATCGACCTGCTCGACATCAGCTTCCACGCCGAGTATCTGGCGACGCTGGATGCCCCGCCTGACAGCGGCGCCGCGCTTCCGTAGAATCGGACCAGCTTCCACTCCCGATCCGCATGGTGTCTGCCCCGCCTCCCTCTCTCGCCGCCCCTTCCAAGCAAGGTACACGCATGGCGCTCGCCCTGCTGGCGTCGGCGGCGGTGCACGGCATGGTGTTGTCGACCCAGTTCGTGCAGGTCAATCCGCGCCTTTTCGAGGACCCCAACCTGCCGATGGAAGTGGTGCTGGTCAATGCCAAGACGGCAGTCTCCCCGCTGAACCCCGATGCGCTGGCGCAGGTGAATCTGGCGGGCGGCGGCAACACCGAGGAGGACCGGCGCCTGAAGAGCCCGCTGCCCGCCAGCACCAAGTCCCAGGTCGGCAGCGAGGAAGCCGCCCTGCAGGCACGGGTGGCCCAGCTCGAGCAGCAGGCCAAGGCGCTTTTGTCGCAACTGCAGCCGGAAGGACAGGTGCAGAACCAGCCGCAGGCCGCGCCGCCGGCACCCGAGCAACCTGTTGTCGATGCCACCCAGCTCAACCAGCAGGCACGTGAGATGGCGCAATTGCAGGCACGCATCTCGCAGCAGTGGGACGAATACCAGAAGCGGCCGAAGCGTGCGTTTGTCGGCGCCAACGTCAGGGAATATGCGTTTGCGCGCTATGTCGAGGACTGGGTCGCCAAGGTCGAACGCGTCGGCAACGTGAATTATCCCGAGGCCGCCCGCCGCCAGGGCATCTATGGCAGCCTCAAGCTCACCGTGTCGATCTATTCCGACGGTCGCATCGAGAACATCGAGGTGGACCGCTCGTCCGGATCGAAAATTCTCGATACCGCCGCGGTCAAGATCGTCGAGCTCGCCGCGCCCTATGCCGCCTTTCCCGACGACATGCGCAAGAAGGCCGACATTCTGTCCATCACGCGAACCTGGACGTTCACCCGCTCCGACCAGCTTGTGGGTGCGGACTGAGCAAGCCCTCCATGAGCATTGCCGCCAGGGATACGCTTCCGACCCGTCGCGCTGCAGCCTCCGATGCGCCTGAAATTGCGCGTCTCACCAACGAACTTGGCTATCCAGCCACCGAGCACGAGATTGCCTCACGCCTCGACACCATGCTGCGGCTTCCCACCCATTTCGTTGCCGTCGCAGAAGAGCCCCGAGCCCGTCTGCTGGGATGGGTCGTGGCCGAGCGACGCGTGATGCTTGAATCTGGCGAGCAGGTCGAAATCGTCGGCCTGGTGGTCGATTCGACGCATCGGCGGGCAGGCGTCGGCACGAGACTGGCAGTCGCTGTGGAGCACTGGGCTGCCAGCCAGGGCATTGTCACGCTGGCGGTCAGTTCGAATATCGCCAGAACGCAGTCGCACCCTTTCTACGAGCGTCTTGGCTATGTCTGCACGAAGACCCGGCATGCTTATGTGAAGCGACTTGCCGCCGTTTAGCCCCTGATCGCTGTCATCCCGCGCCCCCGGTTGCCCAGCGGGCATGTCCTGTCGGAGATTGCCGTGTATAATATTATGATTTTCTTATATATTCCTGATTCCCTAGGAGCTTAACCATGCACACCGGCACCACGCTTACCCAATTCATTATTGAAGAACAGCGACACACTGCCGGCGCAACCGGCGATTTCACCTCGCTGCTGAACGATGTCGTCACCGCCTGCAAGGCGATTTCCAACGTCGTCAACAAGGGCGCGCTGCTCGGCGTCATGGGTTCGCTCGACTCGGAAAACGTGCAGGGCGAAACGCAGAAAAAGCTCGACGTCATCACCAACGACATCATGATCCGCTCCAACGAATGGGCCGGCCACCTGGCAGGCATGGCGTCGGAAGAGATGGACGAGGTGTACGCCATCCCCAACCAGTATCCGCTGGGCAAGTACCTGCTGGTGTTCGACCCGCTCGACGGCTCGTCGAACGTCGACGTCAACATCTCGGTCGGCACCATCTTCTCGATCATGAAGGCCCCGGTCGCCGGTCGCGCCGCCAAGGCCGAGGACTTTCTGCAGCCGGGCACCCGTCAGGTCTGCGCGGGCTACGCGATCTACGGTTCCTCGACCATGCTGGTGCTGACCTTCGGCCATGGCACCAACGGCTTCACGCTCGACCGCGACGTCGGCGAATTCGTGCTGACCCACCCCAACATGCAGATTCCCGCCGAAACCAGGGAATTCGCGATCAACGCCTCCAACATGCGTTTCTGGGAAAAGCCGGTGCAGCGCTACGTCGACGAGTGCCTCGCCGGCAAGACCGGCCCGCGCGGCAAGGACTTCAACATGCGCTGGGTCGCCTCGATGGTCGCCGAGGTGCACCGCATCCTCACCCGTGGCGGCATCTTCATGTATCCCAAGGACACCAAGGATCCGTCCAAGGCCGGCAAGCTGCGCCTGATGTACGAGGCCAACCCGATGGCCTTCGTCGTCGAGCAGGCGGGCGGTGCCGCCACCACGGGCCGCGAACGCATCCTCGACCTCGCCCCAGAAGGCCTGCACCAGCGCGTGCCGGTGATCCTGGGCTCGAAGACCGAAGTCGATACCGTGACCGGCTATCACCACGAACATGCCGCTTAGGGCAGCCGGGACTGCATGCAAGCGCCTTCCTGTCGCTCACGGGGTTGACGGAACGATGGCGCTATATCAGTATTCCGCAAACTGTCCTGCAGCGCGGCCTATGGAAACATCCCGTCGTCGCAAGATGGCAGGTTGATCCTGCTTGATTCTCTCGGCGGACATTACTGACACAGGAGCGCAAATGAAATTCAACAGGATACTGGCTGCGAGTCTGCTGATCGCGTCGAATGCTTACGCGACGGACAGCTTCAATAGCGAGGCCGCCCATTTCGTCTTCGGCGCTGCATTGGCCGGCGGCATCACTGCGGTCGTCGATCACTGGTTTCCGGAGCAACAGGAATATCGGGGCTGGTGGGGATTCGGCATCAGCAGCGTCGGGGCAGTGCTCGAAAGCGCGTACGAATATCACCTCAACGGGAATGGCAGAAACCAGGCCATCGACGCGGCCTCGCATATCGCCGGTTCGGCGCTGGGCGCGTGGGTAACCGACAAGTACATCCTGGAGCCCGTCATCAAGCCCGCTGCCGCCGGCGAAGGAAGCTATGTCGGCGTCAATCTCGTCTACGCGCCCAAACATTGAAACAGATCTGAATCCAGATGCCCCGGCGTCGGGGCGGCAGCAAACAAGACGCGGGGTTGCCATATCAGGAAGCCGGGGAAACCCGGCTTTTTCGCGCGCGCAGGAAGGATGCGGGCACATTCTCCGCTTGCGCGACACTGCCGCGCCAGGTGTTCGAACCGGGTCCGGCACGGTCCGGCACGGTCCGACGCGGTTATCGCCGGAGCGCCAGGTACAGGTAGCGCTTCAGGTTTCGGGATCGGCCCGGGACGCCGAGGGATGATGGGACGCCATATGCACATTGTCGTAGCGCGTCGCATGCGGATGCGCATCGATCTCGTCGACACGGGCCTGCAGTCGTCGGTCCGACATCCAGTGGAAAAACAGCGGAATGAAGAAAACCGCCAGGAACGTTGCGGCAAGCATGCCGCCGACGACCCCGGTGCCGACCGCGTGGCGTGCGCCCGCCCCGGCGCCGGTGGAGACCGCCAGCGGCAGCACGCCGAGAATGAACGCCAGCGAGGTCATGAGGATCGGGCGGAAGCGCAGCCGGGCGGCTTCGAGCGCTGCGGCCACGCTGGAATACCCCTCCTGCTTCTTCAGCACGGCGAATTCGACGATCAGGATTGCGTTCTTCGCAGCAAGGCCGAGCAGCGTCACCAGACCGATCTGGAAGTAGACATCGTTGGTGAGTCCGCGCAGCCATACCGCGGCGAGCGCACCGAAGGTACCGAAAGGCAGCGCCATCATCACGGCAAGCGGCAGCGACCATTTCTCGTATTGCGCGGCGAGGATCAGGAACACCATCAGCACCGCCAGGCCGAGTGCGAGGCCCGAGGTGCCGCCCGAACGTTTTTCCTGGAACGAGGCGCTGGTCCATTCATAGCTGAAATCAGGCGGCAGCACCTTTTTCGCGATCTCGTCGACGATGGCAAGCGCCTGGCCCGAACTGACCCCGGGGACGGCACTGCCCATGATCTTGACCGCCTGGAGATTGTTGTAGCGATCAAGCGTTTCCGGACCGGAGGAGAAGCCGATCCGGGCCAATGCCGACATCGGCACCATGTCGCCGTCGGCATTGGGCACATAGAGCGCCGACACATCCTGCGGCGTCTTCCTCGCGCCCGGCTCGGCGGACATCAGCACCTGCCAGGTACGACCGTACTTGTTGAAGTCGTTGACATAGTAGGCGCCAAGCGTCGCCGACAGCGTGCTGAACACCTCGTCGATCTTGACGCCCAGCATCTTCGCCTTTTCACGATCGACGTCGACATACAGCTGCGGCACATGCGGCCGCCACAATGTCAGCACCTGCGCGAGCCGCTTGTCCTGGCGCGCGGCGGCAAGGAAGGCGTCGCTCACCTGGGCCAGCTTCTGCGGCCCGCCCTCGCCCTTGTTCTGGATGTAGAGCTCGAAGCCACCGGCGTTACCGAGGCCGAAAATCGGCGGCGGTGCGAATGCCAGCACCAGCGCCTCGCGAATACCCGCAGTGGCGCCCATCATCTCGCCCACCATCTGCTGGATGGTTTTCTGGCGATCGTCCCAGTGGCGCGCGGCGACGAAAATCGTCGCCGCGCTGTTGCGGAAACCGCCGCCGAGAAAATCGAGGCCGGCAAAAGCCACCACGTGTTCGACCGCAGGATCCTTGCGCACGATTGCATCGACCTGCTTGACGACGGCTTCGGTACGCGACAGCGCCGAGCCGTCCGGCAGGTAGACCGCGCTGATATAGAAACCCTGATCTTCCTCGGGAACCAGGCTGCCCGGCGTGATTTTCCACAGGGTCAACGCGGCGGCGATCATCAGCAGGTAGATGGCCAGCGCGATGGCCGAGCGCCGCATCAGGAATTTCACCCCGCCCTGATAGTGCCGGGTCATGCCGGCAAACCCCCGGTTGAATGCCCGGAAGAAACGCCCCGGCTCCCGGGCTTTCTCGCTCTTGAGCAGGGCAACGCAAAGCGCCGGGGTCAGGGTCAGCGCGACGAGGCCGGAAATCACCACCGAGATCGAGATGGTGACGGCAAACTGGCGATACAGCTCTCCGGTCAACCCGCCGAGAAAGGCGATCGGGATGAACACCGCGCAGAGCACCAGCACGATGGCAATCACCGGGCCGGTGACCTCGCGCATCGCCAGCAGCGCTGCTTCGCGCGGTGACTTTCCGTGCTCGTGAATGATGCGCTCGATGTTTTCGAGCACCACGATGGCATCGTCGACCACGATGCCGATCGCGAGCACCATGCCGAACAGGGTCAGCGTGTTGATCGAATAGCCGAGCAGCAACAGGCCGACGAAGGTGCCCAGCAGCGAGACCGGAACCGCCAGGATGGGAATCAGGGTCGCGCGCCAGTTCTGCAGGAAAATGAACACCACCAGCACCACCAGCAGGATCGCTTCTCCCAGCGTCTTGACCACCTCGCGGATCGACACCTCGACGAAACGCGTGGTGTCGTAGGGCACCGCATAGTCGAGTCCTTCGGGGAAGTCTTTCTTCAGTTCCTCGACGGTGCGCCTGACCTCGTTTCCGACATCGAGCGCATTGGCGCCGGGCTGCAGGAAGATGCCTACCAGCGTCGCCGGCTTGCCGTTGTATAGCCCCGCGAAATCGTAATCCTTGGAACCGAGTTCGACCCGTGCAACATCGCGCAGGTACAGCATCGAGCCATCCTTGTTGGCACGAACGACGATGTTCTCGAACTCCTTGGGGTCAGCCAGACGGCCCCGGGCCGTCAGGGAATAGACCAGGGACTGGCCCTGGTCGACCGGGGGTTGCCCGATCTTGCCGGGTGCGAACTGCGCGTTCTGCTCGTTGATCGCGCGGGTCAGGTCGGCGACGGTCACGCCCAGTTGCGCCATGCGGTCTGGCTTGAGCCAGATGCGCATGGCGTAATCCTTGGCACCGAATATCTGCACATTGGTGGTGCCGGGAATGCGTTTCAATCGATCCAGCACATTGAGCGTGACGTAGTTGCTGGTAAAGAGGTCGTCGTAACGGCCATCGGGTGACAGGAATGCCAGCACCTGGAGGAAGGACGACGAACCCTTTTCCACCGTCACACCCTGGCGCCGGACCTCTTCCGGAAGCCTTGCCTCGGCCTGCTTGACCCGGTTATTGACGTTGAGGGCGGCCTTGTCGACATCGGATCCGATTTCGAACGTGACCTGGATTTCCAGCACGCCGTTCGATGCCGAGGTCGAACTCATGTACATCATGTCCTCGATGCCATTGATTGCGTTCTCGAGCGGCGCAGCGACCGTCTGTTCCAGCACCGTCGCCGAAGCGCCCGGGTAGACCGCGCGAACCGTGACCACGGGTGGCGCGATTTCCGGATATTGCGCGATCGGCAATGCACGCATTGCCAGCAGCCCGGCCAGCACGATGAGGATGGACAGCACCACCGAGAAAATCGGCCGGTCGATGAAAAAGCGCGAGAACATGTCGAACCCTTACTGTTTCGTCGCCGCGTGCGAGGCGGCCGACGAACCCGGTTTTTCCTGCGGCTTGTCGGAAGCAGTTCCCGCCTCCGTTGGCACGACGGGCATGCCGGGGAAGAAGATCCGCGCCATGCCATCGACCACCACCTTGTCGCCGGGCTTCAGGCCGCTCTTGATGATCCAGCGACCGGCCCCCTTGCCGGGCTCGCCGCTGCCGATCCAGGGACCGACCTCAACCGGATGCGGCAGGGCCACCGTCATGCCCTTGTCACCGGGCGTGGCCACATAGACGAACTTGCCGTTCGGTCCGTCCTGCACCGCAGGCTGCGGGACGCTGATCGCATCCGGCAGCATGCCGCCTTCGACGACCACCCTCACGAATTGGCCGGGCTTCAATTTGCCGTCGACGTTGCGGAACTCGGCGCGCATGTCGAAGGCGCCGGTTTGCGGATTCGCCTTGTAGTCGCTGAAGTTGAGCTTGCCGGTCGCGTCGATTCGCGAACCATCCGCAAGCATCAGCCCGACGTGCTGCCCGCCCTGTTCGAGCGTACCGTCGGCAAGCTGTTTTTCCAGTGCCAGTCGCGCATCCTCGCCAATCGAAAATCGCGCGTAGATGGGCGCGACCTGCGCCAGGGTCGTGAGAGCAGGACCCGTGGGACTCACCAGCGCGCCTTCGACCAGCTGGGCCCGTCCCATGACGCCCGTCAGCGGCGCACGGATCTCCGTGTAACCCAGATTGACGCGTGCATCGGCCAGTGTCGCCTCGGCGGCGCGCACCCCCGCCTCGGCCACGGCCAGGGCCGTTCGGGATGTATCCAGGGCGCGCGTGCTGACGAAACCCTGATCCGCAAGCTTGCGGTTGCGTTCCAGTTCGAGTTGCGCTTCGGCCAGAAGAGCCTGACGGTTGGCCAGGTCCGCCGCCGCAGCGCGGACCTGCGCGGCATAGCTTGCTGCGTCGAGCTTGTAGAGCAGGGCTCCGGCTTTAACCGGCGCCCCTTCCTCGAAAAACCTGTGCTCGATGACGGCCGAGATGCGCGGACGCACTTCCACCTCGCGCGAAGCTTCGAGCCGGCCGACATATTCGAAGTTGATGGGTACCGTCTGCGCCACGACCGGCTCCACGGTGACCTGTGCCGGTGGCGGCATCCCGCCATGCTGCTGCGGTGCCTCCTTTTGCCCGCATGCGAAGAGCAAGGCGCTCATACCCAAAACCACTGCCTGTCCGGTTCGGCGCATGATGCCCCCTGAAAGATTGAGTCCTGACATGATAAATGCATATATTACATGAACGTAAATTGCATGGCGTGTGACATTGGCGGACAGGATTTCATGGTCAAACGAACCCGAGTTGAAGCCCAGGCGACCCGTGAATCGCTACTCGCTGCGACCCTGCAGGTCTTTCGCGAGCACGGCGTCGCCCATACGCGGCTGGCCGATGTCGCCGACCGCGCCGGCGTGACGCGCGGTGCGATTTATTGGCATTTCCGGGACAAGGCCGAATTGTTCCAGGCCGTCTGCGAACGCGGAACCCTGCCGGTGGAGGCACTGCTGGTGGAGGCCAGCCAGAACACGCAGCACGACCCGCTTGCCATGGTCCGGCAATTGGCGCTGATGGCACTCACCCAGCTGGCGCAGCACGAGGACACCCAGGCAATGTTCGACGTGATTTTCCACAAATGCGAATTCGCCGCAGACCTGGCACCTATCGTGGCAAAGAACGATGCCGACCGCGCCGCCTGCCTGTCGCAGGTCCAGCGACTATTCGATCAGGCGGTCGCCTGCGGCCAGTTGCCCCCGACCACCGACACCCTGCTCGCCACGCATGGCCTGCACGCCTATATGGTGGGCCTGATGCACGAATGGGTCCTGCATCCGCAAAGCTACGACCTGGCCGCCTGTGCGGAACCCCTGCTCGACTGCTACCTGGCCGGGCTCGCCAGCCGTCCGCCCCTGTGCCGGCCTCAAGCCGCCTAGCCCATAGCCGTCGGTGCGACGGACTTGAAAAGCGCCAGCGCCCGCAAGCGTTGCGCCGCATGCTCGACGATGGGCAGGGGATAGGCCTGGCCGATGGTTACGCCGACTCGTGCCTGTTCACTGGCCGGGAGCTTCCATGGCGCATGAATGAACCGGTCGGGGATGGCCGCGAGTTCCGGCAGGTAGCGGCGGATGAACTTGCCCCGCGGGTCGAATTTCTCCGACTGCGTCACCGGGTTGAAAATGCGGAACCAAGGCTGGGCGTCGCAACCGACCGACGCCGCCCATTGCCAGCCGCCATTGTTCGCAGCGAGATCGAAATCGATGAGCTTGTCGGCGAAATAGCGCTCGCCGAGCCGCCAGTCGACCAGCAGATCCTTGCTCAGAAACGAAGCGGCGACCATGCGCAGCCGGTTGTGCATGTAGCCGGTCTGGTTGAGCTGGCGCATCGCCGCATCGACCAGCGGAAAGCCCGTGCATGCCTCGCACCAGGCAGCGAAATGGCCCGGCGGATTGGGCCACGGCAAGGTATCGTATTGCCGCTTGAAGGCATGACCGCCTGCAAGGTCTGGGCGGTGCCAGAGAATCTGGTGATAGAAATCGCGCCAGACCAGCTCCGACAGCCAGGTGTCCGCCCCCCGTCCCCCATGCTGCCGAGCCGCAGTAGCGAGCTGGCGAACGGACAGGGTGCCAAAACGCAGATGCACCGACAGGTACGACGGGCCCTTGAGGGCCGGGTAATCGCGTTCCAGATGATATCGGTCGATGCGCTGCAGGAAGTCGTCGAACAGTCTCGCGGCACCCGACATGCCCGTGGGCAAGCCGGGTTCGTCACGTCTGCCCGGCGCGAATCCGAGTTCCGGCAGTCCAGGCAGGGCCGTCGACAGCGCTGCAAGCCGGCTGTCGTCGATCGGGTGGGCCCGCAGGTCCGACGGGGTCAGCTTTTTCAGCCAGGCATTCTTGTAAGGCGTGAACACGCTGAAAGGCGTGCCCGCCGCCGTGAGGACCTCATCACGCTCGAAAATGACGACATCCTTGTAATGGTGGACTGCAACCGAGCGGTCCCGCAGCGTCGCTTCGACAGCGGCATCGCGCGCCAGGGCAGCCGGATCGTCGTCGTGATTGAAAAACAGGGCATCCGCCCCGAGCTCGGCCACGAGACCAGGGATTTCGTCGCGGGCCACGCCATGCCGGATGATGAGACCCCCGCCCCGGTCCTGCAGCGCCTGTTGCAGTTCGGCAACGCTGGCGTGGATGAATGCGACCCGGCGGTCGGCCGGATCGGAAAGCGCCTCGAGGATGTCGCGATCGAAGACGAAGACGCAGAAGACTTCCCGGGCGTGTTCGAGCGCGTGGCAGAGCGCCGCGTGATCGAAGTCGCGGAGGTCGCGGCGAAACCAGACCAGGGCGCGAGCGTATTCAGGCATTGTGCGTGTTGGACGCTATAGTGGTAGCGCAGGCTGCAAGAAGTGGTGTTTGCGTGGATTGATGCAGATTACAATGGGATGGCAATCATGGATACCGTCAACCTTACCCACAACTTCCTGATCGCCATGCCTGGCATGGTCGATCCCAACTTCAACGGCACCCTGACCTATATTTGCGACCATAGTCAGCAGGGCGCGCTGGGCGTGGTGGTCAACCGGCCCATCGATCTCGACCTGTCGATGCTGTTCGACCAGATCGGTCTGCCACTGCCCGAACGCCTGCACCGGGACGCGGTGTATTTTGGCGGTCCCGTGCAGACCGAACGGGGCTTTGTCCTGCACACCCCGCCGTTGAAGTTCAGTTCCACCCTTGTCGTCAACGACACAATCAGTCTGACCACGTCCAAGGATGTGCTGGAGGCGGTCAGCAAGGATGCGGGGCCCGAGAAATTCATGGTTTCGCTGGGCTACGCAGGCTGGGCGGCAGGCCAGCTCGAAGACGAAATCAAGCAGAACGCCTGGCTGTCGGTGGCAGCCGATCCCCAGGTCATTTTCGATCTGGCGCCGGAAGAACGGCTTGCTGCCGCCATGAAGCTGCTCGGCATCGACCTCGCCAGCCTCTCTGAAGAAGCCGGGCACGCTTGAAGCCTGGAGATACCCATGGCACGGTGCTCGCCTTCGATCTGGGCCTGAAACGCACCGGCGTGGCGTCGGGGGAACTGGCGATCGGCATCGCACATCCGCTCACCGTGATTGAGGCCGGATCCACCGAAACCCGGCTGATTGCCATCGCCAGGCTGGTTGAAGAATGGCGTCCGGCGCTGCTGGTACTGGGGTTGCCTGCTCACGCCGACGGCAGCGAGCATGAGATGACGCGGGTGGCCAAAAACTTCGCGAACAAATTAGAATCGCGCTTCAGCCTGCCCGTCTTCCTGGTGGATGAGCGCCACACCAGCACGGCGGCCGAATCCGAACTGCATGCGCGCGGCATTCACGGACAGAAAAACAAGGCGCTGACGGACGCCGTTGCCGCCCAACTGATACTCCAGGGATTTTTTGATGCACGCCTCACTGCCTGACGCCGACACCCTGATAAGGCAGCTGGCCGACGCCATCGCACCGACCCTGACCCCCGACACCATCATTGTCGGCATCCATACGGGGGGCGCCTGGGTCGCCGAACGCCTGCATGCCCTGCTGCAATGCACCACCCCGCTCGGCACGCTCGACATTTCCTTTTATCGCGACGACTTTTCGCGCATCGGACTGCATCCCCAGGTCAAGCCGTCCAACCTGCCCGTCGATCTGGAGAATCGCAACATCCTGCTGGTCGATGACGTCCTGCACAGCGGCCGCACGGTGCGCGCGGCGATGAACGAGCTGTTCGATTACGGTCGCCCGGCGTCGATCAGGCTGGCCGTGCTGGTCGATCGCAACGATCATGAACTGCCGATCCGGCCCGATTTCGCGGTAGTCGTGATTGCCGTCCCAGACAACCAGAACATCAACCTGTCGCGCCTTGACGACGGCCATCTGACCCTGTCGCTCGCATGAACCCTCAGCTTACCGAAGACGGCAAACTGCACCACCTTCTCTCGATCGACGGCCTGCCGCGCGCGATCCTGACGCAGATCCTCGACACCGCTGAATCCTTCATGGATGTCGGCGAACGCGAAGTGAAGAAGGTCCCGCTGCTGCGCGGCAAATCGATCTTCAACCTGTTTTTCGAACCGTCGACGCGCACCCGCACCACCTTCGAGATCGCCGCCAAGCGTTTGAGCGCCGACGTCGTCAACCTCAATATCGCCACCTCGAGCCAGACCAAGGGCGAGGCCATTCTCGATACCGTCGACAACCTCGCCGCCATGCATGCCGACATGTTCATCGTGCGTCACTCGCAGTCGGGCGCCGCACATTTCATCGCCCGCAACGTGGCACCGCACATCTCGGTCATCAATGCAGGGGACGGCCGTCATGCCCACCCGACACAGGGCCTGCTTGACATGTTCACCATCCGGCGCTTCAAGGGCGACTTCCACAACCTGACCGTGGCCATCGTCGGCGACGTGCTGCATTCGCGCGTGGCACGTTCGCAGATCCATGCGCTGACCACGCTGGGCGTGCCGGAAGTCCGCGTCATCGGACCCAAGACCCTGATCCCGACCGGGGTCGAGCAGATGGGCGTCAAGGTCTTCCACGACATGGCAAGCGGCCTGCGCGGCTGCGACGTGGTCATCATGCTGCGGCTGCAGAACGAACGCATGAAAGGCGCCCTGCTGCCCAGTGCGCAGGAGTACTTCAAGTTCTTCGGCCTGACCCCGGCCAAGCTCGCGCTTGCCGAACCGGACGCCATCGTCATGCACCCGGGGCCGATGAACCGCGGGGTCGAAATCGATTCCGAAGTGGCGGACGGCCCGCAATCGGTGATCCTGCCGCAGGTCACCTATGGCATCGCCGTTCGCATGGCCGTCATGGCGCTGCTGGCCGGGGGGGCAGCGACATGAGCGATCAGCGGTACGGGCGTACGACAGCGAACAGCCGTTCCAAAGGCATCGACAACGACCGGAGTCCGGCAGGGGTGGCCGCATGAAGATCCATATCAGGAACGGGCGAGTCGTCGACCCGATGTCCGCGCGGGACGAAACCACCGATGTTTTTGTCGCCGCAGGCAAGATCGTTGCCTATGGCCAGGTTCCGGATGGTTTCCACGCCAACCGCACCATCGATGCCAGCGGGCTGGTCGTCTGTCCCGGCCTGGTGGACCTTTCGGTGCGCCTGCGCGAGCCCGGCTTCGAATACCGTGCCACGCTCGAGTCGGAGATGCTCGCTGCAGCCGCGGGCGGCATCACCTCGCTGGCATGCCCGCCCGACACCGATCCGCCGCTGGATGAGCCGGGCCTGGTGGAAATGCTGAAGTTTCGCGCCAGGAATCTTCCGGGGCCGCGCGTCTATCCGATCGGCGCACTGACGCACAAGCTCGAGGGCAGAATGCTGACCGAGATGGCCGAACTGACCGAAGCGGGCTGCCGTGCCTTCACCCAGGCCGACGCCCCGCTTACCGATTCCCAGGTGCTGTTGCGTGCGATGGAATACGCCGCCACGTTCGGCTACAGTCTGTGGCTGCGGCCGCAGGATGCGTCGCTGTCGCGCGACGGCATCGCGCACGACGGCGCCGTCGCGTCACGACTGGGCCTGCCGGGCATTCCTGCCCTGGCTGAAACCGTGGCGCTTGCGACGATATTGTTGCTGGCACGCGAGACCGGTGCCCGCATCCACCTCGCCCGCCTGTCGACCCGCGAAGGCATCGCCATGGTGCGCGCGGCCAAGGCGCAAGGTCTGGCGGTGACCTGCGACGTCGCCTGCACCCATGTGCACCTGTCGGAGAACGATCTGGTCAGCTTCGATTCGCATCTGCATCTGGTGCCGCCGCTGCGGGGCCTGCGTGACCGCGATGCCATTCGTGAAGCGCTGCGCGACGGGTCCGTCGACGCCCTGTGTTCAGACCATTCACCGGTCGACGAAGACGTCAAGCAGGTGCCGTTTGGCGAATCTGCGCCCGGTGCTTCTGGCGTCGAACTGCTACTGCCGCTGACGCTGAAATGGGCACGCGAGATGGGTGTGCCACTGATGCAGGCGATCGACCTGATTTCGTGGAAACCCGCGCAGATCCTGGGAGTTCCCGGCGGCAATCTTGCGGTTGGAAGCTGTGCCGACCTCTGCATTTTCGACGAAACCGAAGAGTGGCAGGTTTCCTCGAAAACCCTGGCCAGCCAGGGCGACAACACGCCCTTCCTCAACCACCCGATGCAGGGCCGGGTGCGCTACACGCTGATCGACGGTCATATCGATTTCGAGTCCTCGCATTGAGTCTTGCGGCGTCCTCGAAGGCGATCAGGCTGACTGCCATGCGCCGTGTGCCTGTCCCATTGTTGCTCCTGAGCCTGGCGGACGGCGCCCTAGCTGTCGCCGGGTTTGCCCCACTCGGCCTGTGGCTGCTGCCCCTGCTGAGCCTGACGCTTCTGTTCAGCCTGCTGGCGCGCACCCCTTCCGCGCGCGGCGGCTTCCTCGTCGGGCTGGCATGGGGGCTGGGATTTTTCATTGCCGGCGTGAGCTGGATCTTCATCAGTCTGTGGGTGTATGGCGACATGGCTGCGTGGCTGGCAGCACTGGCGACCTTCGTTTTTTGCGCGTTCCTGGCCCTGTTCCCCGCGCTGGCCGGTGCGCTGCAGGCGCGCTGGCATGTTTCTCCCGCTGTTCGCTTGCTGGGGGTGATGCCGCTGTTGTGGGGCTTAACGGAATGGGTGCGCGGCTGGATTTTCACCGGGTTCCCGTGGCTGGTGATGGGATACTCCCAGGTGCCATCCAGCCCGCTGGCAGGCTACGCGCCGGTGATGGGCGTATATGGCGTGTCGTTCCTGCTGGCACTGATGGCGGGGCTGCTGGCGTGGAGCCTGACAGGACGCGGGAACCTGATGCAGCGCGCCTGGGCGGTGGTGGCGATCGTCGCCCTCGGGGTGGGCGGCCAATCCATGCGCGGCATTTCATGGACCACGCCGGACGGCGCGCCGACTTCGGTGGCGCTGCTGCAGGGGAATATCGCACAGGACATGAAATGGCGGCCGGAGCATATGCTTGCGACGCTGGAAGGCTATGAGCGCATGATTGCCGCGTCACCCGCACAACTGATCGTGCTGCCGGAAACCGCTCTGCCGGTATTTGAAACGGACCTTCCGGATTTCTATCTCGAGCGCTTGGCCACGCTTGCCCGCAAGAACGGCGGCGACATCCTGACCGGCCTGCCCACCGGCACACTGGAAAGTGGGTACTACAACAGCGCGATCAGCTTGGGGACCGCACCCCGACAGCTTTACCGCAAGGTCCACCTGGTTCCGTTCGGAGAATACTATCCGCTGAAAGACCTGTTGAACATTCCGCTGTCGGATTTCTCACGCGGGTCCATCGATCAGCGACCGATGTCCATTGGTGGCCAGCGCGTTGCGGTCGACATCTGTTACGAGGACACGTTCGGCGAGGAAATCATCCGCCAGCTTCCCGAAGCGAGCGTACTGGTCAATCTCAGCAATCTGGCCTGGTTCGGCGACTCGTTCGCACCCTGGCAACACGCCCAGATGTCGCAAATGCGCGCGCTGGAATCCGGCCGCATGATGCTGCGCGCGACCAATACCGGAGTGACAGCGATCATTGATGCTCAGGGTTACATGCTGGCCAGGCTGCCGCTATTCACCCGCGGCAGCCTCATCGGCGAAATCCAGGGCTACAAGGGCAGCACGCCCTTTGCACGCTGGGGCAACGTGCCGGTCCTGATATTCTGGGGAGGACTGGGGATCGCGCTTCTGGTGGCAGCGTTCAGGCGGCGGCCCTGACACGGGTCGCGTTGCGGCCGCTGCGCTTGGCTTCCAGCAAGGCCGCATCGGCACGCGCCAGGGCTTCGTTGTCCTGCTTGTCGTCGCGGCTATATTCGGACAGGCCGCCGCTCCATGACAGCTTCTGCGTGACGCCCGGAATGAGCTCGACGCTTTCCGGCATGTTGGCACGCAGCCGCTCGGCCAGTTCCTGCGCACGGTCCAGCGGCGTGTAGGGGAACAGCACGCAGAACTCGTCGCCTCCGAGACGGGCGATGAAATCGCTGCTGCGCAGGCAGTTCTTCAGCGCATTGCCGAACTTGATGATGAACTGGTCCCCAGCCTCGTGACCGAAGGTGTCGTTGACCTGCTTGAAGTTGTCGATGTCCAGGATCAGCAGGCTGTGCGACCAGCCGTCCTTCAGGCTCGCGAACAGTTCCTTCTGCTTTTCGTCGAAGCTGCGCCGGTTGTTGACCTGCGAGAGATGGTCGACGCGAGCCTGAGCGGTCACCTCCTTCTGCTTTCCGAGCATCACCTTGCCGAGCTTCAGCATGGTCTCGAGCGGCGGCCGGAATTCCGTCAGGCTGACCGGGTAGTCCACGCGCAAGCGTTGCTGGCGCAGGTCATTGGTGAATTTCACCATCATGCGCAGGTTGTCGGTCACCCGGTTGCGCACGGCCAGCGTGGTCGCAACGACCAGGATGGCAATGCCCAGGCTGACCATGAGCCAGCCCAGCACATAGGGCGCCACGCTTTCGGCGACCGGGGTGACCGAACGCCACACCGCGATCGTCCAGGGCGTTCCCGCCAGCGCGATCCAGTTCGGCTCGCTCCGCTTCTTGGCGGCCTGGTTGCCGCGGCGCATCAGTACATTGACCGTGCCGTCGCCCTGGCTCTGCTGCAGTTCGGCATACGCCGCGGAATCAGGCAGGGGCAGCGTATCGAACAGGGCCTGCAGTTGCGGCACGCTCTGCTCGACGATGACAAATCCCAGGCGCTTGCCGTCGCTGCCCACCACCGGGTGCGACATGGACAGATTGAACGTTGCCGTGGCAGACGCGCCCGTACCTTCGCGTCCGGCGTTGGCCAGCAGCATCCGGGTGTCGCCTGGCAGGAATCCGGGCAGGAGCTGTCGCTGGCCGTCGGTCACGAACAGCACGGCAGCGTCCTGGTTCAGGGCATGCAGGTTGGCCGCCTGCGCCTGGCATATCTCCGGTGAGCCGCTTGCAAAACACGCCAGCGTCTGCGGGTGCGCCGCGATGCGCGCTGCGCTGCGCTGCATGGCATCGGCCATGAACTCGATCTGCGTCGCCATGACGGGCTTGTCCAGCTCCTCCGGCGCGGACGGGGTCTGGGGCCGCGACAGATAAAATGCCGCCGTGACCACGCCCGCCAGCAGCGCCAGCGCTGCTGCGAGGATCAAGCCAAACCGCAATATCGATGTATGGGGCATGACGTATGCGCCAACCGGCCAACCTCTTGTATCTATGTTCTCCGCAATGGCCGGTCCCTGAAGCCTCCCAGGAAACCAGCCGACCTGGCGCTGTACTCAGCAAAATCCATGCCCCAACGTATTTGCACCCGGCAGGTCGACCTGTCGGGTGCATGCATCATCCGAGTGTAAAGATTACCGACACTATTGCCGGCCGGTACTCCCGAAACCGCCTTCGCCGCGATGACTGGCCTCGAAATCGTCAACCACATTGAATTCGGCTTGCACCACCGGAACGATGACCAGCTGGGCCAGGCGCTCCAGCGGGGAAAGCTCGAAGGCCTGCTGGCCCCGATTCCAGGCCGACACCATGAGCTGGCCCTGGTAATCCGAGTCGATCAGCCCGACCAGGTTGCCCAGCACGATGCCGTGTTTGTGCCCCAGCCCCGAACGCGGCAGGATCAGCGCAGCATAGCCGGGATCGGCCAAGTGAATTGCAATGCCCGTTGGAACCAGCCGGGTTTCGCCGGGTTCGAGGGTGATCGGCGCCTCGATGCAGGCGCGCAAGTCCAGACCGGCCGAGCCTGCCGTCGCGTAGTGCGGTAGCTGATCACGCAGCCGGTCGTCGAGAATCTTCACATCCATCTTCATTTTCGTCGGGATTTCGTCAGATTGTGTCAGTGAGTCTTGAGCAGACTCGCGATTCGGCGGATCACGTGACGCGCCTGGGACAGCTTGTCGGCGCGTGGCAGCGGAAACTGCCCCTGGTCGTCGAACAGAACCAGCTCGGCCGCGTCCTGACCGAGCGCGTCCTGCGCCAGGTTGCCCACCAGCAAGGGCAGGTGCTTGCGCTTGCGCTTGGCTTCGGCATATTCCGCAAGATGTTCGGTCTCTGCGGCAAACCCAACACAGAGCGGCGCGTCCGGCAAGGCGGCCACTTCGGCCAGAATGTCTGGATTGGCGACCAACTGAAGCGTCATGCCATCTGCGTGCTTCTTCAGTTTTTGCGGCGCCACGGCGTCCACCCGGTAATCGGCCACCGCCGCGACAGCAATGAATACTGCGCAAGGCAATTCAGAGAGCACCGCCTTGTGCATCTCCTCGGCACTTTGCACGTCGATACGGCGCACGCCGGCCGGAGAGGCGAGGCAGGTCGGCCCCGAGACGAGGCAGACTTCGGCTCCGGCCTCAGCCGCCGCCTGCGCGATGGCATACCCCATCTTGCCCGAACTGCGATTGGTCAAGCCGCGCACCGGATCGATCGCCTCGAAAGTAGGACCCGCGGTCACCAGCACGCGCCTGCCGGCCAGGTCGCCCGATCGCAACAGGCCCGGCAGGGCCGCGATGATCTCGCCCGGTTCCAGCATGCGCCCGGGACCGGCCTCACCGCAGGCCTGCTCGCCAATTGCCGGACCCAGTATCGCCACGCCATCCTCTGCCAGTTGCTCGAGATTGCGCCGGGTAGGCAAGGCCGCCCACATCTCGTGGTTCATCGCAGGTGCGACGGCCATCCTGCAGGTTCGCGCCAGGCTCAGGGTCGACAGCAGGTCGTCCGCGCGCCCCTGCGCGAGTTTTGCCAGAAAATCGGCCGAAGCCGGGGCGACCAGCAGCAGGTCGGCATCGCGCGTCGCATGGATATGCGCCATGCCGTCGCCGCCGTCGCTTCCCCATAAGGTACTCAGGGCCGGCTGGCCGGACAGCGCCTGAAACGTCAGCGGCGTGACGAACTGCTGCGCGGCAGCGGTCATCGCAACGCGGACGCTGGCGCCTGCCTTGACCAGCAGGCGGCAGAGCTCTGCCGCCTTGTAGGCAGCAATCCCGCCGGTTACGCCCAGGATGATTTTCTTGTTCGCCAGCGACACGGTCTCGGCTTTCCATGACAATGGCGTCATTCTACGGGAGAGGGGTGGGCATGGCGATTCGAGACTGGCCGGAGGATACGCGTCCGCGCGAGAAATTGCTGAAGCAGGGCGCGGCGGCTTTGACCGATGCCGAACTGGTCGCGGTATTCTTGCGTACCGGCGTGGTCGGCAAGAGTGCGGTCGACCTCGGGCGCGACCTGCTCGACCGCTTCAGCGGTCTTGGTGGCTTATGCCGTGCCGACAGGCATGCCGCCTGCGCCGCGCCCGGCGTGGGGGAAGCAAAATACGCGCTGCTGCAGGCGGTCATGGAAATGGCGCGACGCACCCTGGCCGAGGACATGCAGGTCGGCGATGCGCTTTCTTCTCCCCATGCCGTGCGCGACTATCTGCGGCTGATCCTGCGTGGCAAGGAATATGAAGTGTTCTGCTGCGTGTTTCTCGACGCGCAAAACCGGGTCATAGCGGTGGAGGAGCTGTTTCGCGGCACGTTGACCCAGACCAGCGTCTACCCCCGTGAAATCGTCAAGCGCGCCCTGCAGCACAATGCAGCCGCGTTGATCCTGGCGCACAACCATCCCAGCGGCGTGGCTGAACCCAGCCAGGCGGACCACAGCCTGACCCGCCGGCTGGCCGAAGCCTTGGCGCTGGTGGACGTACGCGTGCTCGACCATTTCATCGTTGCCGGCGCGACGGCGCTGTCTTTCATGGAATCCGGCCATCTCTGACGACTTGCCGGCTTGCCCCGGGCCTGAAAGTTGTGATATAAATCGCGGTTCTCGGGTTAACCCTCATGGTTAGCGCCGCCAGACAACCGGATTTGTTAACCATTATTTTGGAGCAGCAACATGGCTCGCGTATGTGTCGTGACGGGCAAGAAGCCCATGGTCGGGAACAATGTTTCCCATGCCAACAATAAAACCAAGCGGCGTTTTCTGCCCAACCTGCAATACCGCCGGTTCTGGGTTGAAAGCGAAAACCGCTGGGTTCGTCTGCGTTTGTCGAATGCCGCCCTGCGCACGATCGACAAGAACGGCATCGACGCCGTCCTGTCCGAACTGCGCGCCCGTGGCGAAGCCGTCTAAGGAGATCAATCATGGCTAAAGGCGGACGCGAAAAGATCAAGCTGGAGTCGACGGCAGGAACAGGTCACTTCTACACCACCACCAAGAACAAGAAGACCATGCCCGAGAAAATGGAGATCAGCAAGTTCGATCCCAAGGCTCGCAAGCATGTGATGTACAAGGAAACCAAGCTCAAGTAAGCTAGTTTCCAGCCCAACAGAAAACCCGCCAAGTGCGGGTTTTTTGTTGGGTCATAACGCCGTATCCGATATCAGACTGGCGTCCGGACGTTCCTCACCTATCAGGCATAACAGCGCAGCCGCACCGAGAAATTCTTGAGCGACGGAATGCCGCTGGTTTCGGCGCGCCTGCACCAGCCCTGCAACTGTTCCAGCAACTGTTCGCGGCTGGCCGTGGAACGACCCCAGATGGCCGCCAGTTCCTGACGCATCCGATAGACGGTCTGCAGCCGCTCGCTCTGGCCCAGGAGTGTATCAAGTTCGGCCTTGTCGGCAGCGGCAAGATCGGCAGGTTCCTTGTTCAACCAGCGGCGAAAGCGATCGAGGCGCCAGTTCTGCGGCAACTGGGCAGCGGATTTGAGCTTGGCAATCTCCGTCGCGCATTCTTCCCGCACGCTGCGCACAAAACGCGTCATCACATCATAGCGATGGGTGATGACGGCTTGCAGCGTATCCAGGTCGCACAACGGCTTGGCCGCACGCCATTTCACCCTGGGCGCCACTTTGCGGATGGTTGCCAGGCCCACGTAGGACATCAGCTTGATGTAGAGCCAGCCGATGTCGAACTCGTACCACTTGTTGGACAGGCGAGCCGACGTACCATAGGCATGGTGGTTGTTGTGCAACTCCTCGCCGCCGATCAGGACACCCCAGGGCATGAGATTGGTGCTTGCATCCTCGCATGCAAAGTTGCGATAGCCCCAGTAATGGCCAAGGCCATTGATAATTCCGGCAGCAGTGAGTGGAATCCACGCCATTTGCACTGCCCAGATGGTCAGTCCGATGGGGCCGAACAGGACGAGATCGATCGCCATCATCAGTACGATGCCGGCCGCCGAGTGACGACTGTATATATTGCGCTCCAGCCAGTCATCGGGCGTGCCATGGCCGTATTTTTCGAGTGTTTCGACCACCCTGGCCTCGTCACGATAGAGTTCGGCGCCTTCCCAGAAGACCTTCCGGATGCCGCGTGTCTGCGGGCTGTGCGGATCATCAGGCGTTTCGCACTTGGCGTGATGCTTGCGGTGGACGGCAACCCATTGCTTGGTGACCATGCCGGACGTGAGCCACAACCAGAACCTGAAAAAGTGGCTGATGGCGGGATGCAGGTCGAGAGCGCGATGCGCCTGCGAACGATGCAGAAAAATGGTGACGGCGGCGATCGTGACATGCGTGAGTGCCAGCGTAGCCAGCACATAACCCCACCACGGTAAATCCAACAAGCCTAATTGCATGTATTCAAACCCAAAAGAAGATAAACGAGTCCGCCAATTTACGGATGAATCCCATAGATATCAAGGATATTTGTAATTTACCCGCTTGACGGCACCATATGCACCACCCGTTGCGGGAACGGAATTTCGATCCCCGCCGTCTTGAAACGTCGCCAGATCGCCCAGTTGATATCGGAGCGCAGGTTGTTTTGCCCCTCGCTGGCATCGCGAATCCACACTGCCAGTTCCAGCAGCACCCCATTGTCGCCGAATTCCTTGAGAAAGACCTTTGGCAGGTTTTCCGGATCATCGCGGATGACCCGGGGCTGGACGCTGGCCGCTTCCAGCATCAAGGCCTCCGCCCGCTCGAGGTCGGTATCGTACGACACCTGCACAGGGAGCGTGATACGCACATTGGGCTTGGTTAGCGAATGGTTGACGACCGTCTGGGAGACCAGCGTTTCGTTCGGAACGATGGTTTCGGTGCCATCGAGCCCCTTCAGCAGCGTATAGCGCGTATTGATCTGACTGACCTCCCCATAGCGGCTGTCGACGGTCACGAGATCGCCGATGCGTACCGATCCATCGAGCAGGATGATGAACCCCGAAATGTAGTTGCTGGCAATTTTTTGCAGGCCCAGCCCGATCCCCACACCCAACGCGCCGCCAAACACCGACAGCACGGTCAGGTCGATGCCCACCGCAGGCAGCGCCACCAGCACCGCAAGGATCAGGAGCAGGGTGCGCGCAGCCTTAGACAAGGCCATGCGCAACGACAGGTTCATTTGCGGAATGCCCATCAGCCGGCTTTCCACCAGCCGTGCCAGCGCCAGTGCCGCTATGATCGCCACGACCATTACGACTGCTGCCTGGAACAACAGGCCAAGCGAAAAGCGATAGCTGCCCGACTGGAACGACAGCGCATTCATCGCGGCATTAATGCGTGGCAGCAGTCCGGTGACATGCAATGCGAAAACGCCCCAGATCAGCCAGGCTGTCGTGCGCTCCCAGACTTTCAGGGCTTCGCTCGACTGGAACACATAGCGCAGGGCATGCACCACGACCCGCACCAGGATCAGG
>JAYRNU010000111.1:0-1574 GCA_041912015.1 Thiobacillus sp. | reverse complement strand
ATCCCGGCGCGTCTGGCACATCACCAAGCTCGGCGATCATCGCTACGTCGGCCGGGCCGACGACGTCAAGGGCGATGCCAGCGGCACGAGCTACGGCAACGCGCTGCAGTGGCGCTACACCCTGCTGCTGCCGGTCGATGGCAAGACCTACGAAGTTCAGTTCGACGACTGGATGTACCTGATGAACGACCAGGTGATGCTGAACAAGTCGGAAATGCGCAAGTTCGGCTTCAAGCTCGGCGAAGTCGTGATCGCATTCAGGAAAGGTCCATGAGCCTCAACCCCAAACTGACGGACTGGACCGGCCAGCGTGTCTGGCTGATCGGCGCCAGCTCGGGCATCGGCGAGGCGACCGCACGTCTTCTGATGCAGCGCGGTGCCAGGGTCGCGCTGAGCGGTCGCAAGCGCCATGCCCTCGAACGGATGGCCGACGGCGATGCCCTGGTGGCTGTCGCCGATGTGACCGACCGCGAAAGCCTCGGCCGTGCATTCAACCAGATCCGCGATCGCTTTGGTGGCATCGATGTGGCAATCGTCAATGCCGGCACCCACGTGCCCATGCGCGCCTGGGAACTCGATGCCGTCGCCGCCGAGCGACTGGTGCAGGTCAACCTGGTCGGCGCGATCAATGCCTGCGCCCTGCTTGCCCCCTACTTCGCGCAAAGCGGCGGCGGACGGATTGCGCTCACCGCCAGCGTGGCCGGCTATGGCGGCCTGCCGACCGGGCTCGTTTACGGCGCGACCAAGGCCGCACTGATCAATTTTGCCGAGACGCTCTATCTCGACCTCGCCGCCAAGGGCATCGCCGTGCATCTCATCAACCCCGGCTTTGTCAAAACGCCGCTCACCGACCTCAACGATTTCAAGATGCCGGCCCTGATCGAGGCCAGCGAAGCCGCCCGGGAAATCCTTGCCGGCATCGAACATGGCGCGTTCGAAATTCACTTTCCCCGGCGCTTCACCCGCGCGCTGAAATTCCTCAAGCTGTTGCCCTATCGCGCATACTTTCCGCTGGTCCGGCGTATCACTGGCCTATGAACGAACTCGATGCGCTGTGCGACTACTTCGAGCACCTGTCCCCGGGCAGTCTGGACCAACTCGATCGCCATTACGCCGCGGCCGCCTGGTTCAAGGACCCGTTTCACGAAGTCACCGGCGTCGACGCCATCCGCGCCATTCTGCGCCACACGCTGGACAAGCTACCCAACGCGCGATTCCGCATCACCCGGCGTTTCGCCGATGCCGATGCGCACGCGGTCATCCTGTGGGAAATGGACTTCATCATGCCGCTGACGCACCAGCCGACCACCATCGTCGGGGCAAGCCATCTGGAATTCGATATCGAGGGCAAGGTCGCGCGCCACCGCGATTACTGGGATGCAGCCGAGGAGTTGTATGCTCGCCTGCCCGGCCTCAGGTGGCTGATGCGTGGACTCGCACGGCAGGTCGCTGCACCTTTGTAGGCCGCGTTCGCTGCGACGATGGCACGCATCTTCAGGCAGTTGAAGATGGCATAATTCCGGCACAATCCCTGTTTTCCTTGCCATGCACCCCGATCCCCGACCGCTGGAACT
>JAYRNU010000110.1:0-18993 GCA_041912015.1 Thiobacillus sp. | reverse complement strand
CGGCCGGCCGGCGCTTCCTGTTCAGCTTCTGCAACGACAAGCTGGTGTCGATCGACCAGGAAATCGAACCCGCGTTCCGCCATTTCGTCATCATCGCGTCGAACTATTCCAACCTCTACGGCAATCCGTTCAAGGTCATTCCGTACACCAGCGTCATCGCCAACGGCGAAAAGAACCTGCTGGCGATGTTCTGGCGCAAGGGCTCGGACTACATCGGGCTCAAGTACGCGCTCTACCCCACCAGCGAACAGCTCTCGATGACGTGGCAGGTCAACAACAACTGCTGGCAGGCGCCGCGCTAGCACCAGCCTGACGCACCGTCTGGAACCAGTCGAGGCGCCGCGCGGTGTTCTCTCCCTGCTGCGCATCGACGCAGCCTTGACGTTTCTGCTCAATCCCGGCCGACATTGACCGTAAACCATGGTGTACGCGATGCATGGCGGTCATGCCCACCCCAACCCGGTTGGTGTTGCGCGCCCCCGCCCCTTGCTACGCTTCGATCAACCCATCGGCCATCGGGCCAGATCGTCATTCGGGAGCGAACATGTCATTCTTGGAAAATAAATGGAGCGATTACGAAAGGCAGGCCAACCCTGCCCGACGTTACGCCAATCAGCGTGAATTCGAGGCCGACTGGATCTACAGCCTGCGCCGCCGCTACCGGGTATCGCAGGAATCGCTGGCGGTGATGGCCAATGTCTCGGTCACCACGGTGCAGAACTGGGAAAACCCGCGCAGTGCCAAGGCGATCGCCGAGCACAACCAGGCGCGCCTGCGCGACATCGAGCGCGACCTCTGGATCAGGGCGCACGTCACCCTGCTCGACCCCTGCCCGCCCTACATCAAGGCGCTGTACGACCTGATGAGCGCCAGCAAGGACGAGAGTGCGCAGGCCCTCGCAGATTATCTGGTGTCAACCATGCCTGCCGACGATGCCGGCCGTGCCCGCCTGCTGCACTGGGCCAGCCTCTCCCACAGCATCAGCCAGCCCGGCTCGCCGCGCGCCCGCAGCCTGTCCGAAGCCGCGCTGGAAGCCCTGGCCGGCGGCGACGCCCGCCTGTCAGCGGCCATCGAAAACGAGATTCTCGGCAGCCAGTTCGAGGATCTGCTCGCCCTGCCCGCGGGGGATGCCCGCCAGCGCCAGGGAACGAGCCTGATGCGTGCCTGCGAAAAGCTGTTCGAGCGCGACCAGCAGCCGGCCTATCTGTGGAATGCGCTGGAAGTCGCCTGCCGCGCGCCGCTGGACACCCAGGACATCTTCCGCCTGAGCCAGAAACTCATTGCGGTGCAGGGCCATACCCACGTCCGGCACCGGATCGCGACCGAGGCGAATTTCGAACAGGCGCGGATCGTGTTTGACGACACGCAGTCCGCCCATTGATGGAGGACACGATCATGACAAGAAATCATGCCTCCCTGACTGCCGCCCTCGCTGCCGGTCTGCTGCTGTCCAGCGCGGCGAGCAGTTGGGCGAATGACGCCCCTGCAGCGGTTCCGCAGGCGACGGTTGCAGCCAGCAAGACCCTCCCAGCGACGGCATCGCCCCCCGCTCCCATCCGGCTTGCCTGGGACCGTGTCGGCATCGCTGCCTTCGGCTTTGGTGCCTGACACGAGCCAGGCCGTCTCCTCCTGTCTCCTCCTACGCCCGAACAAACCATCGGGCGTCTTTTTTTTTGCCCGCGAGCCGTGCCGCCCGAGGCCTTCATCAGGGACGCGATGCTGCGGTAAAGCCTGCCGCTCCGGTAGAATGCCGCCTTGTTTCACACCGAATCGCCTTCCCCGATGGAATCCACCGCAGCTGCGCCAGCTTCACCCAACGCATCGCCTTTGGCGCGCGACGTCAAGAAGCGCCGCACTTTCGCGATCATTTCCCACCCCGACGCCGGCAAGACCACGCTGACCGAAAAGCTGCTGCTGTTCGGCGGCGCGATCCAGATGGCGGGCACGGTCAAGGCCAAGAAGAGCGGCAAGTTCGCCACTTCCGACTGGATGGCGGTGGAACAGGAACGCGGCATCTCGGTGGCAAGCTCGGTCATGCAGTTCAGCTACGGCGACTGCGTCTTCAACCTGCTCGACACCCCCGGCCACAAGGATTTCTCGGAAGACACCTACCGCGTGCTGACCGCAGTCGATGCGGCGATCATGGTGGTCGACGCCGCCAAGGGCGTCGAGGAGCAGACGATCAAGCTGCTCGAGGTGTGCCGGCTGCGCGACACGCCCATCATCACCTTCATCAACAAGCTCGACCGCGAGGTGCGCGAGCCGCTGGAGCTGCTCGATGAAATCGAGTCGATCCTGAAGATCCACTGCGCGCCCGTGACCTGGCCGATCGGCATGGGCAAACGCTTCCAGGGCGTCTACCACCTGATCCACGACGAGATCCTGCGCTTCAAGGCCGGCGAGGAAAACGCCAGCCAGCAGTTCGAATCGCTGCAAGGCCTGGGCGAAGCCAAGTTGCGCGAGCTGTTCCCGCTCGAAGCCGATTCGCTGCTGTCAGAAATCGAGCTGGTCCGCGGCGCCGGCGCGACCTTCGACCTCGATGACTTCCTCAAGGGCAGGCAGACCCCGGTGTTTTTCGGTTCCGGGATCAACAACTTCGGCGTGCGCGAGGTGCTGCGCGCGCTGGCCGACTGGGCACCCTCGCCGCTGCCGCGTGTGGCGGTCGAACGCACGGTCGAGCCCACCGAGCCAAAGTTCAGCGGCTTCGTGTTCAAGATCCAGGCCAACATGGACCCGCAGCATCGCGACCGCATCGCCTTCTTCCGTGTCTGCTCCGGCCGCTACACGCCCGGGATGAAGGTACGCCACCGCCGCACCGGCAAGGACATGAAGATCGCCAATGCGGTCGTCTTCATGGCCAACGAGCGGCAGCGCTCGGAGGACGCCGTCGCCGGCGACATCATCGGCATCCACAACCACGGCCAGTTGCAGATCGGCGACACCCTGACCGAAGGCGAAGCGCTGCAGTTCAAGGGCATCCCCTACTTTGCCCCGGAGCTGTTTTCCAAGCCGCGCCTGCGCGACCCGCTGCGCGCCAAGCAGCTCAACAAGGGCCTGCTGGAGCTCGGCGAGGAAGGCGCGGTGCAGGTGTTCGAGCCGTTCGCCGACAACACGCTGCTGATCGGCGCCGTCGGCCCGCTGCAATTCGAGATCGTCGCGCATCGCCTGAGGACGGAGTATGGCGTCGATGCGACGTTCGAGAACGCCGGGATCCACACCGCCCGCTGGGTCACCTGCGCCGATGCGCAGCATCTGGCCGAATTCACCAAGGCGAATTCTCTGCGCCTGGCGAAGGACGTCGACGGCAACCTGGTCTATCTGGCGGACACGCGCGTGAACCTGCAACTGGCGCAGGAACGCTGGCCCAAGGTCGCGTTCCACGACACGCGCGAACACGGGCAGGTCATGGCCTGAGATCGAAGGGACCGGCCCCAAGCCTGCGGCGCATTTCCGCACACGCGCCCCCGCCGCAGGGTGGGCTCCAAGCATGGGCCGCGGCACCGGACGTCAATACTGAACCACCGCGGGATCCAGGCTTCGCCAGAGATACCAGGTCGCTACCGTGCGCCAGGGCGCATGGCGCTCTCCGAATTGACGCAGAACGTTGGGCGTGGGGCGCTCGTTGTCCAAGTAATGCAGGGCAACCGCCTTCTGCAACCCGATGTCGTCGACCGGCCAGACGTCGGGGCGACGCAGATTGAAGATCAGGAACATCTCGGCCGTCCAGCGGCCGATGCCGCGCACGTCGGTCAGTTCGGCGATCACGGCCTCGTCGTCCAGCTGCCGCCAGCGCGCCGGCTCGATGCGGCCATCGACAAAGTGTCCGGCGAGGTCCCTCAGATACTCCGCCTTGCGGCGCGACAGGCCACAGGCAGCGAGCGATTCCAGTTCCAGTTTGGCAACCTGTTGCGGCGTCACGACGCCGGCATGGTCGGCAAAGCGCGCCCATACGCTGTCGGCGGCCTTGACCGAGATCTGCTGGCCGACGATGGCGCGGGCGAGGGTCTGGAAAGGATCGCCGCGATTGGCCAGCCGGGCGTCGGGATAGCGCGCGATCAGCGCGGCCATGACCGGGTCGGCCGCGGCGAGTTCGGCACAGGCCTGTTGCCAGTACTCCGGCGGTGCATGGGTTTTCACGGCGGCCGGGTATTCACAGCAGGATGATGTCGTACTGCTCCTGCGGATAGGTCGTCTCGACCTGCAGCGATACCGGCTTGCCGATGAAGTCAATGAGCTGGGCGAGGCTGCCGGACTCTTCGTCGAGGAACAGATCGATCACGCTTTGCGCAGCGACGATGCGGTATTCGCGTGCGTCGAACTGGCGCGCCTCGCGCAGGATCTCGCGCAGCACGTCGTAGCAGACGGTCTGGGCGGTCTTGATTTCGCCGCGCCCGGCGCAGGTGGGACAGGGTTCGCAGAGCACGTGCGCCAGCGATTCACGGGTGCGCTTGCGCGTCATCTCGACCAGCCCGAGGGACGAGAAGCCGCTGACCGTGGTGCGGGTCGGATCGCGCGCCAGTGCCTTCCTGAGCTCGGTCAGCACGGCTTCCTGGTGCTCGGCATTGTCCATGTCGATGAAGTCGATGATGATGATGCCACCGAGGTTGCGCAGGCGCAGCTGCCGGGCGATGGCCTGCGCAGCTTCGAGGTTGGTCTTGAAAATGGTGTCGTCGAAGTTGCGCGCGCCGACGAAGCCGCCGGTATTGACGTCGACCGTCGTCAGCGCTTCGGTCTGGTCGATGATGGCGTAGCCGCCCGACTTCAGGTCGACGCGCCGGCCCAGCGCCTTGGCGATTTCATCCTCGATGGCATGCAGGTCGAACAGCGGGCGGTCGGCGCTGTAATGCTGCAGCTTGTCGAGCACGGCATGGGTGTAGTTCTGCGCGAACTCGGCCATGCGCAGGAAGGTTTCGCGCGAGTCGATGAAGATGCGCGTCGTTTCGCGGTTGACGAAATCGCGCAGCACCCTGAGGGAAAGGTCGAGATCCTGATACAGCAGGCACGGTACGCTGCAGTTGCCGCGCGACTGGATGCTGCCCCACAGCCGGCGCAGATAGTCGATATCGGCCTGAATCTCGGCATCCTCCGCATTCTCGGCCATGGTGCGCACGATGAAGCCCCCGGTGACGTCGGCCGGCATGAGTTCGTGGAGCTTCTGGCGCAGGTGTTCGCGTTCCTCCTCGCCCTCGATCTTCTGCGAGATGCCGATGTGCGATTCCTGCGGCAGGTACACCAGATAGCGGCCTGCGAAGCTGATCTGGGTGGAAAGCCGTGCGCCCTTGGTGCCGATCGGATCCTTGATCACCTGCACCATCAGGGTCTGGCCTTCGTGCAGGATCTGCTCGATCGGCCGTTCCGGTTCGTTGCCGCGGCGCTCTTCCCAGATGTCGGCCACGTGCAGGAATGCCGCGCGCTCGAGCCCGATGTCGATGAAGGCGGACTGCATCCCCGGCAGCACGCGCACCACCCGGCCCATGTAGATGTTGCTCACCAGACCGCGGCACTGGGCGCGCTCGATATGCAGTTCCTGCACGGCCCCGAGGTGCAGCACGGCGACCCGGGTTTCCTGCGGGGTGACGTTGACGAGTATTTCTTCGCTCATGTTGGAATGGCCGAGGCGTTCAGACAACCAGCCCGAAGGCTCGCAATAAGATGGCAGTCTCGTATAACGGCAATCCCATGATGCCGCTGTAGCTGCCCTTGATGTGCTCGACGAAGGCGCCAGCACGGCCCTGGATGGCATAGCTGCCGGCCTTGCCGAGATACTCGCCGGTCTCCAGATAGCGTGCGATGGTGGCGGCGTCTATCGCGGCGAACCTGACCTGGCTGGACGACAGCCGCATCTCGAGCCGCGCCTCGTGCTGGATGGCCACGGCGGTATGCACCCGGTGCCGCCGCCCCGCCAGTCGCGTCAGCATGTCCTCGGCCTCGGCGCGGTCAGCCGGCTTGCCGAGAATGTCGCCGTCGAGTTCGACGACCGTATCCGCCCCCAGCACCGGAAATCGCAGCAGGCGCCGCCCTTCGACCGCACGCCAGCCGCTGGCCGCCTTTTCCTCGGCCATGCGCTGGGCAAAATCGCGGGCAGACTCTTTGGGGTGCGGAATCTCGATGACGTCCATGCGCCCGGGCGTGACACGCAGCGGCAGCACGTCGAAAGCGATGCCGATCTGCTTCAGCAGTTCGCGTCGCCGCGGCGACTGGGAGGCCAGATAGATGCGTTTTTCAACCAGCATGGTTCAGTCCGTTTGGATCACGTTCGAAGCAATGCCTTGCGACCGCAGGCGTTTCGTTGCTGAATGCGATAGCCTGCTCAGTCCCGATGGTAGGGGTGCCCCTTGATAATGCAAACCGCCCGGTATACCTGCTCGGCCAACATGACCCGCGCCAGGGCATGCGGCAGGGTCAGTCTCGACAATCCGAGCATCCTGCCGGCACGTGCCTTGACGCTGTCATCGAGACCGTCCGCCCCGCCGATGATGAACGCCGGCGTGATGCCCTCGCCCATCCATCCCCGCAGCCACCCCGCCAGTTCGCGCGTCGTCAGCTGGGTTCCGCGCTCGTCGAGCACGACCGGCACGCACGCTGATGGCAACGCCGCCTGGATGCGTTCCGCCTCGAACTGGCGTGCCCGGCCGCCATCCTCCCCGGCCACGCGATGCCCCGGCCTGATTTCGGTCAGCAGCAGCGGCAAATCGGGTGGCATCCGCCGCGCATACTCCTCGAACCCCGCATTGATCCAGCCGGGCATCCTGTGGCCGACGGCGATCAGATGCAGTTTCATCGTTGCCTACGCCGGGCGCGTCCGGGCACGGGCCGCTTCGCCTGCGCCCCACAATTCTTCAAGATTGTAATGCGCGCGCGTGGCCGGCTGCATCACGTGCACGACCACCTCGCCGAGGTCGAGCAGCACCCAGTCGCCGGTTTCCTCGCCTTCCATGCCGCCGACATGTTCGCCAGCTTCCTTGATCTTGTCGCGCACGTTGTTGGCGAGTGCGCGGGTCTGACGGTTGGAATCGCCCGTGGCGATCACCATGCGCTCGAACAGCGAGGTCAGTCGAGTGGTATCGAGCACCTTGATGTCGCGGGCCTTGATGTCCTCGAGCGCGTCGACGATCAGCTTGGTTTTGTCTTCAATGTTCATGGGCAAGTATAGAGTTGGTGTTCGTGAATGTAGTCGAGCACGGCATCGGGCAGTAGATAGCGCGCACTGCGGTGTCGTGCCAGCGAATCGCGTATGGCAGTGGCCGAAATCGCCAGCGGCGTCATCTGCCAGTCCAGCAGCGATCCTGCCGGCCCGGACGCGGCGGCATCGGCGACCCGACGTTCCCCGGCTTCACGCTGCAGCAGTGGCGGGATCGCGTCGGCTTGCGTCGACGCCTCGCCCGGCCGCGTGGCCACCGCGATGTTCGCCAGAGCGAACAGTCGCTGCCACTGATGCCAGCCTGGCAGCCCGCGAAATGCATCCGATCCCAGCAGCAGCCACAGCGGCTGCCCGGAGCCGAGTTCGGCACGCAACGCCGTCAGCGTATCGACCGTGTAGCTCGGCTGCGGACGCTGCACTTCACGCGCATCGACCACGAAGCGGGGGTTGCCCGCTACCGCCCGGCGCACCATTTCCAGCCGGTGAAGCGCCGCGGTACCCGGCGGCGCACGGTGCGGCGGCTGACCGGCGGGGATGAACAGCACCCGTTCCAGGCCAAGCGCCTCGGCCATTTCCTCGGCCAGGCGGAGATGCCCGAAATGGACCGGATCGAAGGTGCCGCCCAGGATGCCGATTGGCGGTTTCACTAGGCGCGCACGTGGCCGTCGCCCAGCACCACCCATTTCTGGCTGGTCAATCCTTCCAGCCCGACCGGACCGCGCGCATGGATCTTGTCGGTGGAGATGCCGATCTCCGCGCCGAGACCGTACTCGAATCCGTCGGCAAAGCGGGTCGATGCGTTGACCACGACGCTGGACGAATCGACTTCGCGCAGGAAACGCCGCGCCCGCCCGTAGTCCTCGGTCACGATGGCGTCGGTGTGCTGCGAGCCATGGATGTTGATGTGGTCGATGGCCGCGCTGATATCGTCGACGACCTTGACCGCGATGATGGGGCCGAGATACTCCTCGGCCCAGTCCGATTCCGTCGCCGGCCTGAGCTTGTCCGCCGCAATGCCGGCGGCCTGCAGGATCGCGAGCGTCTCCCGACAGCCGCGCATTTCCACGCCCTTGCCCGCCAGCATGCGGCCGATGTCGGGCAGCACGTTCGGCGCAACGCCGCGCGCCACCAGCAGCGATTCGGCTGTGTTGCAGGTGCCGTAGCGCTGGGTCTTGGCGTTTTCGACGATCCTGACGGCTTTCGCCAGGTCGGCACGGTCGTCCACGTAGACGTGGCAATTGCCGTGCAGATGCTTGATGACGGGCACCCGCGCCTCGGCAGTGACGCGCTCGATCAGTCCCTTGCCGCCGCGCGGCACGATGACATCGACATAGTCCTTCATGGTGATCAGTTCGCCCACGGCTGCCCGGTCGATCGTCTCGATGACCTGCACCACGGCAGCCGGCAGGCCGGCGACCTCGAGCCCTTCGCGCACGCAGGCAGCGACTGCCTGGTTGGAGTGCAGCGCCTCGGATCCGCCGCGCAGGATCGCAGCATTGCCGGACTTGAGGCACAGGCCGGCCGCATCGGCCGTCACGTTCGGCCGTGCCTCGTAAATGATGCCGATGACGCCTAGCGGCACCCGCATCTTGCCGACCTGGATGCCTGACGGGCGGAATTTCAGTCCGTCGATCTCGCCGACCGGGTCGGGCAGCGCCGCGATCTGTTCCAGCCCCTCGGCCATCCCGGCTACCGCCCTGTCGTTGATCTCGAGACGATCGAGCAAGGCTGCGTCGAGTCCGCTGGCGCGCGCATGCGCCATGTCGCGCGCATTCGCCTCCAGCAGCCTGGCGGCATCGCGCCGGATTGCTGCCGCCATCGCCAGCAAGGCATGGTTCTTCTGATTGGTGTCGGCACGGGCGATTGCGCGCGACGCTTCTCGCGCCTGCCGGCCCACCGTCTGCATGTAGGTTTTAACGTCCATCATCATTCATCCAATATTAGACCGCGCACGATCCGGTACGGCCAACGCCAGGCCCACGCCCAGCAGGGTATCCCAGGGGTCGCCCACCCGCTCGAGCCCCTTGGCCTGGCGGTCCGTCAGCGCCAGACCGGCCAGTGCGGATTCGACCTGCGCCAGCGCCAGCCGTTTCAGCGCCCGCTCGATCTGCGGCACGCGCTGCTTGTCGCGTCCCCACAGCGTCCGCAATGCATTCGCCGGATTTTCCCCCCGGGCCATGGTGGATTTTAGCCTGTGCAGCAGGCACACGGCCGACGACACCTGCCACAGGATGGCCGGCACGGCTTCGCCGGCGTCCCGAAGGTCGATCAGGATTCGAGCGAAACGCGCGCCGTCGCCCGCATACAGCGCATCCTGCAGATCATCGGCCTGCAGGCGGCTGACATCGACCACCGCCCGCTCGACGTCGGCCCGGGACACTGCGCCATGCGGCAACAGCAGCGCCAGCTTGTCGATTTCCTGCTGTGCCGCCAGCAGGTTGCCCTCGACCCGGTCGGCAAGAAACTCCAGCGCTTCGCGCTCGGCACGCAGTCCCTGTCTCGCCAGCCGCCGGCCGATCCAGGCCGGCAAGGCCGGGCGCTCGACCGGACGGGCCTCGACGACCACGCCGGCTGCCGCCATGGCCGAGAACCAGCGGCTTTTCATGGTCTTCCAGTCCAGTCCGGGCAGGCTGACGAGCGTAAGCGTGTCGGCAGGCAGCTTGTCCACGTAGGCTTCGAGCGCCTTGGCGCCCTCGATGCCGGGCTTGCCCGTCGGGATGCGGATTTCGGTCAGCCGGCGTTCGGCGAACAGCGAGAAATTGTCGCCGCGGATGGAAATGTTCTGCCAGTTGAAATGCCCCAGCACGGTGTGGACGGTACGCTCGACGTACCCGGCTGCGCGCGCGGCCGCGCGAATGGCATCGCCTGCCTCCTGCGCGCCCAGCGGTTCGTCCCCCACCACCACGTACAGCGCGCCGAGTCCTCGGTTCAGGTGATCGGAGAGTTGCTCAACTGTGAGGTTCAACGGGCTTCGCCGGGCTCAGTGCCTGCATGCGGCGAATGATCCGCAGCGCAGCGTTGTCGTCCATGTCGCTGTACAGCAACGATTCTTCTGCCTTCTTTGCCAGCAATTCCGAATCGGAATACGTCATGTCGCGACTCAGGTCGATCGTCTCTGGTTCGGCCAGAACGCGCTGGTTCTTGTCGGTGATGCTATAGACCAGAATCAGGTTCAGGCGGTATTCGATGACCCGACCCGCGCCCGACAGCGAAAGAATCGACCTGGTGCGCTCTTCCCTTTCGATCTTCAGCACGGCCTCCGCCTCGGCTGCGCCCCCAACCAGATGGGTAGACCGGCTTGCCCTCAGCGCAGCACGAATCCGCTGCGCCACCGAGCTGCTGTTCGGCGCGTCGATGTAGAGCGTGGCAAACGGCATGCCCTCGAGCTGGCGCAATTGGAAGCCGCATCCCGCAGCAAGCGCTGCAGGCAGGACGGCGAGAAAAAGTCGGCGGTTCATGCGACGATGTTAACCAAACGCCCGGGCACCACCACGACCTTTTTCGGCGGCCTTCCCTCCAGGTACTTCTGCGCAGCCTCGCTCTCCAGCGCCGCCGCCTCGACCGTCTCGCGCGAGGCGGCGGCCGCCACCCGGATCTGTCCGCGCAGCTTGCCGTTGACCTGCAGCATCAGTTCGATTTCGTCCTGCACCAGTGCGGACGCGTCGACGGCAGGCCACGTCATGGCGGCATCCGGCCGCAGCTCGGCATGCAGCGCTTCGGCAATGTGCGGCACGATGGGCGCGAGCATCGCCACGGCGGCTTCCAGGACTTCCTGGCGCACGCTGCGAATGACGGCGTCGTCCCCTTCCAGCTTCGCCAGCGCGTTCATCAGTTCCATGACCGCAGCGATCGCCGTATTGAACTGCTTGCGCCGCTCGATGTCGTCGCTGACCTTCTGTATCGTCTGGTGCAGCTGGCGTCGCAGATTCCTGGCCGTGTCGGGCAGCTCGCCGCCGGCGTACGCCGCGACCGCGCCGTTCCGCATGTGTTCGTAGGCCAGTTTCCACAGCCGTCTGAGGAAGCGGTGGGCTCCCTCGACGCCGGCGTCGGACCACTCCAGGCTCTGCTCCGGCGGCGCGGCGAACATGGTGAACAACCGGGCCGTGTCGGCGCCGTACTGCTCGATCAGCGCCTGCGGATCGACGCCGTTGTTCTTCGACTTCGACATCTTCTCGATGCCGCCGACGATCACCGGCTGGCCGTCGGCCTTCAGCACCGTCGCGCCATCACGCAGCTCGACGTCGGCCGGATTGAACCAGGTCTTCTTGCCGTCTGCCGATTCGCGGTAGAACGTCTCGGCCACGACCATGCCCTGCGTCAGCAGGTTGGCGAAAGGCTCGTCCCCCGCCAGCAGGCCCTCGTCGCGCATGAGCTTGTGGAAGAAGCGGGCGTACAGCAGATGCAGGATCGCATGCTCGATGCCGCCGATGTACTGGTCGACCGGCAGCCATCGATCGGCGCGCTGGTCGAGCATGCCGCCATTGAAATCCGGGCAGGCATAGCGCGCGTAGTACCACGACGACTCGACGAAGGTGTCCATGGTGTCGGTTTCGCGCCGGGCTGGTGCCCCGCACGTCGGACAGCTGCAGTGGACGAAATCGGCGCGCTTGTTGAGCGGGTTGCCGGAGCCATCCGGCACCACGTCCTCGGGCAGCACGACCGGCAGCTGCTCGGCCGGCACCGGCACGTCGCCGCAGGTGTCGCAGTGAATGATCGGGATCGGGCAGCCCCAGTAGCGCTGGCGCGAGATTCCCCAGTCGCGCAGGCGAAACTGGGTTTTCTTCTCGCCCAGCCCGAGCGCTGCGAGGTCGGCGGCGATCGCATCGACCGCGGCCGTGTAGCCGAGGCCGTCGTACCTGCCCGAGTTGATGCAGACGCCCGCCTTGCTGCCATACCATTCCTGCCAGGCGCGATCCGTGAACTCGATCGTGTGTTCGGCCATTTCCTCGGCATAGTCGGCTTCTTCGGCACTCAGCGCCCGGTTCGACCGGGTATCCGCGATCGCCTGCTGCAGCGTGCGGGCGCTTTCGCGGGCGTCGATCACCTGCTTGATCGGCAGACCGTATTTCTTCGCAAAGCCGAAATCGCGCTCGTCGTGCGCCGGCACGGCCATGACCGCGCCTTCTCCGTAGCTCATCAGCACATAGTTGCCGACCCATACCGGAATGGCTTCGCCGGTCAGCGGATGGGTCACGCAGAGGCCGGTGTCCATGCCCTTCTTTTCCATCGTCGCCACGTCGGCCTCGGCCACGCTGCCCTGCTTGCATTCGGCGATGAAGGCGGCGAGTTCGGGCTTGTCCTGCGCCGCGCGCGTGGCCAGCGGATGCTCGGCCGCGACCGCGCAGAACGTCACGCCCATGATGGTGTCGGCACGCGTCGTAAACACCCAGAGGTGTTCCGCCCTGCCATCGAGCTGGTACGGGAAGGCGAAGCGCACGCCGACGCTCTTGCCGATCCAGTTGGCCTGCATGGTCTTCACCCGCTCGGGCCAGCCCGTCAGGCTGTCGAGCCCGGACAGCAGCTCATCGGCGTACTGGGTGATGCGGAAGAAGTACATCGGGATGTCGCGCTTCTCGACCAGTGCGCCGGAACGCCAGCCACGACCCTCGATCACCTGCTCGTTGGCCAGCACGGTCTGATCGACCGGATCCCAGTTGACGCTGGCCATCTTCTTGTAAATCACGCCCTTTTCGAACAGCCGCGTGAACAGCCACTGCTCCCAGCGGTAATAGTCCGGCTTGCAGGTGGCAAGTTCGCGCGACCAGTCGATGGCAAAGCCCAGCGCCTGCAATTGCGCGCGCATGTGGTCGATGTTGGCGTAGGTCCAGGCGGCGGGCGGCACGTTGTTGGCAATGGCCGCGTTTTCCGCCGGCAGGCCGAAGGCGTCCCAGCCCATCGGCTGCATGACGTTGTAGCCACGCATCGCGTGATAGCGTGCCAGCACGTCGCCGATCGTGTAGTTGCGCACGTGCCCCATGTGCAGCTTGCCGGACGGGTAGGGAAACATCGACAGACAGTAGTACTTGGGACGGTCGTCGCCGTCGTCGGCGCGGTAGGCCTGGCTGGCTGCCCAGCGCGCCTGTGCGGCGCCTTCGATTTCCGGAGGGAGATATTTTTCTAGCATTGCAGCAACCGCGTGGAATCAAGCCGGCGATTATACCTGTGCGCCGTGCGGCTTTCCTTGTCGGAGCAGGCGGGAGACGGGCGCCACAGTCCCGGGCAAATTCTTTATCATGGCCGGAACCCTGCGCGGCCGGCGCAGGTCGATATTCATTCGACAATCACAACCGAGGAGAACACATGAAAACGCTGCTTCCGCTTGCCCTGCTCGCCACGTCGCTGTCGGTCGCCAGTCTGCCTGTCCGGGCGGCCCAGCCCGACATCCTGTCCGTCAAGCAGATCACCCTGGAGCTGGCCCGCGACATCGCCATGGCCTCGGTCGACGCTTGCCGACAGGAAGGCTACAACGTTTCCGCCGTGGTGCTCGACCGTGCCGGCAATGTCCAGGTCGCGCTGCGCGATACCCTGGCTTCGCGCCACACGCTCGAGATCGCCGAGCGCAAGGCCGGCATGACCATCATGTCGGGCATCGACTCCGGCGAATTTCGCGCCGCGCGCGAGGACATCCGTCCCGAACTCAACCACATCGACGGCCTCATCGTCATGGAGGGTGCCCTGCCGATCCGCGCGGCCGGCAGCCTGATCGGCGCAGTCGGCGTATCCGGCGCGCCGGGCGGCGACAAGGATGCCGCCTGCGCCGCGGCCGGCCTCAAGAAAGTCGAGGAGCGACTCGAGTTCGCCATGTAGCGCCCGCAAGCCCGGGTTCGGCACGCGGGCCACAAGCCCTGCCGTGCCCGGGCGGTGCGCCACTGACCGGCTCGTGGCGCTTCTACTACCACAGCCTGCCCCTTGCGGGTAAAATGATGCGGTTTCGCTTTCATTCTTACTTCTTCAGGGAGTCCCAGCATGTCCAAGAAGCATCCCGTCATCGCGGTCACGGGTTCATCCGGCGCCGGCACCACCACCGTCAAGCGCGCGTTCGAGCATATCTTCTTCCGTGAGCAGATCAACGCTGCCGTGATCGAGGGCGACAGTTTCCACGCCCTGTCGCGCGTCGAATTCAAGGAAGCCATGAAGAAAGCCGAGGCCGCAGGCAACCCGTCCTTCAGCCATTTCGGTCCTGAAGCCAATCACTTCGGAAAACTCGCCGAACTGTTCGAGACCTACGGCAAGACCGGTGGCGGCAAGAAGCGCTACTACATCCACAGCGACGAGGAAGCGGCGGAGCACAACAAGCGCCTCAATACCAGCCTCAACCCCGGGGAATTCACCCCCTGGGAAGACGTGCCCGCCGGTTCGGATGTTCTGTTCTACGAAGGTCTGCACGGCCTGGTCAGGACCGACGACGTCGACGTCTCCAAGCATGTCGACCTCGGCATCGGCGTGGTGCCCATCGTCAACCTCGAGTGGATCCAGAAGATCCACCGCGACGGCGCCGAGCGCGGCTATTCGGCCGATGTCATCGTCGACACCATCCTGCGCCGCATGCCGGACTACGTGAACTACATCACGCCGCAGTTCTCGCGTACCGACATCAACTTCCAGCGCGTTTCCACGGTCGACACCTCCAACCCCTTCATCTCGCGCGACATCCCGACGCCTGACGAAAGCTTCATCGTGATCCGCTTCCGCGATCCCAAGGGCGTCGACTTCCCCTATCTGCTGAACATGATCTGCAACTCCTTCATGTCGCGCCGCAACACCATCGTGGTACCTGGCGCCAAGATGGGCTTCGCCATGGAACTGATCCTGGCGCCGATCATCCAGGACATGATCGCCGGCAAGAGCAAGTAAGGCGTATCGATTCCAGGTCAGCACGGAGCCGTCAGGCTCCGTTTTTTTGTCCGCACGCGGCACGCGCCGCGTTGGCCGGGGGTCGGGGCAAGGCGCGCACGCGCGTCAGTCGCGCTCCCGGCGGCAGGCGATGCCGCATCGGAATCGGCCCCAACCGCTTCGCATGGCCGGGCGATGCGCCTTTCCCTTCTCCGAGTTTTCGCGGAAATGTGCAACACTCCAGCGGCCTTCGAATCGCGACCCGACCATGCTGAGCTACCGCCACGCCTTCCATGCCGGCAACCATGCCGATGTACTCAAACATACGGTGCTGATCCTGCTGTGCCGCTACCTGGGACTCAAGGACAAGCCGTTCTGGGTCATCGACACGCATGCGGGTGCCGGCCTCTATGAACTGGACGCCGGCTATGCGACCCGGCTCAAGGAATACGAGGGCGGAATCGGCAGACTGTGGACCCGTAACGACTTGCCTGCTCCGCTCGCCGACTATGTCGACCTGGTGCGTGCCTGCAACCCAAATGCCACCCGGGCGCTCGACACCCTGCGGTTCTATCCGGGTTCCCCCTGGCTGGCCCTGCAGACCTTGCGTCCACAGGACCGCCTGCGCCTGTTCGAACTCCACAGCAGCGACAGCCGGATCCTGCAGGACAACTTCAAGCAACAGGGACGGCAGGTCAGCATCACCGCCGGCAACGGCTACGACGCCCTCAAGGCGCTGCTGCCACCGCCGCCGCGACGCGCCCTGGTCCTGATCGACCCGCCCTACGAAACCCGCGACGACTACGGCAACGTGGTCGCGGCGCTCAAGGAGGGGCTGAGCCGGTTTGCCACCGGCATCTACGCGGTCTGGTATCCGCAACTTGCCCGCCCGGAAGCCCGGCAGTTGCCCGAACAGTTCAAGCAGCTTCCGATCGACAACTGGCTCGACGTCAGCCTGACCGTGCGCGCCCCGTCGGCGGATGGATTCGGCATGCACGGCAGCGGCATGTTCATCATCAATCCGCCCTGGACCCTGCGTCAGACGCTCGAGGACATCATGCCCTATGTGGTCCGGGTGCTGGGGCAGGATGCCGGGGCAGCCTACTCGCTGGGCGGGCATCAGGTCTGAGTCCCTGCTTTTCCCGTCGCCGGCTTTTCTTGGCGCATCTCGTACCAGCCGACAGCCAGCGGAACGGTCAGAACCATGGCGTTCAGGCCCAGCACGGCAAGCCAGCCACCATCCCGCCAGGCATGGGCACTGGCGGTGATGCCGATCGCGCCGCCGCAGTAATGGAACAGGATGTACAGCGCATTGCCGCGCCCGCGGCTCGACGTCAGCCAACGGTTCAGCGCGCCCGATGCCGCAGCGTGGGTATCGAAGAACCCGGCACAGGCCGAGCAAGGCGACGACCAGCACGGGCAGGCTCGGCACCAGCAGGACGGCCAGCGCCGCCGCGAACAGCAGCGACCCTGCCACCAGCGTGCGGCCGCTGCCGATCCGGTCGACCAGACGCCCCGACAGCGGCCCCATGACCGCGCCGATCAGGTACGCCGTATAGAGCGACGTGATCAGGGTGGTCCACGCCGAGATCGGCGGTTCGCTCAGGTAGAACGGCAGGAAATTGAAGGTCGCCGAAAAGACCCAGAACGCGCCGAAACCGACGATCAACCGTCGCTGTGCGGCCCAGGAAGCCAGCAGCGACCGGAACCCGAGCGCACCGTCGCGATGGCGGGGGCGTGCCCTGACGCCGGGCAGCCAGCGCGCAGCCGCCAGCGTCGCCAGGATCAGCAGCACGGCAGCGCTGACGAAGGCATGGCGCCAGTGCAACGGCGGATGCAGATAGCCGCCGAGGCCGCCCGCCAGCATCGCCGAAACGTACGCGCCCATCGCCACGTTCAGATGTGCCACCGGCAGGCTGTTGGCCAGATAGACCGCCACGCAGGTCGTCAGCGCGGGGATGAACAGGCCCTGGGCAAAGCGCGCCGCGACCAGCCATGAAAAGTTTCCGGTCAGCGCGGCCAGCAGGCCGGCGAGCACCACCACCGACCCGCCGGCCAGGATCAGCGGCCGCAATGGACAACGGTCGCCGAGACTGCCGAACGGCAAATTGGACAGCGCGCGGCCGAGGACCGTTGCCGACACCGTCAGCGACGCCCTGCCGCGTCGTCGCCGAACTCGTCCGCCCGCAGCGGCATGACGTCCACGCCGCGCCCGAGCCCGCGCAATTGGCAGGCGACGTCGAGGGGGGCGCCCCTTCCACTTCGCGATCGGGAAAGCAGTCCGTCAGCACTTCCCCGCACCGCAGGATACTGGGGCCGGTCCGTGATTCAGAAAGCGGATGCGCTGAGGACGAGGCGAGGGCTTCGCTCATTCCCGGCAGGGCGTCACCTCAGCTTCCCAGGTACGAAGCCAGTACAGCGATCTGCTCGTCGCTCAACTTGCCGGCGATCGGGTGCATGACGGCCGATTTCGGACCCACGTTCTCGCCGGCCCGATAGGCCTGCAGACGGGACCGGATCAGTTCGGGGCTCAATCCGACCAGGCTCGGAAAGCCTGCAACGCCTTCGGCCGTTGCGCCATGACAACTGGCGCAGGAGCGTGCATACAGCGTCTGGGCATCGGTCTCGCCGGCAACGACTTCGGCGGCCGCCGTGTCGGCCATCGGGGCCGCGGCTTCGGCAGCAGGCGGCGGCATGCTCGTCTGCTCCTCCTTGGCACGCTCGCCACATCCGTTCAGCAGGGCCAACAAGGCAAGAAAAGGGACGTATCGATTGAATGTCATGGCTTTTTTCCTGGTCAGTGGTCAGTTCGTCAATATATGGAAGAAGCATCCGCAGATGTCATTTTATGTAAAACTATATTGAATAATAACATCATGCGTATGTCGATTCTAAGCCTGCTCCAACATTTCCCCGTGAGATGCGCCAGAATTAAGCTGGTTTCTTCGCCTATCATTTCTTCGCCAACAACCTGACCCGACCACGTCATGACATCGCCGCTCATTCTCGAAACCGTGCAGAAGTTCCGCCTGATCATGGGCGCCGTGCGCCAGCATTCGCGCGCGCTGGAGGCGGCCTGCGGCATCGGCGGCGCGCAGGTCTGGATGCTTGCGACCATCGCAGATTCACCTGACATCACGGTCTCGCAGCTGAGCAAGGCCCTTTCGATCCATGTCTCGACCGCCAGCAACCTGCTCGACAAGCTTGCCCGGGCCGGGCTCGTGGAACGCCTGCGCAGCGAGGAAGACCGGCGCATGGTGCGTCTCCGCCTGACGGACGAGGGCAGCGCCATCGTTGCACGCGCGCCGCGACCGCTGACCGGCCTCGTCGTCGATGCACTGGAAAAATTGCCAGAGGATTCGCTGGCCAGGCTCGACGCGGAACTGGCGAGACTGATCGAGCAGATGAATCTGCTCGATCGCAGCGCGGCCAACGAACCTCTGTCCAGTCTGGTGCGCTGAGCGTGGCGCACGCATGGCGACCCAGACGCGCGCCTTGGCAACCTGCCAATCTGCTCCGCGCGGGTATTTAGCCCGAAGCGTTCCGGAGCTTCGTCCCGCTCGCGTCGTTCAGCCACGCGTGCTCGCCCGTCACATCGCCTTCCAGAACTGCGATTTCTCCCGCTTCCGCCGCAAGGGACCGGGCCAAAACGAGGCTCGCGCTACGGCCCAGAAGCCCAGTCAGAACGCCACCTGACAAGACCTGGCGTGCGATGGCGGCAAGGCGGCCCAGCGATCTTTGACCACGCTCGTCGACGGTTCCGGCCGGGCCAGGTTCAACACGCCGAACGCTGTCTGCCCATCCCGAAGTCGCGGCCTGGCGACAGCGGGATCAGCCCCACAACTTGCCGAGCTTGTCCAATCCGGCCATCTGCAAGTCCGCCGGCGTCATCGCGACGCGGAACTTGCAGTCAGCCTGGAAATGAAGAAAGAAAGGTTCAGCCAAGGCTGGCACTTCCGATGGCTGATTCAGCTCGACGACGAAGATCCCCGTGCGCTTGCCGTCCTGCTCGGTGAAAT
>JAYRNU010000109.1:0-8834 GCA_041912015.1 Thiobacillus sp. | reverse complement strand
GCCGAGCTGTGAAAGGTCGGCCACAATGGTGCCGTCGACGCCGACCTTGCGTTCTGCAGCGGGAGTGCCGAAATGCAGCACGTTGCCATGCTCGATAACAGCACCTTGGGATTGCAGAACATGTCTCCAGGATTCGATCACGATGCGTTCCAGTCACGAAAAGAGTGTCTTGAAGCCCAAAAGTGTACACGCTGATGCACGAGATTGAACTCAAGCCCTCACGCTTGTTGGGGCTGCTGCTTCTGGGCATGACTGCGCTCGCGCTGGCTGCCATTGGCACTTCGGCCCTGCCCGGCGGTGTCCAGCTGGCGCTTGCGGTGGTCGTGGCAGGCCTGGGCATGAGGAGCTGGCAGCGAACCCGTTGCCGCGAGACATTGCGCATGACGGCGGATGCACGGCTGCAGTGCAAGGATGAACAGGGAAGATGGTGCGATGTGGAGGTGCTCGGAGACAGCCTGGTTACGCCGGCCATCATCGTGCTGCGATATCGTACCCGCGCCGGGCTGCGCAGCCTGACCCTGCTGCCTGACAGTGCAGCAGACCCCGCCCAGATGCGCCGCCTCAGGGTGCTGCTTCGCTGGGCAGGCCGCACACGCTCGGACACAGCGTCCCCGGACGCGGGTTGAGCACCGTGTTGCCGGCGACCGGCAAGGTTTCCGGATAGTCCCGGCTGTAGTGCAGCCCCCGGCTTTCCTGCCGCAGCTGTGCCGAGCGGATGATGAGGTCGGCGCTTTGCACCAGGTTGCGGAGTTCGATGAGATCGTTGCTGACGCGGAAATTGCGGTAGAACTCGTCGATTTCGTCACGTAGCAGGCGGATGCGGTGGGTGGCCCGTGTCAGCCGCTTGTTGGTGCGGACGATGCCGACATAGTCCCACATGAAGCGGCGCAGTTCGTCCCAGTTGTGCGAGATCACCACCTCTTCATCGGGATCGGTGACACGCGAGGCGTCCCAGGGAGGCAGATCGAGCGCCGGCGCCGGGGGCGAGGCGAGGATGTCCTGGGCGGCCGCATGGCCGAATACCAGGCATTCCAGCAGCGAGTTCGAGGCCAGCCGGTTGGCGCCGTGCAGGCCGGTGAACGTGACTTCGCCAACGGCGTGCAGGCTGCACAAGTCGGTGCGCGCATGCATGTCGGTGACGACGCCGCCGCAGGTGTAGTGCGCAGCCGGCACCACCGGGATGGGCTGGCGAGTGATGTCGATGCCGAGTTCGAGGCAGCGACGGTAAATGGTGGGGAAATGCTCGCGCACGAAGTCAGCAGGCTTGTGACTGATGTCGAGGAACACGCAGTCGATACCGCGCTTCTTCATTTCGAAGTCGATTGCACGTGCCACGATGTCGCGCGGCGCGAGTTCGGCGCGTTCATCGTGGTATTGCATGAATCGGCTGCCGTCGGGCAGCAGCAGTTGCCCCCCTTCGCCGCGTACGGCCTCCGAAATGAGGAAGGATTTGGCATGCGGATGGTACAGGCAGGTGGGGTGAAACTGCACGAACTCCAGGTTGGCCACGCGGCAGCCTGCCCGCCATGCCATCGCGATACCGTCGCCGGTCGCGGTGTCGGGATTCGTCGTGTAGAGATAGACCTTGCCGGCGCCGCCCGTGGCAAGCACGGTGTGCCCGGCAGCGAAGGTTTCGACTTCGCCGCTGCCCTTGTTCAGGGCATAGGCACCATGAATCTGCTGTTCCTGCCCGCCTGCGCGCTTGCCTGAAATGAGATCGATGGCGACGTGCTGTTCGTAGGTGTCGATATTGGGATGCGCGCGAACCCGGTCGAGAAGGCTGGTCTGCACCGCATGGCCTGTGGCATCGGCGGCGTGGACCACGCGGCGCTTGGAATGCCCGCCTTCGCGCGACAGATGCAGCCCGCCGGGTGCCAGCGGGTCGGGCGTGAAGGCAACGCCGTTTTGCGTCAGCCAGCTGATCATGTCCTTCGCCTGGCTGGCTACCAGCCGGGTAACGGCTTCGTCGCACAGGCCGGCACCCGCCACCAGCGTGTCATGGACATGGGCCTCGATCGAGTCGCCGCTGTCCACCGCCGCGGCAATGCCGCCTTGCGCCCAGTCGCTGGCGCCGTCGGTCATCTGGCGCTTGGTGACGATGGCGACGCGGCGCTGGTCGGCGAGCTTGAGCGCGGTCGTCAGCGCGGCCAGGCCGCTGCCGAGGATAAGGACGTCGTGTCTGTGCATGTTGGTCGGGCGATGATAACAGGCTCGGGGCCTGCCGGACGAACTCCGATTGGAGTGAACTTTCCTGTCAGTGCCCGCTCTGATGTCGGTGGCATGCGGTCACGTATACTTCGAAATTAAACAAAGAACCGCAGGGAGATATGTCGGACCGCGAATTGGATCAGGTTCTGGTCGAACGCGCCCAGCAGGGTGACAAGAGGGCTTTCGAGCTGTTGGTGACCAAGTATCACCGCAAGCTCGGGCGGCTGTTGTCGCGCATGGTGCGCGATGCGGCGGAGGTGGAAGATATCACGCAGGAAGCCTTCATCAAGGCCTATCGGGCATTGCCCGGGTTCCGCGGAGAAAGCGCCTTTTACACATGGTTGTACCGGATTGCCGTGAACACTGCGAAGAATTACCTGGTGGCGCACAAGCGGCAGCCGGTGTCGAGCGATGTGATGGCGGAGGACGCAGAGAACTACGAGGACGGCGAGCAGTTGCGTGATATCGCAACGCCGGATGCGGAACTCCAGACCAAACAGATCGCCAAAGCGGTTAATGAGGCGGTTGACGCCTTGCCTGAAGAATTGAGGACAGCCATCACGCTGCGTGAAATCGATGGCATGAGTTACGAGGAAATCGCACAGATGATGGAATGTCCGATTGGCACCGTTCGTTCGCGGATTTTCCGTGCGCGCGAGGCCATTGCAGAAAAAATCCGCCCCATGCTGGGCACCAGTCAGGAAAAAAGGTGGTAGCCATGTCAGCACTTCTCAAAACAGACGTCATTTCCCGGTCTGCCCAGGCCGACGATCCGCCGCGCCTTGCCGTGTCGGCAGTCCTCGATGGAGAAGCCCCGCGCGCCGATGTCGAAGCCTGCATCAGGAACATGAAAGTCAACCCGGCGTTGCAGCAGAGCTGGTCCGAGTATCACCTGATCGGTGATCTGATGCGCGGTCTGGCACCCGCCCAGGATGATTTCATGGTGCGCTTCGGGGCGCGTCTGGCAGACGAGCCGACCGTGCTTGCACCGCGACGCAGCGTTTGGCAGCAACGGGTGGCCGTGGCGTCGATCGCCTCACTCGCGGTCTGGGGGGTGGTGTCGATCACCGGCCTGATGCAGGAGTCTCCTGCGACCGCGCCGCTGGCCGCAGGCCCGGGTTTCCGGCAGGCGTCCCTGAACCAGGCGGACGCGTCTGCCGATGCCCGTTTCGTTCCCTATCTGGTCGCGCATCAGGAGTTTTCCCCAATGGCGGTGGCCTCGCCTTACCAGCGGGTGGCGGCAGTTTCTGTGGAGCCTCGCTGATGGTGGCTGTCGGTGTTTGGCGGCAGGGCTGGTTGCTGCTTGGAGTCGTCGGGTTGATGGCATGGTCTGGCGCGTTGCGCGCCGACGACGTGCTCGAATGGCTCAATCGGGCGTCCGAAGGTGCCAGGAAGCTTAATTACAGCGGGATCTATGTCTATTACCATGGCGAGCACACGGAGGTGATGCGTGTATTGCACCGCGCCGAGCCAAAAGGGGAATTGGAAAAAGTCGAGGTGCTGGACGACAACCCACGCCAGTTTCTCAGGGTCAACAGCGACGTGTATTGCCACCTGCCGGATGGCAAGCATGTGCGACTCGAGCGCAATGTGACGCGTCGGTTCTTTCCGGCTTTTCTGCCCGATCAGCCGGGCGATCTTCTGAAATACTACGATGCAAAACTTGGCGGGACGGAACGCGTGGCAGGACACACCTGCCAGGTGATCACGCTCGAACCGCGCGACGGTTATCGTTATGCCTACTATCTGTGGCTGGACAAGCGGACCGGCTTGCCGCTCAAGTCCCGGATGGTCAATGGCAACGGTGCAGCGGTATCGACGTTCATGTTCTCGGAAGTCCAGATCGGCAAGGCACCTGAAATCCAGCTGTTCAAGAACGACCTCGCCGGCAAGCACATCCTGCGTGCCAGCCTCGACAAGCCGTCCAGCGTGGCCTGGGAAGTGACCCCGCCGCCGGGTTTCCGCCAGGTTCAGGAAGCAGTGCGTTTCCTTCCTGGCAAGGAGTCGCCCGTGACCCATCTGGTTTTCTCGGACGGGCTGAGTGTACTGTCGATGTTCGTCGAGCCAGCCGGTCCCGACAGACAAGGCTTGCAGGGCCTTTCCGCCGAAGGGGCGATCGGTGTCTACGGCCGCCAGATCGACGGTTTCACCGTGACGACTCTGGGTGAAGTGCCCAACATGGCACTGATTGAAACCGGCGATTCGGTGAGGAAGAAGTAGAGGCGCCCATGCTGGAGCAAACGGCCGAAGTCACGAAGACGGCTTCGAATGGCGTCTGGGTTCAGGCAGTCGAGCCATCTGGCTGCGGCACCTGCGGCGGGCAGGGATGCTCGTCGCGGCGCATTGCCGAATTGTTCCAGAGGGATCACCGCGAATTCTTGGTTGACTGCAATCTGTCCCTGTCTCCCGGAGACAGGGTCGTGATCGGTGTTGCCGACGGCAGCCTGCTGTCGGGGGCGTTGCGGGCCTATGGCCTGCCGTTGGCAGCCATACTGGCCGGGGCGCTTGTGGCACAGGCCCTGCAGCCGGGAGACGGCTCCGCGCTGCTCGGCGTGCTGCTTGGCGGCTTGGCGGGCTGGCTAGCGGTCCGGGGGGGGCGGGCACCCCGGCCCGTGGTGCTGAGACGTGAAAACGACAATCGGATTCATCTGATGAAAGGATAGACATGATGAAATCGTTTCTTTCAATGACGGCGCTGTTGTTCACCCTGATCACCCCTGCGGTGGCAAAGGATGCGATGGATGTCGCCGACCTGGTCGAGAAGCAGGGACCGGCGGTGGTCAATATCAGCACGACCAAGCTGGTCCGGCGCGGGCAGGAAGGCATGCCGTTCGTGATGCCGGACGAGGATGACCTGCAGGAGTTTTTCCGGCGCTTCTTCCCCGGCGTGCCAGGCGGACCGGGCGGGCCAGGTGGCAAAAGCGGACCCATGCCGGAAATTCCCTCACGTGGCGCAGGTTCCGGCTTCATCGTCAGCGACGACGGCTACATCATGACCAATGAACATGTGGTCAAGGATGCTGATGAAGTCGTCGTCAAGCTCATCGACAAGCGGACCTTCACCGCCAAGGTCGTAGGCACCGATCCGCGAACCGATGTGGCGGTCCTCAAGATCACTGCCAGCAACCTGCCCGTGGTCAAGCTGGGCGACCCCACCAAGTTGCGGGTGGGGGAAGCGGTCGTGGCGATCGGTTCGCCGTTCGGTTTCGAGAATTCGGTCACGGCGGGCATCGTGTCCGCCAAGGGTCGCATGCTGCCGTCGGACGGCTATGTGTCCTATATCCAGACCGATGTGCCGATCAACCCCGGAAATTCGGGTGGACCGCTGTTCAACATGAAGGGCGAGGTGGTCGGGATGAACTCGCAGATCTACAGCCGCAGCGGGGGGTATCAGGGCGTATCGTTTGCAATCCCGATCGACATGGCGATGGAGGTGGTTGACCAGCTGAAGAGCGGCGGCAAGGTGTCGCGTGGCTGGCTGGGGGTCATGATCCAGGAAGTGACCGCCGACCTTGCCGAATCGTTCGGGCTGGATCGGCCGCGCGGTGCGCTGGTGGCGCAGGTCCAGGAGGACAGTCCCGCCAGCAAGGCGGGCTTGCAGGCATCCGATGTGATCCTGATGTTCAATGGCATGGCGGTCGAGAACTCCGGCGATCTGCCGCGCATGGTGGGGCTGGTCAAGCCCGGCACCAGGATTCCGCTTGAAGTCTGGCGCAAGGGCAAGACCCAGCAGGTGAGTGTCGTGCTGGGCGAATTGCCAGCGGAAAAGCAGGCTGCCGGCGAGAGCGGAAGATCCTTCTCGCGTGGCGGGCTGGCCCTGTCGGAACTGGGTGCTGACCAGCGCCGTGAACTTGGGATCGACCATGGCGTGCTGGTCGAGGATGCCACGGGCGATGCCGCGCGTGCCGGCATCCGCACCGGCGACGTCATTCTGGCGGTCAACAATGCCAAGATTGCTTCCGTGGCGGACTTCCGCAAGGCGATCGCCACGGTACCGGTTGGCAAGAGCGCCGCCATTCTGGTTCGCCGCGGCGAGGGCTCCCTTTACGTCCCGCTGAAAATCTCGGGTGAGTAGCCTGCCGGGTCCTCGCCCGGTGCGGGCCGACAGCGAGCGCGATCACGACGGCGCGGCAACCCTCACGCTCTACACGCGGGCGGGATGCCCGCTGTGCGAGGAAATGGAAGCGGCAGTCAGTAACCTGCTCAGGGGAACGCGCCACAGCCTGGAATGCGTCGATGTCGATGCCGACCCGTTGCTCAAGAGCCGGTTCGGCTGGGAGGTGCCGCTGCTGTTCGATGGCAACACCGAGTTGTGCCGCCATGAACTGAGTCTGCCCGCGTTTCAGGAATGGCTGCGCGTCCGGGCTTGAAATCCGTTAAAATTCTGCCAGTTATCTCATCCCTAGCCGGGCACGGAAACGTGCCCGTTTTGTTGTGTCGCAGAATCTGATCCGCAACTTCTCGATCATCGCCCACATTGACCATGGCAAGTCAACGCTGGCCGACAGGCTCATCCAGTATTGCGGCGGCCTGTCCGAGCGCGAAATGGAGGCGCAGGTGCTCGATTCGATGGACCTGGAAAGGGAGCGTGGCATCACCATCAAGGCACAGACAGCCGCGCTTGCCTACAAGGCGCAGGATGGCCAGACCTATCGCCTGAACCTGATCGACACGCCCGGTCACGTCGATTTTTCCTACGAGGTCAGCCGCTCGCTTTCAGCCTGTGAAGGCGCACTGCTGGTGGTCGACGCCTCGCAGGGGGTCGAGGCCCAGACGGTGGCCAACTGCTACACGGCGATCGATCTCGGCGTCGAGGTCATCCCGGTGCTGAACAAGATCGATCTGCCCGCTGCGGATCCGGACCGCGTCGCGGAGGAAATCGAGGATATTGTCGGACTGGATGCGAGTGAGGCGGTTCGCGCCTCGGCCAAGGCCGGCATCGGCATCCAGGAAATCCTCGAAGTCGTGGTCAGGCAGGTGCCGCCGCCACGAGGCACCGAAGATGCGCCGCTCAAGGCGCTGATCATCGATTCCTGGTTCGACAACTATGTCGGCGTGGTCATGCTGGTGCGGGTGGTCGACGGTGTCCTGCGCCCCAAGGACAGGATCCGTTTCATGGCGACCGGGGCCCAGCATCTGACCGAGAGCGTTGGCGTCTTCACGCCCAGATCGGTAGACCGGCAACAGTTGTCGGCCGGCGAGGTCGGATTCGTGATCGCCGGCATCAAGGAACTGAAATCGGCCCAGGTCGGCGACACCGTCACACTGGTTGACCGGCCCGCCAGCGAGCCGCTGCCCGGTTTCAAGAAAGTGCAATCGCAGGTGTTCGCCGGCCTGTACCCGGTCGAATCCCACGATTTCGAGGCCTTGCGCGATGCGCTGACGAAACTGCAGTTGAACGACGCGGCGCTGCAGTTCGAGCCGGAAGTCTCGCAGGCGCTCGGCTTCGGCTTCCGCTGCGGCTTCCTTGGCCTGTTGCACATGGACATCGTGCAGGAGCGGCTGGAGCGCGAATACGACATGGATCTCATCACTACCGCGCCGACGGTGGTGTACGAGGTGCTGCTCAAGGACGGGACCCTGATCAATGTCGAGAATCCGTCCAAGCTGCCCGAACCCTCGAAGATCCAGGAAATCCGCGAGCCGATCATCACCGCGACGATCTTCGTGCCAGAGGAGTTCGTCGGCAATGTCATCACCCTGTGCAACCAGAAGCGCGGTGTCCAGGTCAACATGCAGTACCACGGCAGGCAGGTCATGCTGGTGTACGACCTGCCGATGAACGAAGTGGTGATGGATTTCTTCGACAAGCTGAAGTCGACCAGCCGCGGCTACGCTTCTCTCGATTACGAGTTCAAGGAGTTCCGGCCGGGCGATCTGGTCAAGCTCGACATCCTGGTCAACAACGAAAAGGTCGATGCGCTGTCGCTGATCGTGCACCGCGCCACCAGTGTCTATCGCGGTCGCGAACTGGCTTCCAAGATGCGCGAACTCATCCCGCGCCAGATGTTCGACGTGGCGGTGCAGGCCGCGATCGGCGCCAACATCATCGCCCGCGAGAACGTCAAGGCGATGCGCAAGAACGTGCTTGCCAAGTGCTACGGCGGCGACATCACGCGCAAGAAGAAGCTGCTCGAAAAGCAGAAGGCCGGCAAGCGCCGCATGAAGCAGGTTGGCAACGTGGAAATTCCGCAGGAAGCCTTCCTGGCCATTCTGCAAGTCTCCGATAAATAGGCAGTGGATCCCGAATCATGAATTTTGCTCTCATCCTCTTCGTCGCGCTTGTTGTCACAGGCGGCATCTGGCTGCTCGATGCGCTGGTGCTGAAACGCGCCCGTGCCGGGACTGCCAAGGAACCGCTGCTGGTCGAATATGCCAAGAGCTTCTTTCCTGTCATTCTCGTCGTGTTCGCGCTGCGTTCCTTTCTGGTCGAGCCATTCAAGATCCCCTCGGGCTCGATGATGCCGACGCTGCTGATCGGGGATTTCATCCTGGTCAACAAGTACACCTACGGGATTCGGTTGCCGGTCATCAACAAGAAGATTCTGCAGGTCAACGATCCGCAACGGGGCGATGTCATGGTGTTCCGCTACCCGGCCGATCCCAGCCTCGACTACATCAAGCGG
>JAYRNU010000108.1:0-2138 GCA_041912015.1 Thiobacillus sp. | reverse complement strand
CGAGTGGGGCGGCACGTTCCAGAACATGGAGCGCGCGCTGGGCCACCTGACGGTCATCGTGCCGGTCACGATCGCCGCGATCTTCTTCCTGCTGTTCGTGCTGTTCGAGTCGGTGCGCTTCGCGGCGCTGATCATCACCGTGCTGCCGTTCGCCTCGATCGGCGGCATCATCGGCCTGTTCGTGACGCGGGAATACCTGTCGGTGCCGGCCTCGGTAGGATTCATCGCCCTGTGGGGCATCGCGGTGCTCAACGGCGTCGTGCTGGTATCGTACATTCGCGGCTTGCGCGAGGACGGACGCAGTGTGCGCGAGGCGGTGGTCGAAGGCGCGACGCTGCGCTTCCGGCCGGTGATGATGACGGCGACGGTCGCCATGCTCGGCCTGATTCCCTTCCTGTTCTCGAGCGGGCCGGGGTCCGAGGTGCAGCGGCCGCTGGCCATCGTCGTCATCGGTGGTCTGATTACCTGCACCCTGCTGACGCTGCTGGTTTTGCCCACTATCTACCGCTGGTTCGATGAAGAAGAGGTTGAAGCATGAAAGAGATCAAGGCGGTCATTCGTCCCAACAAGCTGGCGAGCCTGCGCGATGCGCTGGTGGCCTTGCCCGGCTTTCCCGGCATGACGGTGTGCAAGGTCGAGGGCTGCAGCGCACCGTCGCGCCACGTCGCGCGGCAGAAGATCAAGGACGAGCTGACCGATTATTCGCCCAAGGTGCGGGTCGAGATCATCGCGCCCGACGAGGTGGCCGAGGCGATTTTCCAGCGCGTCACCGAAATAGCCAGCACCGGCCATTACGGCGACGGCCTGGTATGGATCACCGACGTCGAAAAGGTCGCCTTCGTCTTCAAGACGATGCCCGGCCCTGCCTGATTCGCTGTCGGGGAGCCGCTTCGCTTGCGGCGTGGCGCATTTCACGGTCTCTTTGCGGCTTCGCGCCTAGAATCGCTGACATTGCATGGAGGTGGCTACACCGCTTGTCAGCGTAACCGATGGAAACGACACTCACAGACCGCAAACGTCCCAGCCTGGCGTCACCGGCAGAACTGCAGGAGGGCATCGCCAGCCTGTCGCGCGGCGGCTACTTCCGGGAAGCGTCGCTGGAAATGGCGCTGAGCATCCTGACCGAATCTGCGGCGCGCATGTCCGGCGTCGAGCGGGTCAGTATCTGGGCGCTGACCGGCGATCAGCGCGAGTTGCGCTGCCTCGAACTGTACGAACTCTCGCCGGCCCGCCACGGCAGCAGCGACAGCCTGCAGGCCAGCCACTATCCCGCCTATTTCAACGCCCTGCGTAGCGAGTCCTGCATCGTCGCGGACGATGCCAGCCAGCATCCGGCCACCGCCGAATTCACTACCGGCTACCTGGCACGCCACCGCATTTCGGCAGTCCTCGACACGCCGATTCACATTCGCGGCGAATTCCAGGGCGTGCTCTCGCTTGAGCAGGTCGGCACGCGCGAACCCTGGAGTCCTGCGCACCGCCTGTTCGCCCACGCTATCACCAACCTGGTGACCCTGGCCCTGGTCGAGCACGAAGCCGCGGAGGCGCGCCTTCAGGCAAAGTCCGCCACCCAGCGTTTGCGCTCGCTGTTCGGCGTCGCCGGCGACCTCCCAAGCCGGGAGAACCTGGGGTTTTCGGGAGCCGTGCGGACGGCGTGAGCGACGGGCGCCAGGGCGCCCTGGCGTCACTTCTGAAATTCGGCATTTTTCGGGCGTCGACCGCAACAGGCGCCGCCCGCACTGCCAATCAGCCGGCAGCCAGCCTGGCGAAGGCCGAAACGACTTCCGGCGGGGCCTGAACCAGCTCGATCAGCACGCCTTCGCCGCCGATCGGGAATTCCTCGTTGCCCTTGGGGTGCAGGAAGGTGATGTCGAAACCGGCGGCGCCCTTGCGGATGCCGCCCGGGGCGAAGCGCACGCCGTTGGCGGAGAGCCATTCGACCGCCTTGGGCAGGTCGTCGATCCACTGGCCGACGTGGTTGAGTGGCGTCGCATGCACGGCTGGCTTCTTCTCCGGATCGAGCGGCTGCATCAGGTCGACCTCGACCTTGAACGGGCCGCTGCCCATGGCGCAGATATCCTCGTCGACGTTCTCGCGCTCGGAAACGAAGGTGCTGGTGATTTCCAGGCCGAATTTCT
>JAYRNU010000107.1:0-5876 GCA_041912015.1 Thiobacillus sp. | reverse complement strand
CGGGCTGCCCCTTGCCTGCCATTTCTATAACGAGATCGCCGCCGGGTGTTTGCACGCTGCCGGGGCTCTTGCGCTGGTCCCGGCGAATGCGGGCAACGGCCGGGGCACCGGCGCGGGTGCCGCAGGCCAGGGTTTCACCGACACCGCGCTCGAATACGCGCAGGCGGATGTCGTGCGGCGTCAGCACCTGCATGAAGCCGGCATTGACGCGTTGCGGAAAGCGCGCGTGCGATTCGATCGCCGCGCCGAGAATGTCGACTGGGGCGCTGTCGAGATCGTTGACCCGCAGGACGGCATGCGGATTGCCCATCGCCAGTACGGCGACGTCGAGGACATGCTGGCCGACCTTGAGCGCATAGGTCAGCGACTCGGATTCCGCGGCGAACGGTATGTCGGCGGGCGCAAAACGCGGCGCCCCCATGTTCACGGTGACCTGGCCATTGTCGAGCAGGCACGGTTCGATGACACCGGAAGCAGTTTCCACGCGGATGCAGCGCTTGCCGGTCAAGCCGTGGTCGTGCACGAAGCGAACGAAGCAGCGCGCGCCGTTGCCGCACTGCTCCACCTCGCCGCCGTCGGCGTTGAAGATGCGATAGCGGAAATCGGTGTCGTCGCGGCTGGGTCTTTCGACCAGCAGGATCTGGTCGCAGCCGATGCCGAAGTGACGGTCGGCGATGCGGCGGCATTGCGCCGGGGTCAGCGCGACAGGCCTGCTGACGCCGTCGAACACGACGAAATCATTGCCCAGGCCCTGCATTTTGGTGAAGCGGAGTTTCGTGCCCATTTGCGGTTTCATGCTGTCTTGAGCCTGACGTATTCCTTGAGGAGGCAGCGATCCATGACCACGGTCATGCCGCCGGCCCGTGCGCGCTGTGCGGCGTCCTCGTTGACGATGCCTTCCTGGATCCAGATGGAGGACAAGTTTAGCGCCAGGCATTGCTCGACGATAGCGGGCAGGTGCTCGGCGGCGCGAAACACGTCGACCAGGTCGACCGCAAACGGGATGCCGGCAAGGTCGGCGTAGGCCTTCTCGCCCAGAACTTCGTCGACCATCGGGCGCACCGGAACGATTCGAAAGCCATGGCGCTGCATGGCCTTGGCCACATGGAAGCTTGGCCGCGCAGGCTGCGGCGAAAGCCCCACCACCGCGATGGTCCGGACGCGATCGAGCAGCGAAACCAGCGCTGCATCGTCGGGGTTGGCAAAGCTCATGGCGTCCGCTCCATGACGTAATCATCCATGACGAAGCCGTTGCCGATGTCGAACACGCGCGTTTCGACGATGCCGAAGCCGTACTTCTTGTAGGCGGCGATCGCCGGGGTATTGCCACGGTTGACCTGCAGCCACAGCCACCGGGCGGCGTGCAGTCTCGCCCAGTCGCTGACGGCCTGCAGCAGCGCGCCGCCGATGCCCTGGCGCTGGCAGTCCGGGCGGACATACAGCTTGTCGAGCTTGCAGGTGTCGCCGTCCACAATGGCATGGGCGAAGCCGGCAATTGCGTCGGCCATCCAGGCGACGCGCCAGGCATGCTGCGGGTCATCGAGTTGTGCCAGAACGCTCGCGGGCGCGTAGCGGTCCGCCAGCATGAAGTCGATCTGCGCCTGCGAGATCAACGCGGGATAGGTCTGTTGCCAGATCGTTCGCGCCAGCCGGCAGATCTCAGGGACGTCGGCGGCCGCGAGCGGGGCGATGCGCAGCCTCATGCGTAGGGGCTGGCCTCGCCGGGCGGGCGCGTCTTGAAACGGCGGTGCAGCCACAGATACTGCTCGGGCATCTCGCGCACGCGGTCCTCGATCCAGCGGTTCATCCGTGCCACATCCGCTTCGAGATCGTCCGATGGATAATTGTCCCAGACCGGATGGCAGGTGACCACGTAGCCCTTGCCGCCCGGCAGTTGGCGCGTGGTGACCGGAACGATCTGCGCGTTCGCGACTTTCGCGAGCCGCGGCAGCGCCGATACCGTGGCGGTGGCGATGCCGAAGAACGGCACGAACACGGATTCGTTGCGGCCCTGGTCCTGGTCCGGCAGGTAATAAAACGGGTATCCCGCCTTCAGCGCGCGGATCACCGGCTTGATGCCGTCGTGGCGTGGCACCAGGATCGAATCGCTGAGACGGGTGCGGCTGTGCAGCATGATCCGGTCCATCACCGGATTGAGCGCGCGCACATACATCGAGACCCCGGTCTTTTCCATCGACACGCGGATGCCACCCATGTCGAGCCCGACAAAATGCGGCGCCAACCAGATGACCGGACGCTGGCCGTCACCGAGCAGGCGTTCGGGATGCTCCACCCGCACCAGGCGACGCACTCTTGCCGCCGAGCCCCACCAGAGGATGCCGTGTTCGAGTGCGGCCCGCGCCGATGCGCGGAAGTTTGCGCGCAGCCAGTGCGTTCGCACCGCTTCGGGTTGCTCGGGAAAGCAGAGCCGCAGGTTGGTCTCGGCGACGCGGCGGCGCTTGGCCGGAATCGCCGCGGCCAGGCTGCCGAGCCCATTGCCGATCGCAGCCAGCACGGGCAGCGGCAGCCAGTGCAACAGCCAGAGCAGTCCCAGCCCGATCCAGCTGGGCAGGGTGCGCGGATGGTACAGCGTCAAGGAATCGTGCTTCATGATGCAGCGCCGGGTGGGGGCGGTGCGCCGCCAGGCCGCTTGTAGCGGTTGTAGATCCAGAGATATTGCGCCGGGAAGCGCCGGATCAGTTCTTCCGAATACTGGTTGATGAGCGTGGCGGCAGCCGTCTTGTCGTCAGGCAGCGCCGTGTGCATCGGCAGGATGTGGATGTGGTAGCCGCGTCCCCAGGGCAGGCGTTCGGCGGCGCCGAAAAAACCTGCGGCGCCGGTCTTGCGCTGCAGGCTGGCGACCAGCGTCGGGGTATAGGCCGGACGGCCGAAGAATGGCGCCCAGACGCCGTCGCCCTTGCTGGCCACCTGGTCCGGCAGCATGCCGATGCCTTCGCCGCGTCGCAGCGCATCGAGCAAGGCGCGCACGCCCGACTTGTCAGCGGGCACTAGCTTGCACAGGCCGCGCTGCCGCCCTGCCAGCATGAGCTCACCGAGTCGCGGGTTGCGGGGCGGCTTGTACATGGCGGTGAACGGATGATACTGGGCATAGTACTGGCTCGCGATTTCGAAGCCGCCGAGGTGCGGCCCGAACAGGATCAGGCCCTTGCCTTCTGCCAGCGCGGCTTCGATGTGTTCCCAGCCGGTGGTGTCCTTGACCAGTTTCATCGCTTTCTCGTAGGGACGCAGCCAGAAGACGATCACTTCCATGATCGCCTTGCCCGACTCGCCGATCGCCTGGCGCAGCAGGCGGCGGCAGGCGCGCGGATCCTTGCACAGGCCGCTCGAGTAGATGTTTTCGCGCATGCGCCCTGAATGACGGCCGGGGGCGAGATACACCACCCAGCCCAGCAGGATGCCCAGCCCGTGCAGGATTGGGAGCGGCAGCAGGGCGACGAGCTTGAGGAAGGCGGTCACGCGTGATTGACGTTCAAGCGGCAGGCGCGGCACAATGTGACCGCCGCCGCGTTAATCTTGACAACTTGCGGGCGGGATACAAATACAGCTAAAGCGTCGCCGCTCCGTTTGTCCCCCGAGCCGGTTACGCAGCATGCAACCGGGGCAACAGGAGCAGTCATGCAGAAGGATTTCATTTTCACGTCTGAGTCGGTGTCTGAAGGGCACCCCGACAAGATGGCGGATCAGGTGTCGGATGCGGTTCTCGACGCGATTCTAACCCAGGACAAACATGCCCGCGTGGCGTGCGAGACCCTGCTGACCACGGGTCTGTGCGTGATCGCGGGTGAGATCACTACCTCGGCGGTCATCGACTTCAGCCAGGTCGCGCGCCAGACCATCAAGCGCATCGGTTACGATTCCTCGGAGATCGGCTTCGACTACCACACCTGCGCGGTCATGGTCGCTGTCGGCAAGCAGTCTCCGGACATCGCGCAAGGCGTGAACGAGGGCGAGGGCATGTTCCTCGATCAGGGGGCCGGCGACCAGGGGCTGATGTTCGGCTATGCGTGCAACGAGACCCCCGTGCTGATGCCGATGCCGATCTACCTTGCGCATCGGCTCACCGAGCGTCAGTCCGAGCTGCGCAAGGACGGCCGGCTGCCCTGGCTGCGGCCGGACGCGAAGTCGCAGGTATCGATCCGTTACGTCGACGGCACGCCGCATTCGATCGACACCGTCGTGCTGTCGACCCAGCACCATCCCGAAATTTCCCACGCGGTGCTGACCGAGGCCGTGATCGAAGAGGTGATCAAGCCGGTCTTGCCGAAAGCCATGCTGAACGCCGACACGCGCTATCTGGTCAACCCGACCGGGCGCTTCGTGGTGGGCGGGCCGATGGGCGACGCCGGCCTGACCGGACGCAAGATCATCGTCGACACCTATGGCGGTGCCGCACCGCACGGCGGCGGTGCCTTCTCCGGCAAGGATCCGTCCAAGGTCGATCGTTCGGCGGCCTATGCCGGCCGCTACGTGGCGAAGAACATCGTCGCCGCGGGACTGGCCGACAAGTGCATGGTGCAGGTGAGCTACGCCATCGGCGTCGCCAGGCCCACCTCGCTGATGGTCGATACCTTCGGCACCGGCAGGATTGCCGACGAGAAAATCGCCGAGCTGATCCTGGCGCATTTCGACCTGCGCCCCAAAGGCATCATCCAGATGCTCGACCTGTTGCGCCCGATCTATACCCGTACCGCGAGTTACGGCCACTTCGGCCGCGACGAACCGGATTTCACCTGGGAAGTGACCGACAAGGCGGCGGCGCTGAAGGCTGCCGCGGGCTTGTAGCCCGGCGCGACGACAGGGGTATAATCCGCACTTACCAATTTTTGGGCGGATTGCCGCCCCCCTGTGCCGAGGAGCGCTGCGACGGGTTGCCCGCCAGGCTCGACACGGGAGATGTTCCAACGGCGCTCGTTGACTTGCAGCCGGGGCTGCGGCCAAACGAGCGCCCCCCCTGCTGCCATTCAAGGAGTTTCACCATGAATGCAGTATCCGAGTTTTCCGATTTCGTCGTCGCCGACCTCGCGCTTGCGGATTGGGGCCGCAAGGAAATCAGGATCGCAGAAACCGAAATGCCGGGCCTCATGGCGATTCGCGAAGAGTTCGCGAAGAGCCAGCCGCTCAAGGGTGCACGCATCACCGGTTCGCTGCACATGACGATCCAGACCGCGGTTCTGATCGAGACGCTGACCGCGCTGGGGGCCGACGTGCGTTGGGCCTCATGCAACATCTTCTCGACCCAGGACCATGCCGCCGCGGCGATCGCCAAGGACGGCGTCGCCGTGTTCGCGGTCAAGGGCGAATCGCTGAAGGATTACTGGGACTACACGCATCGGATTTTCGAGTGGCCGGACGGTGGCTACTCGAACATGATTCTTGACGACGGCGGTGACGCGACGCTGCTGCTGCATCTGGGCGCACGCGCCGAGAAGGACATCTCGGTGATCACCAAGCCCACCAGCGAGGAAGAGCAGGTGCTGTTCGCCGCGATCAAGGCCCGGCTCGCGACCGACCCGTCCTGGTACTCGGTGCGCCTCGCAGCCGTCAAGGGCGTGACCGAGGAGACCACGACCGGCGTGCATCGCCTCTACCAGATGCATGCAAAGGGCGAGCTCAAGTTTCCGGCGATCAACGTCAACGACTCGGTGACCAAGTCGAAGTTCGACAACCTCTACGGCTGCCGCGAATCGCTGGTCGACGGCATCAAGCGAGCGACCGACGTCATGGTGGCCGGCAAGGTCGCCGTCGTCTGCGGCTACGGCGATGTCGGCAAGGGCAGCGCGCAGGCGCTGCGTGCGCTGTCGGCCCAGGTGTGGGTGACCGAGGTCGACCCGATCTGCGCGCTGCAGGCGGCGATT
>JAYRNU010000106.1:0-17572 GCA_041912015.1 Thiobacillus sp. | reverse complement strand
GGATTCCGGTGCGGCGTCCCGATCGGAACGCCGATTCACCGCTTGCCTCGTCCTGCCCCCCTGCCGTGACCGGCATCTGGTCCGGGTCCAGAGCCGGAACCCCCTCCGGAACTGGCCCCGGTACCGTAACCGGTTCCTGCCGCAGGCCCGGTGCCGCTGGTCCCCCACGTCTCCTGGTGGCGATGCTCGTAGCCCGTTCCATATGGCAGGCTGGGTGGGTGCGAAGCTCCACCCGGAACGGTGCCTGCCGGGGCGGGCGCGCCCAGATTGCGTTGAACCGTTTCGTCGACGGGTCTGCTGCCGAACGACTGTGCGAGCACATCCCGGGGAAGCGAAAGGTTGAGCGGCCGGGCGTCTGCGGCGGTGGCCTTTTTCTGGCCGGAATCACCCCAGACCGGACCGGCGAGGACCGGGGCAGAGGCCAGCAGGATCAGCAGACGGCGCGACATGGGCATGACGAGAATTCTGTTCCGGATTGCAAGGCCGCATGAGGCGGGCGCTGGAAGAGCATGTTGTTGTTCAGCTGTCGAGAATGCTGTCGACGATGTCCTGCGAAACAACCTGGGCTGCATAAGGTTGCCCGGTCAGCGATTCGATGTTGCGGGCAAAGGCACGCAGATGGTTGTGGGAGCCATTCAGCAGATTCTGGTAAACCCGGTCGATGTTGCCTTGCCGTGAGGTCGCCATGGCAGCGGTCAGGTCCTCGATGTCGGTTTCCTCGATCACCCCACCGACCAGCAGGGCATCCAGCGCGGATTGCTTGCCTCGTGCGATCAGGGCGTCGTACAGCGCCTGCAGCTCCGTATTGGTGAACTCGCCGACCAGGTTGCTGGCCGCTGGGTCGGGCAGCTGGTAGGTGTTCAGCAGGTTTAGAATGGCGTCCATATGCTGCTGTTCGGAGGTGGCGATGTTGGCAAATACCGGCGTTCCCCAAATATCATACAGCGTCAGGTAGACGTCGCGGGCCAGTTTCTCCTCTTCGCGCATGAAGGCCAGATCGTTTTTTTCCTCGGCCGTCAGCACGGCAGTGGCGCCCCCGCCGTCGCGACTGGCGGCCATGGCACCCCCCGTGGGCAGCATCGATGCGGTGGCCAATGCCCCGGTCAGGCCGAGCATTTCGCGGCGGGATAATTTTTTCGTGAACATCGTTTTCACTCCTTGGGATGTATGCTGAGCGGAGAATCTTGCGCATGCAGGGCATCATTGGTGATCGGCAATCTGACTGCATGCACCGTAGCAAGCCGCTTGGTTGGCAGCGCATCTCGAATTCTGCAATGTCGCAGCATCCGGGGTGTGTCAAAGACGTGGCATCTTGTGTCAGTGTGTGTCAATCGTTCTCCGTCTGAACGGGCGTGGCTGCAAGTTCGATAGGATGGTTCGATCCTGCGAATCACCAGCACTTCCGGCAGGGCTCCGTGACAGGCCTCGTCGGTGATTCTGCTGCACAGGTGAACATGCAGGTTTGCAAACCCGAAAACTGTCTAAGCTTGGATTCAATGCATGCGGGACAATGCTGATGGATGACGTGGCGGCGCGCATACTGGTGGTGGACGATGACCCGGGCTTGCGGACATTGCTGCAGGCCTATCTGGGCGACAGCGGCTTCAGCGTGGATACGGCAATGGATGGGGCCGCCATGTGGCAACTCCTGGAACAGGGAATGCCCGACGCCATCGTGCTCGACTTGATGATGCCCGGAGAAGACGGCTTGTCGCTGGCGCGCAGACTGCGCAGCCAGTCGGATGTGCCCATCCTCATGCTGTCGGCGCGAGGCGAGGAGGTCGACCGCGTTGTCGGGCTTGAAATGGGGGCTGACGATTACCTGGCGAAGCCATTCAGCCCGCGTGAACTGCTGGCCCGCTTGCGGGCGCTGTTGCGGCGCAGCCAGGCCCGGGGATCCGAGGCAGTTTCATCTCCCGTTGCGTCCGGATTCGGCCCCTTCCAGCTGGACATTGCCAGTCATCGCCTGTCCCGGGACGGGGTCGAGGTCAAGCTGTCGACCGCCGAGTTCGCGCTGCTGCGCATCTTCTTCGAGCATCCCCTCAGGGTGATGTCGAGAGACACGCTGATCGACATGCTGAAAGGCTATGAACGGGATCCCTATGACCGCAGCGTGGATACACGGGTCACCCGGCTGCGGCGCAAGATCGAACCCAACCCGGGAGAACCGGTTTTTATCCGCACGGTGCGTGGCGAAGGCTACCTGTTCAATCCGCGTGGCAGCGAGACGTGAGGCTGTCGTCACGACTGAGCCTGACGCAGCAGAATGCCCTGCTGCTGGTGTTCTTCTTCATCGCCTTCGAGCTGCTGGCGACTGTTGCAGCGGCCTACTTCCTGATGCTGCCAATGGCGCGCCGCTCGGCATCCGATCTTTCCGGGTTGATGACGCTGTCGGTGCAAACCTGGAACGAATTGCCGCCTGTCACCCGGCCTGCATTCGAGTACGAGCTGGTGCGTTCCCACGCCCTGGCGCTGCGTGCCGAGCCGCCCCAAAACGCCAAGGCGCCAAGCTGGCATGAGCCGTTCCTGAAATTTCTCGTTGCAGCGCTGAACGAGCGCGTGGGCGAGCCGGTCGTCAGTTCACTCGAACTCGTCGGAGACGAGGAATGGTTCTGGGTGTCTTTGCCTGCTGGCGGGGGGCATCTTTCAGTGGGCTTGCCGCATGAGCGGATCGGGCCGCGTCCGATTCATGCGCTGCTGGTGTCGCTGGCGGGAGGGGTGCTGTTGTCCTTGGCAGCGGCGTGGTGGTTGGCACGCCGTACGACCCGACCGTTGCAGCGGCTCGAGCAGGCCGCGACTTCGCTCGGGCGCGGGCAGACGCCGGAACGCCTGCCTGAAACCGGTCCGCGCGAAATAGCTGCCTTGAGCCGGCGCTTCAACGAGATGACGAAGCAGGTGGAAGAGCTGCTGGCCGCCCGTACCGTGCTGCTGGCGGGCGTGTCCCACGACCTGCGCACGCCGCTGGCGCGTTTGCGTTTGGTGGTCGAGATGCTGGTGCGTAAGCCCAGCGGGGAACTGGCGGCGCAGGCGGAAAACGACATTGAGGCGATGGACCGCTTGATTGGCGACGTGCTGACCCTAGCGCGCGGACTCGGTCATGAGGCGGTTCAGCGCGTGGCGTTGCCGGAATTTTGTACTGAACTGGTGCAGTCCATTCCCGGCGCAGCGGGCAGGGTGCAGGTCGAGTCCGCAGATCTGGTCCTGGACGTGCCGCCCGGCGCGTTGCGCCGCATCCTCGCCAATCTGCTTGAAAACGCGCTGCGCTATGCCGGAGAGCAGCCGGTGATTCTGCGAGTGGTGACCGAAGGGGGCAGGTGCCGCATTGGTGTGCTCGACCGTGGACCGGGCATACCGGCCGAGGAACTGGAAGCGGTATATCGCCCGTTCTACCGGCTCGAGGCCTCGCGCAGTGTCGACACGGGCGGTTCCGGACTTGGACTGGCCATCGTGCGCCAGTTGGCCACGGCACAGGGCTGGCAGGCAAGCCTGCAGGCGCGAGCCGGCGGCGGCCTCGCGGCCTGGCTGGAGATTCCATTGCGCGAGCCTGGCTAGGCATGCGGAGCGTGGTTTTTCCTTGAAAAGAACGCCTGTTCGAATTAGAATCGCGGGCTGTCCGAAATGGTTCGGACAAATTCGCACACTTGTCGTTAAAGGGTGGCGACGCACGCGGATCAGCGTGTGCGTGGCTGCTGACGAGTGGAGGCTCAACCCTTTAGGAGCAATTCATGTCTGTCACCATGCGTCAAATGCTGGAAGCCGGTGTCCATTTCGGTCACCAGACCCGCTTCTGGAACCCCAAGATGGCCCCGTTCATTTTTGGCCATCGCAACAAGATTCATATCGTCAACCTGGAAAAGTCGCTGCCGATGTTCCAGGAGGCGCAAAAATTCGTGCGTCAGCTGACAGCCAACAAGGGCAACGTACTGTTCGTCGGCACCAAGCGCGCCGCCCGTGACATCGTTCGCGAGGAAGCACAGCGCGCCGGCATGCCCTACGTCGACCAGCGCTGGCTGGGCGGCATGCTGACCAACTTCAAGACGGTCAAGCAGTCGATCAAGCGCCTGAACGAACTCGAGGCCTCGCTGGCCGAGCCGGGCCGCCTGTCGAAGAAGGAGATCCTGACCGTGCAGCGCGAAGTCGACAAGCTCAATCGCAGCCTGGGCGGCATCCGCGAGATGGGTGGACTGCCCGACGCGATCTTCATCATCGACGTCGGCTACCAGAAGGGTACCGTTACCGAAGCCAAGAAGCTCGGCATTCCTGTCATCGGTGTGGTGGACACCAACAACAGCCCTGAAGGCGTGGATTACGTGATTCCCGGCAACGACGACTCGGCGCGTGCGATTCGCCTGTATGCACGCGGCATGGCCGATGCGGCCCTCGAGGGGCGCGCCCAGGTCATCAGCGAAATCGTTGGCGGCGAAGAATTCGTCGAGGTGGAAGAAGAGGGCGACGTCGCCGCCGAATAAGCGCGACGTGGCGTCATATCGCCGGGATACCCTCCCGGCAAACGTATTTCGAGGAGGGGCGTCTGCCCCTCTTTCCGTATTGAAACTGGCTGGTCTGAAATTGAACTGAGGGAGTACGAAATGGCAGAAATCACTGCGAGCATGGTCAAGGACCTGCGCGAAAAAACCGACGCACCGATGATGGACTGCAAGAAGGCGCTGACCGAGGCCGGTGGCGACATGCAGAAGGCGGAAGAAATTCTGCGCGTGCGTTTCGGCAACAAGGCTGCCAAAAGCGCAGGCCGCGTGGCAGCAGAAGGCGTGGTGACGATCGCGATCGCTGCCGACGGCAAATCCGCCGCGATGGTCGAAATGAACTGCGAAACGGACTTCGTCGCCAAGAACGACGATTTCCTCGCGCTTGCCAACGCGCTGGCCGAAATGGTGCTGGCCGATGCGCCGGCCGACGTTGCCGCGCTGTCTGCGATGCCTTATCGCGGTACCACCGTCGAGGCCTTCCGCACCGAACTGGTCGGCAAGATTGGCGAGAACATGTCGGTGCGTCGCTTCGTGCGCCAGGACGCGACCGGCAAGTTCGCCAGCTACATTCACGGCAACAAGATCGGCGTGCTGGTCGACGTGTCCGGCGACGAAGGCGTGGCCAAGGACATCGCCATGCATATCGCCGCGTCCAAGCCCAAGTCTCTGGATGCATCCGGCGTGCCGCAGGAACTGATCGACACCGAGCGGCGCGTCGCGATCGAGAAGGCCAAGGAAGCCGGCAAGCCCGAAGCGATGCTCGACAAGATCGCCGAAGGCACGGTGCAGAAATACCTCAAGGAAGTGACCCTGTTGTCGCAGCCCTTCGTCAAGGACGACAAGCAGACCGTCGAGCAGGTGCTGAAAAGCAAGAACTCGCAGTGCCACGGCTTCACCATGTACGTGGTGGGCGAGGGCATCGAGAAGAAGGTGTCCGACTTCGCCGCCGAAGTGGCCGCCGCTTCCCAGGTCTGATTCGTGACGGCGCCTGCCCGACGCATCCTGCTGAAGCTGTCCGGCGAGGCCCTGATGGGGCCCGACAGCTTCGGCTACCACGCTGAAACCATGGCAGGCTTCACCGCCCAGATTCGCGACGTGGCCGCGGCAGGGGTGCAGGTCGGCATCGTGGTCGGGGGCGGCAACCTGTTTCGTGGCGCGACCGGCGCGCTGTCCGGAATGAATCGCGCCACGGCCGATTCGATGGGCATGCTGGCCACGGTCATGAATGCGCTGGCGCTGAAGGACGCGCTGCAGCAGGCGGGCGTCGACGCCCGGGTGCAGACGGCGGTCCATATCGCCCATGTCGGAGAAGCGTTCGAGCGCGATTCTGCCGTACGCCATCTGGAAGCCGGACGGGTGGTGATATTCGGTGGCGGGACGGGCAATCCGTTCTTTACCACGGATACGGCAGCGGCCTTGCGCGCAGCTGAAATCGGGGCTGACCTGCTGCTGAAGGCAACCAAGGTCGATGGGGTGTATACCGCTGATCCGAACAAGGACGCGAGCGCGACGCGCTACCAGAAACTGAGCTTCGATCAGGCGATTGCCGGCAACCTGGGGGTGCTCGATACCGCCGCCTTCGCCCTGTGCCGGGAGCAGAAGCTGACGCTGGTCGTGTTCAATGCTTTCAAGCCTGGCGCGCTGAAGCGTGTTGTCATGGGAGAGGACGAAGGCACAAGGGTGACCCTGAGTTGAGGAGTGGATAATGGCTGAAACAAGCATTGCCGACATCAAGCAATCTGCCGAGCAGAAGATGGTCAAGTCGCTGGATGCGCTGAAGAACGACCTTGCCAAGGTGCGCACCGGGCGTGCGCACACAGGCATTCTCGATCACGTGCTGGTCGACTACTACGGCAACCCAACGCCGGTGCCGCAAGTGGCCAACGTCTCGCTGGTCGATTCGCGAACGCTGGGTGTGCAACCCTACGAAAAGAACATGGTCGGCAAGATCGAAAAAGCGATTCGCGATGGCGATCTGGGCCTCAACCCTGCTTCGCACGGCGACATCATTCGAGTGCCGATGCCGGCGCTGACGGAAGAGCGCCGCCGTGACCTGATCAAGGTCGTGCGCAACGAAGCCGAGGGTGCACGCGTCGCGATGCGCAATATCAGGCGCGATGCCAACAGTGCGCTCAAGGACATGGTCAAGGCCAAGACCGCAACCGAGGACGAAGAGCGCCGTACCCAGGACGAGGTGCAGAAGCTGACCGACAAATATATCGGTGAAGTCGACAAGGCGCTGGCCGAAAAAGAGAAGGACCTGCTCGCAGTCTGAGCATGACCCCGAGCCGATTCCGCGTGTCTACCCGCACGATGCAACCCATTCCGGAAGTCCATGACGTGCCGAGGCACATAGCCATCATCATGGACGGCAATGGCCGCTGGGCGAAGCGCCGGCTGATGCCGCGCGTGGCCGGGCATCGCAAGGGCGTCGAGGCCCTGCGCGGCGTCATCCGCGCATGCGGCGAGCGCGGCGTCACGCATCTGACCGTATTTGCCTTTAGTTCGGAAAACTGGCGCAGGCCGCAGGAGGAAGTCACGCTGCTGATGGACCTGTTCCTGCGCGCGCTGGAGAACGAAGTTGCGCGGCTGCACGAGAACGACATCCGCTTCCGCGTGATCGGTGACCTGTCGGGGTTTTCCGAGCGCATTCAGGCCCTGATCCGTGACGCCGAGGCGCTGACACGCCAGAATTCCCGCCTGACGTTCACGGTTGCCGCCAATTACGGTGGACGCTGGGACATCGTGCAGGCAGTCAGGAAACTGATGGCAGAAGGCGCGACGCCGGATGACGTCAACGAGACGGCGTTGTCGCAGCATTTCAGCATGGCCGACATGCCCGAGCCGGATCTCTTCATTCGCACGGGCGGTGAGAAGCGCATCAGCAATTTCCTGCTATGGCAACTGGCCTACACCGAGTTGTATTTCACGGATTCGCTGTGGCCCGATTTCGACGCGGACGCCCTGGATGCGGCCATCGCATCCTATCGTACCCGCGAGCGTCGCTTTGGCCGGACCAGTGAACAGGTGCGAACGGCCTCGTGAACCGATCCAGGACCTCGTCTGCATGACGCCCGTCTTCAGCCGCGTGCTGACAGCATTGTTGCTGCTGGCGGCATTTCTTGCGGCCGCGCTTTGGGCGCCTGCCTGGCTATGGGCGATCCTGATGGCAGGCATGGTCGGCCTGGCCGCTTTCGAATGGGCGCGCCTGAGTCGTTTTCCCCCGCTGTCCGCGCGCCTGTATGCCATGCTCTTGATGGTTTGCGCAGTTTTGTTGCCGCATGCGCTGGAAGCGGACTGGCCGGCTTTCCAGAAGGGGTTGGTCGCGCTAGCCGTGGCCTTCTGGCTGTTCGTCGCGCCGTTGTGGCTGTTGCGCAAGTGGCAGGCGCGCCGGGCTTTCGTGCGCGCCGCGGTCGGCGTCGTGCTGCTGCTGCCGACCTGGGCAGCGCTGGTGTACCTGCACGCGCATAGTGCCGGCATGCTGATCGGGGTGATGGTGGTCGTCTGGATCGCCGATTCTGCAGCCTATTTCTCCGGGCGACACTTCGGGCGCCACAAGCTTGCGCCTGTCATCAGCCCCGGCAAGACCTGGGAAGGGGTGGCCGGGGCGCTTGCCGCCCTGGTCCTGTATGCCGTTGCGGTGAACCGCATGACCGACTTGCCGCTGCTGCCTGTGCTGGCCGCAGTGACCGGGCTCCTCTACGTGTCGATACTGGGCGATCTGTTCGAATCCTGGATCAAGCGCGTCTCCGGAATGAAGGACAGCGGCAATCTGCTGCCAGGTCATGGTGGCGTGCTCGACCGCATCGACGCCCTGACCTCCGCGTTGCCGATTGCCACAGGCATCCTGATGTGGCTGGAGCGCTCGGCATGACGCCGCGCGTGCTGACCGTGCTCGGTGCCACCGGCACCATCGGCGTCAACACGCTCGACGTCGTTGCCCGCCATCCTGGACGATTCGAGATCTTCGCGCTCACGGGGGCAACGCAGGTCGAGCGCATGGTCGAGCAGTGCCGTGCCCACCGGCCGCGCTTCGCGGTGATGAGCGAGCCTTCGGCGGCCGCTGCGCTGCGTGAACGCCTGGCACAAGAGAAGCAGCCGGTGACCGTGCTCGAGGGGGCCTCCGCATTGACCGACGTCGCGACCGCGCCCGGAGTCGATACGGTGATGGCGGCGATCGTCGGGGCTGCAGGCCTGCCGGCGACGCTGGCGGCGGCGCGCGCAGGCAAGCGCATCCTGTTGGCGAACAAGGAGACCCTGGTGGTGTCGGGCCAGCTGTTCATGGATGCGATCGCCGAAAGCGGTGCCGAACTGCTGCCGATCGATTCCGAGCACAACGCCATTTTCCAGGCCTTGCCCCGCGATTTCGATGGCGATTTTCAGCGGGCAGGGGTCAGGGCCTTGTGGCTGACTGCCTCAGGGGGGCCTTTCCGCACACTGTCGGCCGAAGCGATCGCCGTGGCGACTCCGGCGCAGGCGGTGGCACACCCCAACTGGGTGATGGGCAAAAAGATATCGGTCGATTCGGCGAGCCTCATGAACAAGGGGCTCGAGGTCATCGAGGCGCGCTGGCTGTTCAACGCGCGCCCCGAGCAGATCAGGGTGGTGGTCCATCCGCAGAGCATCGTGCACTCGATGGTCGAATACGCCGACGGCTCGGTGATCGCGCAGATGGGCACGCCTGACATGCGCACGCCGATCGCCTATGCGCTGGGCTTTCCCGAGCGCATCGAGGCCGGCGTATCGCCGCTCGATCTGATGGGCAGGCAGCTGACGTTCGAGCCTCCCGACATGACGCGCTTCCCCTGCCTGCAACTGGCGTTCGATGCGCTGGAGGCGGGCGGCACCGCCGCCGCCGTGCTCAATGCCGCGAACGAGGTCGCTGTCGCGCGTTTCCTCGACGGCGCGGTTTCCTTCGGCGCCATTGCCGCCTGTATTGCCCACGCTCTGGACGTTCTGGCTGGCGGCGCGGCCGGTTCGCTCGACGATCTGCTGGAAGCCGACCGGCGATCACGCATCGTGGCTGCTGATTATCTGCAAGGCTGGCGAGCGTGACCGTGTTGCATACCGTGCTCTGGTTTCTGATCGCCATCGGCATCCTGGTGGTGGCGCACGAATACGGCCATTACCTCGCGGCGCGTCTGGCCGGCGTCAAGGTGCTGCGCTTCTCGGTCGGCTTCGGCAAGCCCCTGGTCAGCAGGCGCTTGGGCCGCGACCAAACGGAATGGGCGCTGGCTGCGCTGCCGTTCGGCGGCTACGTCAAGATGCTCGACGAGCGCGAGGGCGAGGTGCCCAGGGCCGAGGCGCACCGCAGCTTCAACCAGGCCAGCGTGTGGCGGCGAATGGGCATTGTCCTGGCCGGGCCGCTTGCCAATTTCGTGCTCGCGATCGTGTTTTATTTCGCGCTGTACCTGCATGGGACGCCGGCCCTGAAGCCCCTGATTGGCGAACCGCCGGCGGGCACGCCGGCGGCAGCGGCAGGCCTCGCCGCCGGTGACGAGATCCGCAGCGTCAACGGCAACGTCATTGCCTCGTTCCAGGACTTGCGGCTGTCCCTGCTGCGTGCCGGCGTGGCCGGCGAGGCCGTCAGGCTGGAGCTGGCGAATGGCCGCACGGTAGAACTGGCAGCGGCGCACATGGAAACCGGCGACCTCGAGCAGGACACCCTGCGGCCCTTGGGCATCGTGCGTTACGACCCTGAAATCGAACCCGTCATCGGCAAGCTGGTGCCCGATGGCGCGGCTGCGCGTGCCGGATTCCAGCCGGGCGACCGGCTGATCTCGGCCAACGGCAGGACCGTCGCGAACTGGCAGGACTGGGTGCAGCTGATCAGGCAGAACCCGTCCAGGCCATTGCGTATCGAATTCGAGCGGCAGGGCAAGCGCGCTGTCGTCGACCTGGTCCCCGAAGCGGTCGACGAGTCCGGGCAGCGCATCGGCAAGATCGGCGCGGGTCCCAGGGTCGACGAGTCGGTGCTGGCGCCGCTGATGACGGAGGTCCGATACGGCCCGGTCGAGGCGCTGGGCAGGGCTGCCGTGAAGACCTGGGACATGAGTCTGTTCACGCTCGAAATGATGGGACGCATGGTGCTTGGCCAGGTTTCGTGGAAGAACCTCTCCGGGCCGCTGACCATCGCCGACTACGCAGGTCAGAGTGCCACCCTCGGCTGGATCAGTTTCGTCAGCTTCCTGGCCCTGGTGAGCGTGAGCCTGGGCGTACTGAATCTGCTGCCGATCCCGCTACTGGATGGGGGACACCTCATGTATTATGTCGCGGAAGTTTTGACCGGTCGCCCCGTCTCCGAGCGCGCCATGGAAATCGGCAGCCGGATCGGCATGACTTTCCTGCTGCTGCTCATGTCGTTCGCCCTCTACAACGATTTGCAACGCCTGATTGGCGGATGAATACAACCATGATTCTGTTTCGTTCGACGCTCGTTCTGGCTGCCTGGCTTGCCGGGCAGGCCGCACATGCGGACGAGCTCTTCGTCATCAAGGACATCCAGGTCGAAGGCATCCAGCGTACCGAAGCAGGAACGGTATTCAATTATCTGCCGATCAAGGTCGGCGAAGTGCTGACGGACGAGAAGACCGCAGCGGCGATCAAGGCGCTCTACGCAACCGGTTTCTTCAAGGATGTGCGGCTGGAAGCACGTGACGGCGTGGTCATCGTCACCGTGGAGGAGCGGCAGTCGATCGCCAAGATCACCATCACCGGAACCAAGGAATTCACCGAGGAAGATCTGAAGAACGGCCTCAAGCAGGTCGGTCTGGCGGACGGCCGCGTGCTCGACCGTGCGCTGCTGGACAAGGCAGAACAGGAGCTGAAGCGGCAATACTTCAACAAGGGCAAGTATGCAGTCGAGATCAAGACGACGCTTACGCCGCTTGAACGCAATCGGGTGGCGGTGCAGTTCGACGTGGTCGAGGGGGATACGGCCAAGATCCGGCAGATCAACATCGTCGGCAACAAGGCGTTCACCGAAAAGGAACTGCTCAAGGAATTCTCCTCGTCCACGCCCGGCTGGCTGACCTGGTACACCAAGGCTGACCAGTACTCCAAATCAAGACTGGGGGGTGATATCGAGGCGCTGCGTTCGTTCTATCTGAACCACGGCTATCTCGAGTTCAACGTCGATTCCACCCAGGTCCTGATCTCCCCTGACAAGCAGAACATCTACATCACGGTCAACGTGACCGAAGGACCGCAGTACACGGTCTCCGATGTCAAGCTGGCAGGGCAGATGCTGGTTCCTGAGGAGGAACTGAAGCAGCTCGTCAGCATCGTCCCGGGCCAGGTGTTTGCGCGTGACCGCCTGACCGAAACGACGAAGAAAATCGGCGACCGGCTGGGCAATGACGGCTATGCATTCGCCAACGTCAACGCGGTGCCGGAACTCGACAAGGAAAAGGCCACCGTCGCATTCACGCTGTACATCGATCCGGGCCGACGCGTCTATGTCAACCGGATCAACATTTCGGGCAACACCAAGACCCACGACGAAGTCATTCGTCGTGAAATCCGGCAGATGGAATCTGCCTATTACGATGCCCAGCAGATCAATCGCTCGCGCGAGCGCCTGAATAATCTCGGCTATTTCAGCGAGGTCAACATCGAAACACCCGGCGTGTCCGGCACCACGGACCAGGTGGACGTCAATGTCGCCGTGACCGAGAAGTCGACCGGCAACATGATGCTGGGGGCGGGTTTCTCATCGACGGATGGTTTCGTGTTGTCAGGTTCGGTGTCGCAGAACAACCTGTTCGGCACCGGCAACCGCCTGGCGTTGCAAATCAACTCGGGCAACGTCAACACCGTGTACTCGCTGTCGTTTACCAACCCGTACTTCACGCTTGATGGCGTCAGCCTCGGTTACGACATCTATCGTCGCGATGTCGATTCCCAGAATCAGTCCGACATCGGCGCCTACCAGACTTCGACCATCGGCACCGGCCTGCGCTTCGGCTTCCCGGTCAACGAACGGGATTTCATTTCCACCGGCGTGACGTTCGAGAACACCGATGTCACGACCTTCCCGAACAGCCCGCCGCAGTACCTCCAGTTCGTGGAGGATTATGGCGATTCGAACACGACCTTTCTGCTGAGCGGTTCCTGGTCGCGCGACACGCGCAACGATTTCCTGTTCCCGTCCGCTGGCATGCTGCAGCGCCTGGCGGCCGAATGGGCGACGCCGCTTGGCGACTTGCAGTACTATAAGCTGTCGTACCAGTTGCAGAATTATTTCCCGTTCCGCGACGGTTATTCACTCATGCTGAACGGCGAAGTGGGGTACGGCAGGGGCCTGAACAACAAACCGCTGCCGTTCTTCAAGAACTTCTATGCGGGCGGCGTCAATTCGGTACGGGGTTATCAGGCCGGAACCCTCGGGCCCAAGGATACGAATGGCGATGCAATTGGCGGCGACACGCGGTTTGTCGCCAATGCGGAATTCTACTTCCCGGTGCCGGGAATCAAGGATGACAAGTCCATGCGCATGTCGGTTTTTGCCGATACCGGTGCGACATTCGGTCCGTATGACGAGTTTGGCCGGTATTCGTCGTTCGCATTCGGCGATCTGCGTTATTCGCTCGGCGTGGGAATGCTGTGGGTCTCGCCGCTGGGGCCGCTCAAGTTCAGCGTGGCGCAGCCATTGAATTCCAAGGCGGGCGACAAGACTGAAGTGTTTCAGTTCACGTTCGGCAATACGTTCTGAGCGTAATCGTTTCTGGAGTCTTTAGATTATGAAATTCAAGAAGCTTTCCATCTCCCTTGTTCTTGCCACTGCTTTCCTGGCAGCGACTGCCTTCGGGGCCGACACGAAAATCGGCTTCGTCAACACGGAAAGGCTGTTGCGCGAAGCGCCGCTGTCGATCGCTGCGCAGAAGAAACTGGAGCGTGAATTTGCTGCGCGTGACCAGGAATTGCAGAAAATGGCGAAGCAGGCTCGCGACCTGCAAGCCCAGCTCGACAAGGACGGCGTGACCATGTCGGACAGTGATCGTCGCAACAAGGAGCGTGATCTGGGCAATCTCAACCGCGATCTGCAACGACAGAGTCGAGAGTTTCGCGAAGACCTCAACCTGCGCCGCAACGAGGAACTGAGCCAGATCCAGGATCGTGCGCGCAAGGCCATCCAGGATATCGCACGCACCGAGAAGTTCGATCTGATCGTCGAACAGGCGGTTTATTTCGATCCCAAGATCGACATCACCGACCGGGTCATGAAGTCGCTCGGAAAATAGGCCCGGCCCGGATTACGGTTCCGTTCCAGTAGCGGGGGTCATTCGATGCCGGTATCGCTGACAGAACTGGTTGCACGCTTTGGCGGGGAGCTTGTCGGGGACGGCGCTCGAACGATACGGCAGGTAGCCCCGCTCGAGCGTGCCACGTCCGATGAGATCGGGTTTGTCGCGCAAAGCAAATATTTGAGCCAGCTGGCCGGCACTGCCGCCGGTGCGGTGATCCTGCCGGTGGATGCGCGCGATGCGACCGATCTGCCGCGCATCCTGACCGCCAATCCCTATCTCTATTTTGCGCGCGTGTCGGCGCTCCTGAATCCGCCCCCGCGCCCGCCGGCAGGCATCCATCCCGCTGCGACGGTTGCCGCGGATGCCGATATTGGCGCCGATGCAAGCGTTGCCGCCGGCGCGGTCGTGGGCAGCGGCGCCCGCATCGGTGCGCGGTCGGTGGTCGGTGCGAACTGCGTCGTCGGCGACCAGGCACGCATCGGCGAAGACTGCCTGCTGCACGCCAACGTCACGCTCTATCACCGCTGCGAAGTGGGCGACCGCGTCATCCTGCACTCGGGCTGCGTGATCGGTTCGGACGGCTTTGGCTTTGCGCCGGCTGAAGCCGGCTGGGAGAAGATTCCGCAGATCGGCCGCGTGCTGATCGGCAACGACGTCGAAGTCGGCGCCTGCACCACGATCGATCGCGGCGCCCTCGAGGACACCGTGATCGAAGAGGGCGTCAAGCTCGACAACCTGATCCAGGTGGCACACAACGTGCAGATCGGCGCCCACTCCGCGATCGCTGCCTGTACCGGCATCGCGGGCAGCGCCAGGATCGGCCGCCACTGCATGATCGGCGGGGCAGCGATGATCTTCGGCCATATCGAGATCGCCGACGGCACCCGCATTTCCACCAATACGCTGATCACGAAGTCCCTGCCCAAGGCCGGGACCTACACTTCGGCGCTGCCATTTTCCGAGCACGAAATCTGGCAGAAGAACGCCGTCCACATGCGCAACCTCGACACGCTGGTGAATCGTGTCAAGCAGCTAGAGAAACGACTCAACGAACTCGAAAGCCAATCATGATCATGGACATCGAGCAGGTCATGCAGTACCTGCCCCACCGCTACCCGTTTCTGCTTGTCGACAAGGTCCTGGAGATGGAACTCGGCAAGTCCATCACTGCGGTCAAGAACGTCACCATCAACGAGCCGTTCTTTCCCGGGCACTTCCCCGGTGCGCCCGTCATGCCCGGTGTGCTGATCCTGGAGGCCATGGCGCAGGCGGCGGCGCTTCTGTCTTTCAAGACCAAGGGATATGCGCCCGAAGACATCGGCATCGTTTACTTTGCCGGCATCGACGGCGCGCGCTTCAAGAAGCCGGTCAAGCCTGGCGACCAGCTGATGCTCAAGGTCAATATCGTGCGCGAGATGCGTGGCATCTGGAAATACACCGGCCGTGCCGAAGTGGACGGCGTCATGGCCGCCGAGGCCGAGCTCATGGCGACCCTGCGCGACAAACCCTGACATGACGACCCTTGTCCATCCCACCGCGCTGGTCGCGCCCGGCGCCCGGATCGCCGATGACGTCGAGATCGGCCCCTACACGATCATCGGCGAACACGTCGAAATCGGCGCCGGCACCACCGTCGGAGCCCACGCCGTGATCACCGGCCATACCCGGATCGGAGTGCACAACCAGATCTTTCATTTCGTTTCGCTCGGCGAAGCGCCCCAGGACAAGAAATACGACGGCGAGCCGACGCGCCTCGAAATCGGCGACCACAACGTCATCCGCGAGTTCTGCACCTTCAACACCGGTACCGTGCAGGATCGCGGCGTGACCACGATCGGCAGCCACAACTGGATCATGGCTTACGTCCATATCGCGCACGACTGCATCGTCGGCGACCGCACCGTCTTCGCCAACAATGCCTCGCTGGCCGGGCACGTCGAAGTCGGCGACTGGGCGATCCTGGGTGGATTCACCGGCGTGCACCAGTTCTGCAAGGTGGGCGCCCACGTGATGACGGGCATTTCCAGCGTCGTCTTCAAGGACATCCCGCCTTTCGTCATGGCATCCGGCCAGCCGGCTTCACCCTTCGGCCTCAACAGCGAAGGGCTCAAGCGGCGCGGGTTCTCGGCCGAGGCGCTGGCGGCGCTGAAGCGTGCCTACAAGATCCTCTACCGCGAGGGCAACACCCTGGCGGAGGCGCAGGCCAAGCTCGCTGTCGAGGCGGAAAATCACGCCGAGGTGCAGTTGCTGCTCGATTTCCTCGCGCGTTCCGAGCGCGGCATCATTCGATGATCGATGTCGGCCTGGTCGCTGGAGAGGCTTCCGGCGACCTGCTGGGTGCGCATTTCATCCGCGCGCTCAGGCAAGGCCGGCCCGAGTTGCGCGCGGCCGGCATCGCCGGCCCGCGGCTTGTCGAGGCCGGAGTCGAGGCGGTCTATCGCAGCGAGAAGCTGGCGGTGAACGGCTACGTCGAGGTGCTGCGCCATCTGCCCGAGCTGCTGTGGATCCGCTCCCGCGTGACCCGGTATTTCCTGCGCGAGCGGCCGCGCGTCTTCGTCGGCATCGATGCGCCGGATTTCAACTTCACGCTCGAATCCCGGCTCAAGCAGGCCGGCATTCCCACCGTGCATTTCGTCAGTCCGTCGATCTGGGCCTGGCGGCCGGAACGCATCCATCGCATCGGACAGGCGGTGTCGCGGATGCTGGTGGTGTTCCCGTTCGAGGAGCGCATCTATCGCGATGCCGGGATCCCCGTCTGCTACGTCGGTCATCCGCTGGCCGATGTGATACCGCTCGAGTCCGATACCGCCGCGGCCCGTGCATCGCTGGGTCTGGCCGCCGGGCCGGTCGTCGCCCTGCTGCCAGGCAGCCGTCTTGCCGAGGTATCGCGCCATGCGCGGCTCATGCTCGACGCGGCTGCGCTCGTCCGGCGCCGCCATGCCGACGCGCAGTTCGTGCTGCCCGCCGTGAACGAGGCCGCTGTGCGCTTGATCCGTCAGGCTGCCCATGGTCAGGACCTGCCCTTGCGCATCCTGTCCGGCCAATCGCACGAAGCGCTGGCGGCCTGCGACGTGGCACTCGTGGCGTCGGGCACCGCCACGCTCGAGGCAGCGCTGTTCAAGAAGCCGATGGTCATCACCTACCGCGTGCCTGCCCTGACCGCGGCCCTGATGCGCAGGAAGGCCCTGCTGCCCTGGATCGGGCTGCCGAACATCCTGGCGCGCGAGTTCGTCGTGCCGGAACGCGTGCAGGAGGCTGCCACGCCCGAGCATCTGGCGCGCGATGCGCTGGCCTGGCTCGACGATGCGCCGCGCCGGCTCGCCCTGGTCGAGACCTTCCGCACCCTGCATCTGAGCCTGCGGCAGGATGCCAGCGCGCGCATCGCCGACGCCCTTCGGCCCTATCTGGACTGACCGGCATGGACCTGCACTGGGGACCGTTGGGCTTGTGCGGCGTGGACGAGGCGGGGCGGGGACCGCTGGCTGGTCCGGTGGTCGCCGCGGCGGTCATGCTCGACCCTGGCCGGCCCATCGACGGCCTGCGCGATTCCAAGAAGCTCTCCGCCGCCAGGCGGGAACACTTGGCCGGCCTGATCCGCGATCGTGCTGCCGCCTGGTGCGTGGCCGAAGCCAGCGTCGCGGAAATCGACCGGTTGAACATCCTGCACGCCACGATGCTGGCGATGCAGCGCGCCGTGGCCGGGCTCGGTCGCGCACCCGACGAAGTATGGGTCGATGGCAATCGTTGCCCGTCCTGGGCATGGCCCTCGCGGGCGGTGGTCAAGGGCGATGACCAGGTGGCATCGATTGCCGCTGCGTCGATCCTGGCCAAGACGGT
>JAYRNU010000105.1:0-8664 GCA_041912015.1 Thiobacillus sp. | reverse complement strand
GACGCCGGCTTCACCATCGGACAGCCCGAGGTGCTGGTCGGTGTCGTGCCTGGCGGTGGTGGCACCCAGCGCGTGTCGCGGCTGCTGGGCAAGGCGCGTGCGTTGGAGTTCATGCTCGGCTGTGAACAATGGACGCCCGCAAGAGCCAAGGCGGCCGGGCTCATCACAGACCATTTCCCAAAGGCGCGCTTTCGTGACGAGATTCAGAGAATCGCGGATCGCATTAGCCGATTGAGTCCGGTCGCGTGGTTTGAAGCCCGACGCGCCATAGTCACAGGCATGGATATGAGCTTAGAGCGAGGACTGGCCACCGAGATGTCAGCCACTCTGCACTGTTGCGACGACAAAGGCGCACGTCGAGTCCTTGCCGAATACACCAAAGTGGTCGAGGAAGTCATTCTCGGACGACCTGACAACCCGGCCACGATTGACGAAATCACTGAAATTGTGAACAGCCCGCGTATCACTAAGCATTTTGATATTTCATCGTCAGACTCATAAATCCTGACTTTGAGCTCAAGCGACCTGACACCCAACTTAGCCCCGTTCGGAGCTAGCAGAAGTACGTGGAACAAGCACCTGCCGCGCGCTTGGGCAATGACGAGGATCTCAAGGGCCTCATCCTGTTGCTAGCCTCGCAGGCATCAGACTACATGAGCGGTCAGGCCGGGAGCTTGTCGGTTATTACACAGGGCAAGACGATGGCCAATATCGTCGGAAACGACGAGAGTTCGAATTTGGGCCAACCATAGAATTCCCTACGCTCTATCGACTGCCGCATAGAGAACTGCAATAGCCCGGTAGAGAGCACGTTTCAGGAAGGTCTGAAGAACCGATGTTGATGGCACTGGACCCGTCATCGGGAGCACGCCGCCGGCCGATCCGGGCCTTCGGCGGCGTTTCCGCAGCTACTTTTGATCGGATCCGCGTCATTGGGCGCCTTCCACCGCCACTACCCCTGCAGTCGCAGCAGTTGTCGCCGCACCATGAACAGGTTGGCGAGCGCAGCGCTGACCTCCAGGCGATGCAGATTCTTCGCCAGCCCCCGATAACGCACCTTCTGGAACCCGAACACCCTTTTCACCACGCCGATCGAGTGCTCGACCTTGGCCCGCACCCGCGACCTCTCGCGGTTCCGGGCCTTGATGTTCTCATCGACCCAGCCGCCGAGGCGGAAGCGGCGAATGGTGCAGTCCTGCGCCGCAGGCGCACAGCGGCGGATCACCTCGGTCTGCCCCTGATACGCCTGATCGCCCCAGACCCGGTCTCGCGCCCATGCAGCAGGTGCGGCAGCGCATCACAGTCGGCGACGTTCGCCGCCGAGAGCAGCACGGCGCGTGGTCTTGCTGTACTTCTCAAACCCCGTCAGTGTCCGCTGCTGCATCGTCCTCCGTATGCGCTCTTGCCTGAGACCACGCAGGTAAGTCAGAGCTTCCTTAACCGCTCGCACTATAGAGATTCATATGAAAACCAAAGGCGCAAAGGCTCTTCGCAAGCGCGTTGCGGAGGTGTCGCTTGATCTGGCTAATCGCCGCCCCGACCCGAAGCAACTGCAGGAACCGCGGCGCGGGCGCAGGCGAGCGCTTGAGATGTCCGCCTGGTCCACATTGGCGGGGGTTGCGGAGCCCGGTGCGCCGCCTGCGTCACCCCCGTTATCGGGGCGGCCAAGCTGCCGCGCGCGTGTGCTGCTGGCGTTTTCTCGCCTGGTAATCAAGCCGATGCTGCCGCTGGTGGTCGACCTGATCGAAGCCCAGGACATGATGGCCAAAATCGATCGTTGGTTTGGCGGTGGCAAAGACAACTCTGCTCGCCTCAGCGTCAACGCCAATGGCGTGCCCGCCGAGTGGATCATACCGGGGGGGAATTCAGAGTCGCCACGCGTCATTCTCTATCTGCACGGCGGCGGCTTCATGTTCAATACACCGCGTTTGCATGCACGGCTGGCCGCTCGGCTCAGCCAGGCATTGGGGGCACAGGCACTCCTGCCGGATTACCGGTTGGCGCCGGACCATCCTTTGCCCGCAGCGCACGAGGACTGTCTGACGGCATATCGCTGGCTGCTTGACAACGGCCATGCGGCGAGCGACATCGTCATCATGGGTGATTCTGCCGGCGGCATGCTGACACTGGCCACCCTGCAGCGGATTCGTGATGCGGGCCTGCCCTTGCCCGTATGCGGCGTGATGTTCTCGCCGGGAACCTGCGTCGATTCGATTCGCGAGCTCGATGCCAGTGCGGCCTCGGGCGATCCCTTGCTGAGCGCCGGCATGATCGGCTTGTTGCAGCGCGTGGTGGTCTCGCAGGTCAGCGCTGCCGATCCGGCGGTTTCCCCTTGCGCCGGCAGTTTGCACGGCTTGCCGCCACTTCTGTTTCAGGCGGGCAGTACCGAAGCGATGCTGCATCAGTCGACCAAGGCACATGCCATGGCGCAGGCCGCCGGGACAACGTCAGAATTGCAGGTCTGGCCGCGCATGCCGCATGTCTGGCACGCGGTGCGCTGGCTGCCGGAAGCGCATCACGCACTCGATTGTGTGGCGAATTTCATTGCCCGTCATGCCCAGGTCCGGCGTGTCACCAGCGCCGACCTTGGCCTTGGCCGCTCATGAGGCAGGTTCATTTTCATGACGCCTCGACCAGATGATCGATTCATGACAGCAGCGCAGCGCGCGACGGCCGTGCCGCCACCGGCAGCGTTTCCGGGCGTATCGTGAAAAAGGATATGGACAAGGGCAGTCACACCTCCGAAACGGTGGCGGCCTATGCCATCAAGGCGATGGAGCGGGGCGAACTGCATTCGATTCCGCAGCCCATGCACCAACTGGCGTGGGCGGCCAAGCGGGCGATGCCAAACACCTTTTACAAAACGATCGGCTGGTTGTATCGCAACCAGATCGTCCCGTTTGCAAGTTAACCCTGTCCAATCGATGGCGCCTGGCTGATCCGGGCGCCACAGGAATGATGATGATAAAAATGATGCCGCTGGATATGGCATGGTTCCTGTTCGAATCCAAATTCGTGCCGGTGCATGGAGCCTTTCTGTACGTGTTTACACCGCCTGTGGACGCCAGGCCGGACTACGCCAAACGTCTGCTGGCGACGATGAAAAAGCGTGCGGCTGGCGCTCCGTTCAATTTGGTGCCGCGCTTCAGGATAGCCGCCATGCCGTGCTGGGAAGAGGTGGCGGTCGATCTCTCCCGGCATGTCGTCGAGACGCGCCTGCCTGCACCCGGAAGCGACCAACAACTGCTTGCGGCGGCGGCGGAACTCGCGGCGCCGGCGCTGGACTGGAAGCAGCCGCTGTGGCGCATTCACTGGATCGATGGTCTGGCGGGCGGCAGGTTTGCGTTCATGCTCGTCGGGCATCACTCGCAGTGGGACGGCATCAGCATATTCCGTCTGATGGGTGAAATGATGTCCGAATCGGCCAGCGCCAAGACCGTCAGGGCGCCCTGGCAGGGTGTTTCCACCTGGACGAAGCTGGCATCCGGCGCGGCAGCGCGGCAAGGCAAGGAAGGCCCGCGCGACGATGGCCGGCGGCAATCCGCCTTGGCGCAGATGACCGATATGCTCGAAGACACGGTAAGCGTGGCGACCGGCGTGGGCCGGGTGTTTGCGCAGCAAGGCTGGCAGGCATTGGTACGTGGCCGCCAGATCGCCTTGCCGTTTGCGGCTGCGGAGACGCGCCCCGAACGTAATGGGTCCAGTGCGCGCACTTATGGCCTGGCGAAAATCCAGGCGGCGAGAGTCAAGGCGCTGGCGCAAGCGACCGGGGCTTCATTCAATGACGTGATGACCTCGGTGGCGGACGCCGCCTATGTGAGTTATCTGGCCGAACTCGGTATGGTGCCCGGCAAGCGGCTCGTTGCGATGGTGCCTGTTGCGATCAAATCTCCCGGCGCGGCTAACCAGATTTCCAATGCGCTGGTGCCGCTCGGCGCGCCCGGCGCCACGCCGCTGGCGCGCCTTGCGGCGGTCAGGACTGCGATGGGCCATGCCAAGCGGGAAATTGGCGGGATGGGCGCAGCGAGCGCCAAGTTATTTGCCATGGTGAACACTGGGATCGCCGCCGCGCCTGACATGCTGGGCGTTGGCGAGCGCATGCCAGTGACCGCGAACATGATGATATCCAATCCCTATGGCATACCGAAGGCGCTGTATCTGAACGGCAGCCGCCTAGACTACTTTGTGCCATTCGTCGGCCCATCGCTGGGCACGCGGCTGATGTTCGGCATCTATACCTACGCCGGGGATACCTTCGTCGCGATCACCTCGCTGCGCTCCGTGGTGCCCGCTGTCGAACGCTTGAGCGAGCTGGTGCAGGTGTCGTTTGCCGAACTCGAGCAGGCCGCCGGTGTGGCGCAGCAACCCGCTGCCAAGCGGGCAGCCGTTGCAGGTCAGCGTGCGGTGCGCCGGAGCAAGGCGGCGCGGGCGAGCGTCTGAGAGGCCGGCCGGGTTCGATGTTGCGGAAACGGCGATGGCCGGCATCGCCGCGCGCTATGACGGCACGGGACCGATCTCGACCAATCCCCGTCCGGTAGGTGGCGCCGCCGACATCCTGGAGATCCTGGAGCTGGCCTACTGAGTCGCCGCGCCAGTGCATGCGCCGGCCGAGTGCAGCTTCGTCGGAAGCGACGAGGCCACGCTCTGCCGGCCTGCTCTAGTCTCCGGTCCACCGCGCAACGCAGGAGGAGATCGACACATGTTCAACTACCGGCTCGAGCACATCTTCAGTTACTCGGCGGCGATACGCTGGCCACTCGAAGTGATCGGCGAGACACCGTCCGGTCTGCGCATGAACACCTACATCGACGGTGGCGACGTGTGGGGCCCCCGGGTGCAAGGCCGGGTGCTGCCGGTCGGCGCCGACTGGCTGACGATCCGTCCGGATGGCATCGGGATCCTGGACGTGCGCGGCACGCTGGAGACGCACGACGGCGCGCTGCTGTACGTGAGCTACACGGGCGTGATGGATCTCGGCCCGGATGGGTACCGGAATGTGCTGCAGGGGATTTCTCCGGGCAAAGTCGCGATGCAAACCGCGCCGCGGATCCTGACCTCGCATCCGGAGTACCTGTGGCTCAACCGGGTGCAATGCGTCAACGTGGGCATGTCCGACTTCGAAGCCAAGACCGCCAGCTACGACGTGTACGCGGTGCGTTCGGAGGTCAAGTAGCAGCCTCGAAGGGGCAGGGTGCGCCAGCGCGTCGGTCAGCGAACTCGCGGTCAGGCGCCCGGTCGCACCCGGGTCTTGTCGAGCAGCCAGGCCCCGCCGGCGCAAGCAAAGTAGGTCAGCAGGACGAGCGTAGAGACCATGAAGGGATCGGCGGGCAACGGACCGAACCAGTTGGCGAACTGGAATACCACGAGCATCGCCATCACGAGCCACGGCAGGACCCGTCCCCAGCGGCCGACCGCTTTCGTCGTCCACAGATAAATGCCGAACCCGACGACGAGCAGGCCCAGCTCGAGCGGGATCTCGATGTGCGGATAGTCCCACAGGCCGAAACCCAGCTTGGGTGGGCCATCGCCCAAGATGCCGAGGTCATGGCGATGCACGAGGAGATCGAGAACCCAGTGGGAGAGAACCAGGGCTGCAGTCACCACGCCCGCGATCGCCCGGCGCCCCGGCGCAGACATCGTCGTCGCGACGATGATTGCGGCCGCGAGCGCCCAGAGCGTGCATCCGAGAAGGCTGTGCGTGTAGGGCATGTAGTAGAGGTCGAGCGGCATCAAGCCGGTGATCGACGGATCGGGACGCCACTTCTCGATGCCGAAATATGCAAGCGAGAAGGCCGCGATGTCGATCAACTGGACGGCAACGAAGCTGGTCGTGAGGCTCGGTCCACGACGCACGGACTGTGCCGCGAACGCTGCGGCGTAGTGACCCACGAACATGACGTCTCCCGGATGGGGCGGCTCGGCGCGATTGACGCCGGCAAGATTAGCACAGGCGAGCTGCGGCTCCTGACCATAGGCAAGTGACCATGAACGATTCCACGACTCGAACTGTCGTTTCGCCTTCCACCTCCGACGGCGGGGCACCGCACATGATGCTGCGCGTCGGCGACATGCGCATACACCACATAGAGGAGTGGCAAGGGAACTACCTGCCGCCCTCGTATTTCTTCACCGGCTACGATGACGCGACCTTCCGCGAACTCGCGCCCCCGCTGACTCCGCAGTTCTACAAGGCCGAGTCGGACACCATCTATGCGTTCCTGCAAAGCTGGCTGCTCGAGGTCGATGGGCTCAAGGTGCTCTTCGACACCGGGGCCGGCAACGACAAGGTGCGTCCCGGGCTGCCCATCTTCGGCGGGCTCGACACCCCGTTCCTGCAACGGTTTGCCGCCACCGGATTCGCGCCCGAGGACGTCGACCTCGTCATCTGCTCGCACCTGCATATCGACCACGTCGGCTGGAACACGCGGCTGGACTCGGGTCGCTGGGTGCCGACATTTCCGAACGCCCGCTACCTGTTCTCGGCCATCGACCGGGACTACTGGGATCCGGCCGGCCCCGGGCCGAGGCCGAGCCAGGCTGCGGCGGTGGGCAACACCAACGTGTTCGAGGACAGCGTGCAGCCGCTGCTCGATGCCGGCGTGGTCGATCTGGTCCAGCCCGGACACCGCGTCAGCGAGAGCATCACGCTGCAGCTCGGTGCCGGCCATACGCCGGGCCACCTCGTCATGGACGTGCGTTCCCGCGGTGAGAGCGCGCTGTTCGTGGCAGACGTGCTGCACCACCCGGTGCAGCTGCACTGCCCGGACTGGAACAGTCCCTACTGCGAGGACCAGGAGCAGGCGCGGCGGACGCGGTGGCGCGTGCTGGCCGAGGCAGCGGAACGGGAGGCGATCCTGCTGCCGGCGCACTGGGGCGGGGCGCACTGCTGCCGCGTGCGCCGTGCGGGCGCCGCGTTCGAGCCGGTGTTCGACCTCGAGGCCGCGTCCGTCGGCTGAGGCACCACCGCCCCCGGATCGCTGAGCAGGGGGGTGGGACTCATGCCCGCCCGGGGACGATGATGGCCGGCCCGTTATGCCGGGCGCATCCGGTGCACTGCGGATGTCGGCAGCAGGAACTGCGACAGGGACGGGATCAGGATCAGGGCGCCCAGCATGTTCCACAGGAACATGAACGCGAGCAGGATCCCCATGTCGGCCTGGAACTTGATGGGTGACCACGCCCAGGTGATGACACCGGCCGCCAGCGTCAGGCCCACCAGGGCGACGATCCGCCCCGTGAACGCCAGCGCGGCCCGGTACGCATCGGCCAGCGGCAACCCGATGCGCTGGCCGTGCAGTTGCGCCGACAGCACCGGGGCGAGGCCATACCCGGCGACGACTTGTCGGCCCGCTTTTGCGGGCCGAATCGTTATGACGTCCGTCTCGAGGGTCTGTTGCAGCGCGATCCGGGCCCGGACGGGAGCGGCCACATCGTACGCAAACAGTCAGTGACCGTCTTACCGAGGCCAAACAGACCGGTCGAGTCGTGAGCGCCGTCACATTGATGGCACCCCTGGGAGGTGCTTGTTGACCTGCGGGGGTGCGCTCTACATAGTCGGACGCGCATGAAGGAGGAGATTCCGGTCGCGCGATGACCCTCGCCGCTCTTAACGGCCGCCTTGTCCTTGCAGTCGCCCTGCTCTGGTCGACCGCGACGGCTTCGCTCGCCGCGGCGCCGGCGCCTCGAATCCGACACGCCGAGGTCTTGCCGATCGACGCGTCCCGGATCGAGGGGTCCGCCGCCCTGCAGGAGTCGGGCCGGTCGTCGCGGGTCAGGTTCGAGGCGTTCGGCCGCCCCTTTGAACTGGATCTGCAGTCGAACGAACAGATCCTGCGCGCGCTGCCTGCGGCGACGCGGGCGAGGCTGCCGGCGCACGCCTTGTACAGGGGTTCGCTGAACGGCCTGCCGGGCTCCTGGGTGCGCCTGACGCGGGTCGACGGACGCCTCTACGGTGCCATCTGGGACGGCACCGAGATTTACGCGGTGGCGTCCGCAGGCTCGATCGCGGCCACGCTCGAGCATCCGCGCCCCGTGGATCCGATGGCGACCATGATCTATCGCGCCGCCGACGTCGAGTCCGGTCTCGGACCCGGGTTCTGCGCGGCAATCGCACCGGGCATGCGGCGAACCGCCGCCGCCGAGTACGAAGCGGTCGTCGCCGAACTCAGTTCCCCGGCAGCCGAGGCGGCCCTCGTCGCCACCGGCGAGCTCGACATCGGCCTCATCGCCGACACACAGTTCGGCCAGCGCTTCGCCGATCCGCAGGGCGTGATGCTGTCGCGGCTGAATACGGTCGACGGTATCTTCAGTTCGCAGGTCGGCGTCGGGGTCGTCGCCACCGACCTGCGGGTGCTGACGAGCAACGGTGGCCTGACGTCGACGGCGGCCAGCACGCTACTGAACCAGCTCGCGGACTATCGTGCGGCGACACCCGGGCAACTGAGTCGCGGTCTCTCGCATCTCATGACCGGGCGGGACCTCGACGGGTCCACCGTCGGTGTCGCCTTCGTGGGCACGATCTGCGGCGGTCCTGAAGCGGCGTCGTTGAGCCAGCAGGGCTCGGATCCGTGGATCGGCGCGCTCGTGACGGCCCACGAGATTGGCCACAACTTCGGTGCCCTGCATGATGGCGAGACAGGCAGCCCCTGTGCATCGACGCCGCAG
>JAYRNU010000104.1:0-2455 GCA_041912015.1 Thiobacillus sp. | reverse complement strand
GATGCCGGCGAGTTCCGACAGTTCGATGACCAGCGGCACCAGCAGGACGGTCGCCGCGACGTTGGACATGAACAGCGAGAACAGGGTGGTCAGCGTCGCAATGGCCAGCAGGATGATCAGCGTATGGCCGTCGCCGAGGATTGCCATCATCTGCGACGCGACGAAACTCGCGGCCCCGGTCTTCTCCATGGCGATGCCCAGCGGAATCAGGCCTGCCAGCAGGAACACGGTGCGCCAGTCGACCGATCGATAGGCGTCGTCGACGCTGATCACGCGCAGCAGGATCATGGCCAGGGCCCCGCTCATCAGCGCCAGGGAAAGCTGGGCCCCGCTCAGCGCCAGTGCAATGGCACCTGCGAAGCAGAGGCCGGCGATCCAGCCTTTGGATTCGTCGATGTCTTCCGCTTCCACCGGCGTGGCCATCACGAAATTGCGATCGCCGGCCAGGGTGCGCAGGTCGCGCCAGCGGCCATGGGCCACGATCGCATCCCCTGCCCGCAAGGGCTGCCCGGAAAAGTCGCCGCGCAGCGTCTTGCCATCGCTCAACAACAGCAGGGGCTCGATCTGGTAGGTGCGGCGAAAGCTGATGTCGCGGCTGCTTTTTCCGATCAGCGTGGAGCGGGGCGCGATGATGAATTCCGCAAATCCCGCATTGGCCGGATTCTGCAATTCCTCGAAATGCTCGACGGATTCCTTGAGATCGAGCTGCCAGGCTGCGGCGAAGCGTTTCGCATCCTGGCGTTCGCCGATCAGCGCCAGGACCTGTCCGGCGGCGAAGTGGGCGTGCCGCCAGGGCGCGTACAGGATTTCGTCGCCGTCCGCCAGCGCAATCAGGTGCAGCGGATAGTCGGCCTCCATCCTGGCTTCTTCGCGTGTCTTGCCGATCAGCGGGCTGTCTGGCGGAACGAGCAGCTCGTGTATGCCTGACGGAAGCTGCCACGATTCGATGAGTTCGCGCTGCCGCGACGCGCCCGTGTCCTCGCCGGATTTGGCCGGCAGGACAAATCTGCCGGCCAGCGTGAAGTAGAGGATGCCGGCGCCCAGCAGGAGCAGACCGAGCGGCGTCACGCTGAACAGGCCGAACTTCTCCTGGCCGCCGGCTTTCATCAGGTCGTTGAGGATGATCAGCGGACTCGAGCCGACCATGCTGATCGTGCCGCCGAGGATGGCTGCGAAGCCCATGGGCATCAGCAGGCGCGAGGCGGGAAGCCGGGTGCGCTTGGCGATCCGCAGCATGGCCGGCAGGAACAGCGCCGCCGCGCCGACGTTCTGCATGAAGGCGGAAATCAGGCCGACCACCCCTGAAACGGTGCCGACGAGACGACTTTCGCTTTTTCCCGCGAAGCGCATGATCGGCCGGGTCGCACGATTCATCAGGCCGGAACGGTCGACGCCGTAGCCGAGAATCATCACGGCGATGATCGACACCACGGCGTTGCTCGACAGGCCGGAAAAAACCTGCTGCGGCGTGACCAGTTCGAGCCAGCCCAGCGCCAGCATGATCAGGATGGCAATTACATCGACGCGCAACGCCTCGGTGACGAACAGGAAGATGGTGATTCCCAGCACGGAGAGCACGAGGGCGATTTCAGGGGTCATGTCCGGGCATGTCTCAGGCAATTGTCTAGGCTAAGTGTATAGGGCGCCCATTCGCGAGCCAATTCGAAGCAGAATGCTACTTTCCACTTGACCCGAACATGGCACGATCACCGAGGAGCCCCTGAAGACCATGCAGCAAGTCGTCGAGCCATCGCCCGTCTTCGTCGCCAGGCATCTCGTCAAGACCTATCGCATGGGCGAGGTCGAGGTGCAGGCGTTGCGCGGCATCGATCTGCAGCTTTTTCGCGGCGAGTTGGTGGTGCTGCTCGGTCCGTCGGGCAGCGGCAAGTCGACCTTGCTGAATATCCTGGGCGGACTCGATGCGCCGAGCAGTGGCGAAGTGTATTACCTCGACCACGCGCTCACTGGCGCCACCCAGGCCGATCTGACCCGCTTCCGCCGCGAGCATGTCGGCTTCGTGTTCCAGTTCTACAACCTGATCCCCAGTCTGACGGCGCGCGAGAATGTCGCCGCGGTGACCGAGATCGCCGCCGCCCCGATGCGTCCGGAAGATGCGCTGGGGCTGGTCGGGCTGGGAGATCGGCTGGACCATTTCCCGGCTCAGCTTTCTGGCGGCGAACAGCAACGCGTGGCGATCGCGCGCGCGATCGCCAAGAATCCCGCGGTGCTGCTGTGCGACGAACCGACCGGCGCGCTCGACTCGGCCACCGGCGTGGTGGTGCTCGAAGTGCTGGAGATGGTCAATCGCGAGCTGGGCACGCTGACCGTGCTGATTGACTCGAACCGGGGCGACTGCGTCGGACCGCCGCCGGGGACGCCCTCGAAGGCGACGGCGGACAGGTACTGGGTGAGCCCGAGCGCGAGGATGTTGATCGCCACGCCGGAGACGATCTGG
>JAYRNU010000103.1:0-8275 GCA_041912015.1 Thiobacillus sp. | reverse complement strand
GGGGATGGCATCATGCTCATTCGTACTCATCAAGCATTGATTGTGCCAGAGCAGGACGCGGGAAATTCAAGCAGGCCATTCGCGCATCGCCCGTCCTGAATCGAGCACCCCAATCATGGCCACCATGCCTGTGCTCCCAGCGCGTCCTCGCGGTCTCGGACTTTCGGCAATGAACAGTGATAGGAGACCGCAGCCTTTGTAGCAAGGTGCGGCGTACAGAGCGGGATACCTATTTCAGGTTGGCAATTTCGCGCTGGATGGAAGCGACGTTCTGGTCGTGCTGCTGAACGGTGGATCGCAGCTTGTTCACCCGGTTCAGATAAGTCGCGTCGGCAGGGCGCTCTCCTGGCTGCAGCCTTTCGCCCAATGCCAGTTGACGGCGCGCTTCATCTGCATTGCGGCGCTCGCTGGCCAATTCATCTTCAAGCACCTGGCGCCGGATGTCATCGCGACGTTTCTGCGTATCGGCATCGATGCGCGGGAAATCAGCCGGGCTGGGATTGTAGGATGCCTTCTTGGGCGCCTTTGCCGCACTCGGCAACGGTGCCGGCTGACCCGGCATATCGAGCCGCTTTGCGCCCTTCCTGTAGACGTCGGTAAAGGTCACCTGGCCATTTTCATCGACATATTTGTAGATGTCGGCCTGCACGGGCGCAGCCATAACCAGGCATAACAGAAGGGAGAACAGCGCGATTTGCATAGTGGCCAGTGTAGCGTACCCCTCTGGTATCGGCCAAAGCACGGCGATCTTGATGCTGCGAGCTGTCGGGCCCGATCGATCCTGCCCACGAAAAAGGGGCAGCCGAAGCCGCCCCTTCCGTCATACGCACTGCGTGTTTACAGCGAGTAGTACATCGCGAATTCGACCGGATGCGTGGTCATGCGGAACTTGGTGACTTCCTCCATCTTCAGCGTGATGTAGGCGTCGATCATGTCGTTGGTGAACACGCCGCCACGGGTCAGGAACTCGCGATCCTTGTCGAGTTCGTCCAGCGCCATTTCGAGGCTGTGGCAAACCTTCGGGATTTTCGCGTCTTCTTCCGGCGGCAGGTCGTACAAATCCTTATCCGACGGATCGCCGGGGTGGATCTTGTTCTGGATGCCGTCAAGGCCCGCCATCATCAGCGCAGCGAAGCACAGATACGGGTTGGCCGTGGGATCCGGGAAGCGGGTCTCGATGCGGCGGGCCTTCTCGGATGCGGCGATCGGGATGCGGATCGAAGCCGAACGGTTGCGCGCCGAGTAGGCCAGCATGACCGGGGCTTCGAAGCCCGGAACCAGACGCTTGTACGAGTTGGTCGACGGATTGGTGATCGCGTTCAGTGCCTTGGCGTGCTTGATGATGCCGCCGATGTAATACAGGCACAGCTCGGACAATCCCGCATAGCCGTTGCCGGCGAACAGGTTCTTGCCGTCCTTCCACAGCGACTGGTGAACGTGCATGCCGGAACCGTTGTCGCCGACGATGGGCTTGGGCATGAAGGTGGCCGTCTTGCCGTAGGCGTGGGCGACGTTCTGCACGATGTACTTGAGCGTCTGCGTCCAGTCGGCGCGCTTGGTCAGCGTGCTGAACACGGTGCCGATTTCGCACTGGCCGGCCGTCGCCACTTCATGGTGGAACACTTCGACCGGGACGCCGGCCTCTTCCAGCGCAAGCACCATGGCAGCGCGAATGTCCTGCAGGCTGTCGACCGGGGGCACCGGGAAGTAGCCGCCCTTGATGCCCGGGCGGTGACCCATGTTGCGCTCTTCGAATTTCTCGGCAGACGACCAGGCGGCCTCCTCGGATTCAATCTTCACCGAGCAGCCGGACATGCCGTCATGCCAGGTCACCGAATCGAAAATGAAGAACTCGGGCTCGGGGCCGAAGTAGGCGGTATCAGCGATGCCGGTCGACTTCAGATACGCTTCGGCGCGCTTGGCCACGGACCGCGGATCGCGCTCGTACCCCTTGCCGTCGGACGGCTCGATCACGTCGCAGGTCAGGATCAGCGTGGGTTCGTCGAAGAAGGGATCCATGTAGGCCGAATCCGGATCGGCCTTCAGCAGCATGTCGGAAGCCTGGATGCCCTTCCAGCCAGCGATCGAGGAACCATCGAACGGATGGCCGTCCTCGAACCACTCTTCGGTCACGATACGGGCCGGAATCGACACGTGCTGTTCCTTGCCGCGGGTATCGGTAAAGCGCAGATCGACGAACTTCACTTCGCCGTCCTTAATCATCTTGATCACATTGGCCACGGCCATGCTGAATCTCCTCACACAGAAATGGAAAAATTGGAAACGCCACCGAGCCGAACATCACGCCTGGTCACGCCACACAAAAACACTTAGCAGTCGTTCTTAGCAGCATCTGTGCCACGCAAAAAACACGGCCGAAATCATTGTGCCACAAGGCTCATGCAGCGAGATAGGGGCATCCCAGCTTTTGCACACGCACTCATTTGGCGCATTCCTGACGAGTTGCGCACTTAATTGGTGCGAATTGCATCGAAAATCGGTTTTCATATACTGAGTCATTGATAAAGGGAGGCCAGAATGGGACGCATCACTGAATTGCTCAATACCGCCCATGCCCGGTGCCAGTCGCAGTCCTGGCCGTTTGCCGGCGCCCTGCTTCCTCACGAAGCCCATGAACTTGTGCAGCTTGCACCCGGAACACGTCTGGTCGATGTGCGCTCGCGCGCCGAAATCGAACTGAACGGCACGCTTCCGGGCGCGGTGCACGTCGAATGGCAGTCCTGGCCGGGCTGGACGCCCAATCCGCATTTCCTGGTCCAACTGGCGCAGGCCACCGACCCGGAATCGCTGCTGCTTTTCATCTGCCGCAGCGGCCATCGTTCCCACCGTGCCGCTGCAGCCTGCACCGAGGCAGGACGCGGCAATTGCTACAACGTGCTCGAGGGGTTCGAAGGCGATCTCAACAAGGCGACCGGCCACCGCAACGAGCTCAACGGCTGGAAATTCCGGGGCTTGCCCTGGACCCAGGGCTGAAGACCCAGCCTGCCGGACCGAACCAAGCACCAAGCCAGCTGGATCTGCAGCTAGAATACGGCCGCCATGACTGACCGTTACGCCGTATTCGGGCACCCGATTTCCCACTCCAGATCCCCGCAGATCCATGCTGCGTTCGCCCGCCAGACCGGCCAGGACATGACGTATGAAGCCATCCTTGCTCCGCTCGACGGTTTCGCCGACAGCGTGGCGGCCTTTGCTGCGGCCGGCGGACGCGGCGCCAATGTGACGGTGCCGTTCAAGGAGGAAGCCTTCAGGCTGGCAGGACGATTGAGTCCGCGCGCCCGGTGCGCCGGTGCGGTCAACACGCTGCAGTTCGATGCCGACGGGATTTTCGGCGACAACACCGACGGTGCGGGACTGGTGGCGGACTTGAGCTGCAATCAGCGCTTCGTCCTGTCTGGCAAACGCATCCTGCTGCTCGGCGCAGGTGGCGCTGCCCGCGGCGTGATCGAGCCGCTGCTCCAGCAACAGCCTGCCGCACTGGTCATCGCCAACCGCACCGTCAGCCGGGCGCAGGAACTGGCCGAACTGTTCGGCCACGACATTTCCGCCCGCAGTTTCGACGCAGTCGACACCGCCTTCGATCTCGTCATCAACGCCACCGCCGCCAGCCTCGCCGGCGAGCTGCCCCCCCTGTCGCCCCGGATATTCGGCGAACATGCGCTGGCCTACGACATGATGTACGGGCGCGACACGCCGTTCCTGGCTTTTGCCCGCAGCTGCGGGGCGGATGCCGTTGACGGTCTCGGGATGCTGGTCGAGCAGGCTGCCGAAGCTTTCTATCTTTGGCGTGGCGTAAGGCCTGACACGGCGCCCGTCATCGCCAGCCTGCGATCATAAGATGCGCACCGTGCTCAAATGGCTGGGCGAACTGGTCGCCGCCACGCTGGTGCTTGTGCTGCTGTATCAGCTCTGGATCTTCGCCCATGTGCTGTGGTGGATCGATCACAATCCGGGATCCACTGCTTTCATGGAAGCCGGGCTGGCGCGCCAGCAGGACAAGAACCCCGATGCCGAGTTGCGCCACAAGTGGGTGCCGTATGACCGCATCTCGATCCACCTCAAGCGCGCGATCGTCGCGGCCGAAGACGCCAAGTTCCTTTCGCACGAAGGTTTCGACGTCGAAGGCATCCAGGCTGCCGTCGAAAAGAACCTGAAGAAGGGCAGGCTCGTCGCCGGTGGATCGACCATCAGCCAGCAACTCGCCAAGAACCTGTTTCTGTCGGGCGAGCGCAGCTTCATCCGCAAGGGCCAGGAAGCCGTCATCACGCTGATGATCGAAGCCACCTGGAGCAAGCGCCGCATCCTCGAGGTGTACCTCAATGTCATCGAATGGGGCAATGGCATCTACGGTGCCGAAGCTGCCGCGCGCCGCTACTACAAGACTTCCGCCGCAAACCTGAGCCGCGACCAGGCAGCCCGCCTGGCCGCCATGGTGCCGAATCCCCGCTGGTACGAGAACCATCGCACTTCGAATGCCTACCAGCGCCGCGTCGCGGTCATCAGCCGATACATGGGCTACGCGCAAGTGCCGCGTTGAGTGGCCCGTCCAGCTCTGAGCCAGTCCGGATAGCCCGGTGAACGCGATACAATCGGGCGCTCGCACCCCGGCCCGATCATGACCGACTCTCTCGAAAACCAGTCGCAGGACAACCTGGAAATCAACCTGACCGAGATCCAGACGCTGCTCGCCAAGATGCGGCTGGTGGAGGGTCTCGTCCACAAGCAGGGCGGGCCGCGCCAGGACCTGGTCGAGAACCTGGTGCACAAGCAGAATCTGGCCGAATTGCGCCGGCGCCTGGAAACGCTGCACCCGGCAGACATCGCCTACATTCTGGAAGCGCTTCCGCTCGATGAGCGCCGGCTGGTATGGGGCCTCGTCAGCGCCGAGAACGACGGCGAAATCCTGCTGGAAGTGTCGGACTCGGTTCGCGAATCGCTGATCCAGACCATGGACAAGGCGGAGCTGCTGGCCGCCGCCGAGTCGCTCGACACCGACGAGATCGCCGACATTGCGGCCGACCTGCCGCGTGACGTGATCCAGGAACTGCTGACGACACTGGATTCGCAGAAGCGGGCCCACCTGCAATCGGCACTGGCCTTCCCCGAGGACACGGTCGGCGCGCTGATGGACTTCGAGATGGTGACGATCCGCGCCGACGTCACGCTGGAAGTCGCCCTGCGCTACCTGCGCCGTCTGGGCGAACTGCCCGATCAGCTCGACAAGCTGTTCGTTGTCGACCGCAACGACGCGATCATCGGCGTGCTGCCGTTGAAGCGCCTGCTGACGGCCGATCCCGAGGCCTCGGTCGGGGCTGTCATGGTCGAAGACTTCGTCAAGTTTCACCCGGAGGACGACGCGCACGAGGCCTCCCAGGCATTCGAACGCTACGATCTCGTGACCGCGCCGGTGGTGGATGCACAAGGCCGGCTGATCGGCCGGGTGACGGTCGATGCCGTGGTCGACTACATCCGCGAGTCGGCGGATGCAGACATGCTGTCGATGGCCGGCCTGAAGGAAGAGGAAGACCTGTTCTCGACGGTCTGGCATGCTGCGAAGAACCGCTGGATGTGGCTGGCCGTGAATCTGGTCACCGCCTTCATCGCGTCACGCGTGATCGGCGTCTTCGAAGGCAGCATCGAGAAACTCGCCGCGCTGGCTGCACTGATGCCCATCATCGCCGGCATTGGCGGCAACTCGGGCAATCAGACCGTCACGCTGATCATTCGGGGGCTGGCACTCGGGTATATCACGCCGTCGAACGCGCGCCGCCTGGTCATCAAGGAATTCGGCGTCGCCAGCCTCAATGGCCTGATGTGGGGCTCCGCGGTCGGCATTTTCGCCTGGTTGCTGTACGACAAGCCGGCCCTGGGTGGCGTGATGGCGCTGGCCATGCTGCTTAACCTGCTGGTGGCCGCGCTGGCCGGCATCGCCATACCGATGGTGCTGGAGCGACTCGGACGTGATCCGGCCATCGGTTCTTCAGTCCTGCTGACGTTCATTACCGACAGCATGGGCTTCTTCATCTTCCTCGGGCTCGCCACCCTGCTGCTGCTATGAAACCCCTGCACGACAGCCGCACCCTGTACGGCCGCCTGATCGGCTACGTAAAACCCTACTGGCGCATGTTCGGGCTATCCATCATCGCGCTGATCATCGCTGCCGCCACCGAGCCCTTGCTGCCGGCGCTGTTCAAGCCGCTGCTCGACGAAGGTTTCGTTGCCAAGAACCGGGACTTCATCCGCTGGATTCCGCTGCTGCTGCTGGGGCTGTTCCTGGTGCGCGGCTTCGCCAGCTTCGTCAGCACCTACTGCATGGCCTGGGTCGGCAGCCGCCTGGTGATGGACCTGCGCGCAGCCATGTTCGGCAAGCTGATGACCTTGCCCACCCGCTTTTTCGACCAGAACCCGAGCGGCCAGTTGATCGCCCACCTGGCGTTCAACGTCACCCAGGTCACGCAGTCGGCTACCAGTTCGCTGACCACCCTGGTGCGCGACACCGTGACGGTATTGGGGCTGCTGGGCTATCTGGTGTGGCTGAACGCCAAGCTGACCCTGATCGTGTTCGCGCTGGTGCCGCTGACCCTGTGGATCGTGCGCGTCGCCAGCAAGCGCCTGCGCGGGCTGTCGCGCAAGGCGCAGCAGAACATCGGCGATCTGACGCAGGTGGTCGACGAAGCGGTCGGCGGCCACCGCGTCGTGAAGCTTTATGGCGGCGAGGAATACGAGCAGGCGCGCTTTCGCCGTGCTGCCGATCTGGCGCGGTCGTTCGAGATGAAGCGCATCTCCGCGATTGCCATTTACGACCCGGTGATCCAGTTCATTGCCGCCCTGGCGCTCGCCATCATCGTCTCCATCGCAGCCGGCCAGGTAACCAGCAACACCAGCACGGTGGGCGGCATCGTCGCCTTCTTCATGGCCATGCTGCTGCTGTTTGCGCCATTGAAACGGCTCACCGCGGTCAACGACCAGCTGCAGCGCGGACTCGCCGCCTCCGAAACCATTTTCTCGCTGCTCGACCATGACACCGAGCAGGACAGGGGCACACGCACGCTCGACCGCATCGAGGGCCGGCTGGTCTTCAGGCAGGTGACGATGACCTACCCCGGGAAGACAATTCCCGCGCTCGATCGTATCGATCTCGACATTTCGCCCGGCGAAACCCTGGCGCTGGTCGGCGCGTCGGGTTCGGGCAAGACCACGCTGGCCAACCTCGTGCCGCGGTTCTACGACCCCGATGCCGGCGTGATCGAACTCGACGGCCACGACATTCGCGACATCCGGCTGCAGAACCTGCGCAGCCACATCGCCCTGGTGTCGCAGGAAGTCGTGCTGTTCAACGACACCCTGGCGCACAACATCGCATACGGCGGCAAGCGTGATGCGAGCGCCGACGAGATCCGCGACGCCTGCATCGCGGCCCATGCCTGGGAATTCATCCAGGCCATGCCCGAGGGCCTCGATACCCTGATCGGCGAAAACGGCATGCGCCTGTCCGGCGGCCAGCGCCAGCGCATTGCCATCGCGCGCGCCATTCTGAAGAATGCGCCGGTCCTGATCCTCGACGAGGCGACCTCGGCCCTCGACAACGAATCCGAACGCCACGTCCAGGCTGCGCTCGAGACCCTGATGCAGAATCGCACCACCCTCGTCATCGCTCACCGGCTCTCCACCATCGAGCGCGCCAACCGGATTGCCGTGCTCGAAGGCGGACGCATCGTCGAGGTCGGCAGCCATGCCGAACTGCTGGCGAAGCGGGGACGCTATGCCCAGCTGCACGCGCTGCAGTTTTCCGCATGAGCCACGACATGGCGGCCGGCTGGGTCAAGCCGTCGCGCTCGCTGCTGACGTCCGCCGGGCGCGCCATCGGCGACTACCGCATGATCCGCAACGGCGACCGCATCCTGCTCGGGCTGTCGGGCGGCAAGGATTCGCTCTCCTTGCTGCATACGCTGCACCATCTGCAGCAGAAGGCGCCGGTGAAGTTCGAGCTCTTGGCCTGCACGGTCGACCCGCAGTCGGACCAGTTCGATCCCGCGCCACTTGCACCCTACCTGGCCGGACTCGGCGTTCCCTATTTCCTCGAATCGCAACCCATACTCGAGGAAGCGCAGAAGACGCTGACCAAGGATGGCGATTCGTACTGCGCGTATTGCTCGCGCATGCGGCGCGGCATCCTCTACCGCGTCGCGCGCTAGCAGCGCTGCAACGTCGTCGCGCTCGCACAGCATCTCGACGACCTCGCCGAGACCCTGAT
>JAYRNU010000102.1:0-19173 GCA_041912015.1 Thiobacillus sp. | reverse complement strand
TCGAGCACCCCGGCCTGGAAACGCTCGATCAAGGGGTTGCAGGCCATCTCCCCCTGCCGATCCGGGGCGCTGTCGTCCTTTAGCATGGGCACGACGCTGCCATCCTGTTCGGCATAGTCGAGCGTCGTCCCCTCGCCAGACCGGGCTCCCTGCTCGAAAATTTCCTCGAAATCCATGGGCGTGCGTTCATAGGGATCGCCCCGGCGAGCGTCGAGAATGATCCCATCGATGTGGTCGCCCATCCCGAAATCACCGTGCATGGCGGCAACGAATGCGAAGTACCAGCCATGCACGTCAGGGTAATCCTGCCTCTGTCCGAAGCTGTCGTGGAGGAATTTCTGGATGGTGCCATTCCATCCGATGTCGACCAGCGCGGCGCGCTCGCAGGAAAAAAATCCCTGCTGCTCGAAGTAGCGCTGCAGACGATTCCGGGCAGCCTCGCCGATGGGGCGGATCAGCGCCTGGACGCGCGGGTCGTTCAGGAAGGCCAGGAACCGGGGATCGTGCCAATCGTCCAGTCGTTCCGACAAGTCATGAAAACCATGTTCGTTCGCAAGATCTGAAAACGTTTCTGCCTGCAATCCGAATGTCTTCAGTACCGAAAGCAGGCCCTGCTGCTTCGGGTTGTAGAGGGCAACCAGGGCCTGATCGTGATTGAGGCCATCTGCCAACGAGGCAGCCGCCACGACTCGGCGCGACGCATAAACATAGACCGGCTCCGGCCAGTCCAGCCTTCCCGGCTCCAGTTCGCGCCAGCGCGCGTACATCTTTTCAAACAGGAAGCCGTCGCGGGCAAGGAAAAACAGTTTGTCTGGCTTGACCGCATCGATCTTCTCGATCAATGCCAACAGGAAGGTGCTGAAGGCCGGGCCGAGCACGTGCGCACCGTAGTGATGGAAGAAATCCGTGCAGGCCGTCTGGCAACCGGCATCCTGTTCCATGCGGTAATCGACGATCTCGAAGAACCGGCGACCGCGCCACACGCCGCCGAGTCTCGCCATTTCAGCAGAAAGCGTCTGCCGGCGCCGACGCAGGCGCTCTGGCTTCTGGTCCAGAAAAATGCCGCGGATGCCGAGGCGCAGGGGTGCATGCATGTCCGACATCAGGTTATCCCCGACGTGGACGACGTCCTCGGGATTGAGTCCTTCCAATTCGAGCACCTTGGCATGTAGTCGGCCCGAATACTTGCCCAGGCCGAACTCGGACGAAACGTAGACCTGATCGATCAGTTCGCCGAGTCCGCACCCTTCGAGCAAGGCCTGAAGATGATCGTGGCTCAGATACATGTCCGACACGGCGATGACGCGCATGCCCTTGGCGTGCAGCCACCGAAGCAGTTCTTCCACCCCTGGCTTCGCGCTCAGGGCCAGCGACTCTAGCTCGCGCTCGGCCGCGTGAACGAAATCGATCAACCCCGTGTCGGGATGGCCGACCAGACGTGTCACCCAGCCCTCGACCAGCGGGTCGAAATGACATTCGTGATCCATGCCGTCGGACAGGGCGTCACGCCGCAGGCCGGCTTCCACCTCGCGCCGCACCTGCAACACGCTCTCGGCATCGGAACGACCGATTTTCGCGGCAAGCAATGTCGCAACCCGATGTTGCAGATCTCCCGGGGGTTCGATGCAACGCGCCAGCAGGGTATCGAAGACATCGAATGAAACGCAGCGGATCAATCCCAGTTGCGATTCAAGTCTGGCCTGCAACGCTGCGAAACTCGCTACCCGCTGGGGTCTGCTCATGCCGTGCCCGACCCGCTCGAAAAGCGGGCGCGTAACCAGCGCGCCGGCGCGGCAAGCACGCGCCACAGCCGGTAACCCGGATGGCGCTTGATTCTGCCGATGAAGGCATCCCGCTCGGCGATCTGCTGATCCCGCTCGGCGATCCATTGATCCCGCTCGGCGATCCATTGATCCCGCTCGGCGATCCACTTGTCACGGTCGGCAATCTGCTGATCGCGCCCGGCGATCCACTCTTCACGTTCGGCGATCCACCGATCGCGGTCACGAACGAGCTGGAACAACTCCTCTTCCTTTGCCACCAAAGCCTCGTGCCTCAGCGTCGAATTGATTTCAACGAGGTACTTCTCAATTCGCATCCATTGGGAGGCAAGATGCACGAGCCTTGTCCTCTCCAGATCGTTCGCGCCGAGCCATGACGGGAAGGCTTGCCTCAACATCTGAGCGCACTCGAGATTGGCCGCCAGGGGCCGTTCCGAGATCGTGTTGCGCGCATGCAGGCGATAGCGAAGCAACGGCGCATCCAGCCAGGCCAGCTTCAATCCCTTGGCCAGTCCGCGCAGCAGCCACTCGTAATCGAGGACGTAGCGCAGGTCATGAAATCCACCGACTTCTTCGAACCACGATCGCCGGAAACAGAAATTGGAGGTGGTCATGAACACATTGCCTTCCAGCAGCGTAGCCGGCCAGTCCCGGGTTTCCACCCAGACCTGCTTGAGGCTCTCGAAAGCCGTCACCCACCAGTGATCCGTCACAGGTTCGCCATCGTCATTGATCAGGACGATATCCGTTCCGGCCATGTCAGCTTGCGTCGACTCCAGTTCATCGAGGCACGCCGCGAGGCGTTCCGGAAGGAAAACGTCATCCGAATTGAGGATCGCGATGTACTCGCCCCGCGCCAGCGCCAGCGCTTCGTTCAGCGTGGCGTGCGCGCCCCGGTTGGCGTCGTGCCGGACCAGGCGCAGGCGCGCGTCCGTGAACGACTGCAGCACCTCCCACGTGGCGTCGGACGAGGCATCGTCGATGGCGATGAGCTCGAGATTGGCGTGGCTCTGCGTCAGCACGCTCTCCACCGCCGCGCGCACGTAGGGCGCGTGGTTGTAGGCGGGCATCAGCACGCTGACGAGAGGGGAAACCGGGGCGGCGGGCATGGGGACGCGTATTTTACCTGTGGCAGGCAAAACCCATCGCCGGACAGCAGCCAGGCTCCCGCTCAAGGGGAGCCTCGCGACTGTTCAGGCGGGACAGGGTCGGCTGTCCGCCTGTTGCTGCTTCGGATCCGGGCGCGCTGCTCCAAGATAGTAATCGCGGATTCGGGTCTGCTGCCTGTCGAGCGTTGCCAGTACTTTGCGGCGGGCCGCCTGGCCGACCGCTTGCCGCAGCGCCGGCGAAGCAGCCAGGCTGTCGAGGCATGCCAGGGCTTCCTCTTCGGTCTCGACCAGGAAGCCGTCCCTGCCGTGCTCGATCAGTTCCGCAACCCCCACATCCCGGGCAAACAGGATCACCGGCAGTTCCATGGCCATGGCCTCGAGAATCGTGTTGCAGCCTGTTTCGACCCACAGGGGATGCTTCCAGTACAGGAAACAGTCGAGTCCTTCGAGAAACGCTGGCGCATCCACGGCATTGAGCGGCAGCAATTCGACCTGGCCGGCGTGCGCCGCGTCCCGCAGGGCCTCCGCCAGCAAGGTGCCGTCCATGAACCGGCAAACATGCCCTCTGCCGATGATGCGACGCAGCAGCGCCGGATCGTCGGGGTGGAACTTCGTCCAGTCGGCCCGTGCAATCCTGCCAACGACCAGGTGGTCGGTCCCCTGCCGGGGCGGCCGCTGCCGGATGAACCGTTGCGTATCGGTGGGCGGGTATTCGGTCACGCCGCCCAGGCCCACGCGGTTTCGCCACATGTCGGAGGGATAGGTGAAGTCCACCGAAAACCCGGCCTGCAGCGCATCCATGAGCGTCAGCGCGGCCACGACGCGCTTCATGTGCGGCAGGTCTGGAACGTTCACGCTCAGAACGACGCGGCTGCATGCCGCCATGGCATCGAGCCAGGGCGCCATGTCCAGATAGTTGCCGACGATCACCAGCGTGCCGCCATCGGGCACCTCGCCGCGGGACGGATCCATCACGCGCATCCCGGGACAGCGCGCCCGATAGTGGGCGATCGGCTCGCTCCGCGACCACAGGACCACATCTGCGACGGGTGCCAGGATCTGGTAGAGGCGGATGGCGTGGTTTTCGCTGCCGCCGATCGCCCTGAAATCGCAGGCCAGGTGGATTCTGGGGGTTCCACGGTCGCGTTCGCGTGCCGCGGCTGCCTTGCCGCGTGCGTTGATGCGCGCAATCAGCGCAAGCGCCTGGCGGCGCATCGAGTCCCAGGCGCGGTCGGCGAACAGCTGGTCCACGCACTGGTCGAGCCTGAGTCGGGTCTCGATCCGGTCATCGAGGCGCGAGGCCCGCGCCAGGAAGTCGAATTCGCGCCGCATCTCCCCCAGCTCCCGGTACATCCGGGCGGCCTCGAGCGCCGACTGCGGGCTGACGAGTCCGTTTGGATCGACCGGCTCCAGCAGGCCCCTGGCGGCGAAGGCTTCGCCCTGGCGAAACAAGGCCGTTGCGGCCGCCACGGTCCCGTCGCCGGCAGCGGCCTCGGCCGGGCTGCCGGCTGAAGCAGGCAGGTTCGCTCCGCAACAATGCTTGTAGCGCTTGCCGCTGCCGCAGGGGCAGGGCTGGTTCCGCGAAATCGACGACGCACCGCTTGGGGATGTTGCGAAATGAGCCACAGTGGTCAGGCAGGGGCCTGGTGCTTTCAGTGCGATAGTGCGATGAGTTCGGAAGGGGTCATTCGCAGCAGTTGGTAAACCAGCTGCTTGTTCTCGTTCAAGTGCCTGGCCAATCTTGAAAATCCGGACGGGTGACCCGCCTTGACGTCCATGAAATAAAGCCTGCTCGACAGGGCAAGCGCGCAAAGATCGACGATGGACGCGATGGCCGACATGGTTCGATCCTGATCCGACTTCATGGTCCGCTCGCCATGCAGCGGTTTCTGGTTTGTATGGGGTATTTCACTGGAACTGAGCACGGTCGACGCATCGAAAAAGCGTCTGGCTTTCTGGATGACCCCGGCATCATCGCTGCAAACCAGCACAGATTTGCCGGCCATTTCCGGGTAAATCCTGTCGAACAGGGATTCATAGTCCGTCTGGTAATCGGTATTCCTGACATGGATCGCAACATAGTCCCGACCCAGGCCGGCGATTCTATCGAGCACAATCGGTCTGACCGATTCGGAAATCGTTATTCTTTCAAGCAGCGAGAAGGATGAATCCCCTCCCCCGAACTGTTCATGAATCAACACGGGTTCGCTGTAGTCCCTGTCGAAATCAAACGTCAGCAACGCTCCCGACACCCTGTCGGCCATATTGCCCTGCTCTTTCGAATATACAGTGGCGCGGGCATCCAGCATGCCGTTTACCTGCGGTCCATGCATGCGTGGCGGATAACAATCGAGCGAATTGATCGCCATGTCGACCTTGCTCGTATTCGATTCGATCTTGATCAAGGCGTCCTTCGCCTGAAAGAAATCGGAGAATTCGCCAAACAAACAGGAATTCCGGGTGTCGATGATTAACGTCCGCCCGGATCTTTCAGCGTATTCCCAGCATTTCTCGATCTGGCAAAAGGTATCGTTCAGGCCGCCGTGTGGCCGACAGAGCACAAAAGTCTGCTTTTCATGCCCGGGTGCCGTCTTCAGGGCACCCGCCCTTGCAGGCGAGACCGCTCCAGCTGGCCCGGAAGCGGGCAGGCGGGCCAGCAGCTGCTCGGCAAGCGGCTTGAAGACGGGGTCGATGCGCGCGTTCTGCGCGGCCTGACGGGCCTTCTGGAAATCACCGAGCCGTTCCAGGATCATCGCGTAGGTATAGTGGTATTCCGCCGCATCAGGGATGTAGTCGATGGCCCGCTCTACCTGGGCCAGCGCCTGATCCAGCCGGTTCGCCTCCAGATCCAGGCGAGCCGTCGCATGCAGGGCATTGGGATCGTCCGGATACTCGCTCAATACCCGCTCGAGGCGCCTGCGGCACGCTGCGACATCGCCGCGACCGTACGCGAGGATCGCCTGGCGCACCCCCTCCCCCGCGCGCGCGGTATGAAATTCGCGTGGACCCGCCCATTTGGCCCTGAGCATTCCATCGAAATACTGCATGCGGGCCGCATCCCAGTTGGGCCCGCGCCCCGTTCCCGACGTCCCGACGTCGGGCCGGTAATTGAAGGTCACGGCGCGGACAAACAGGAAATCCCCATGCTCGGCAATCTGGTTGAGAAAATCCCGGTCCTCGCAAATCTCGAGGGCCTCGTCGAAGCGACAGCCCAAGTCCCGCACCTTGCGCGCGATCAGGGAGGCCTGCCAGTAGAACAGCGGGCCGTAATACATCATGGCCCGATTGAACGGGATCCCGAATATCCTTTGAACGCGCCCATCCGGCCCCAGCATGTTGGACTGCCCGTAGACCACCAGCGCATCCGGACTTCCACGGGCGGCCTCGATCAAGGTCGACACATGGTGAGGTTCATAGGTGTCGTCATCGTCCAGAAAGCTGAACCAGTCGCCATGCAGGGCTTCGAGCCCGACGTTGCAGGCCATCGGACGAAGCAGACGTCGTTCGCCTCCCACCTTGCGCAGAACATGGCCTTGTCGCCAGCCTATTTCCGGAAGGGGAGGATGCGCCCCTCCGGTCGCGTCGACGACGACGATGTCGAGCCGGGGGTAATCCTGCGCGGCAATGGATTCGAGCGCCTGACGCAGTTCGGGACGACCCATGCTGCGTACGACGATCGAAACCAGGGGCGTGCGAACGTCATTGTCCATTTCGGTGTGTGCCGGCATGCGGGTTCTCAAAGCGACAGTCAGCCCGCAGGCTGACCGGTCGGCAGGGCGGGCGTTCCGATGGCGGCTGCAGAGAACCGCTATTGTAGGGCTGAAGCCATGCCGGCAGCACTGCCGCGACCCGAAGCGTGCGCGACTTGCCGCACCGGCCGCGCGTATCGACTGCATCACCCCTGATCTGCTTATACTGCCGGCTTTCGACTGGCACCGTCGATGCGGATTCCTGGCGGGCCATTCTTGCTGCGCCTTTCCCGAACGCGACGCGGCAACAGGTATCATCTGGCTGCATGTCCGCCCCAAGGCTTGGGCCCAACTTTCCATTGTTCGACATGACAGCTCACCCCTGGCTCGCCGCCCTCAAGGTCTACACCCACCCCCGTGTCGTCGGCATGCTGTTCCTCGGCTTCTCGGCCGGACTGCCGCTCTTGCTGGTGCTGGGCACGCTGTCGTTCTGGTTGTCGGAAGCCGGCATCGACCGCGCGACGATCGGGCATCTGTCGTGGGTCGGGCTGGCCTACGGTTTCAAGTTCCTGTGGTCGCCGCTGGTCGACCGGCTTCCCTTGCCGCTGCTGACGCGCATGCTTGGACGGCGCCGCGCCTGGCTGCTGCTGTCGCAGCTCAGCATCGCGCTGGCGCTGCTCGGCCTGGCGAACACCGACCCGGTGCTGAACCTCGCGCACACGGTGTTCTTCGCGCTGGCGGTGGCGTTCGCCTCGGCGACGCAGGACATCGCGCTCGACGCCTACCGGATCGAGGCCGTGGAAACCGAGAAGCAGGGCGCGATGGCGGCGACCTACCAGGCCGGCTACCGGATCGCGATGATCACCGCCGGCGCCGGCGCGCTGTGGATCGCCGCCGCATTCGATCCCAGCGAGGCGAGCTACGACTTCCACCCCTGGCAGGTGGCCTACACGGCGATGGCGGCGCTGATGGCGGTCGGCATCCTGACGACGCTGATCATCCGCGAGCCGCTGCGCCATATTTCCCGCGAAACGGGCGAACGCGAAGCCCATGCACGCGAGCGGTTCGCCGCCGCCGGCCTGGCGGGCGGTGCGCTCGACATGGCAGCGTGGTTCTACAGCGCAGTGCTGTCGCCCTTCATCGACTTCATTCAGCGCTACAAATGGCAGGCGCTGCTGATGCTGGCGCTGATCGCCGTCTACCGCATCTCCGACGTGGTCATGGGGGTCATGAGCAACCCCTTCTACCAGGAGATGGGCTTCACCAAGGACGAAGTCGCGACCGTGTCCAAGGTCTACGGCGTGATCATGACCATCGCCGGCGCCGGACTCGGCGGCCTGCTGACGCTGCGGCTCGGCGTGATGCGCACGCTGTTTCTCGGCGCGGTGCTCTCCGCTGCGACCAATCTGCTGTTCGTCTGGCTGGCCGGGCGCGGGCACGATGTCGGCGCGCTGGTGTTCACGGTGTCGGCCGACAACCTGTCCGCAGGGATCGCGTCGAGCGCTTTCGTCGCCTACCTCTCGGGGCTGGTGAACCAGGCCTACTCCGCCACGCAATACGCATTGTTCACGTCGGTCATGCTGCTGCTCCCCAAGTTCATCGCCGGCTTTTCCGGGGAATTCGTCGATGCCTGGGGCTGGGCGAACTTCTTCACCGGCACGGCGCTGATCGGCATGCCGGTGCTGCTGCTGGTCTGGCTGGTCGGGCGAAACGCCCGGCCACAGGCCAGGGGCCAGGAAGAACCATGATCGAGTTCTCGCTGCTGTCCGCCCTGCTCGCCGGCCTCCTGGGCGGGGTTCACTGCGTCGGCATGTGCGGCGGCATCGTGGCCGCCTTTTCCTTCCGCACCGACGGCAGCACGCCGCCGTTTCGCCTGCACCTGGCCTACAACCTCGGGCGCGTCGGCTCGTATGTGCTGTTCGGCACGCTGGCGGGCACGCTCGGCGCGTCGCTCAAGCTGGCCGCCTTCCTGCCGGTGCAGACCCTGCTCTATGTGCTGGCGCAGGGGGTCATGATCCTGCTCGGCCTGTACCTGGCCGGATTCAATCGCTGGGTACTGGTGTTCGAGCGCGCCGGCGGCGCACTGTGGCGCAGGCTCAAGCCGCTGTTCCAGAAGCTGCTGCCGGTGCAGTCGGTGCCGCAGGCGCTGCTCGCGGGCATGGCCTGGGGCTGGCTGCCGTGCGGGCTGGTGTATTCGGTGCTGGTCTCGGCGCTGGCGGCAGGCAGCGCCACCTCGGGTGCGGCGCTGATGCTGGCCTTCGGCCTCGGCACGCTGCCGAACCTGCTGGGGATGGGCCTGTTCGCGCGCCAGATCCAGCCCTTCATGCAACAGCGGTGGGTGCGCCGGGTGGCCGGTCTGACGGTTGCCGGCTTCGGCGTCTGGGGCCTGCTGAGACTGGTCTATTCGGCGGTCACGAAAGCCTGACGCGGCGCCATGCCCGCTCCCCGCCCCGGCAGGACAGCCCCGCCGGCCGCGGCCGCAACGGCGCTACTTGAAGAATTTCTGGTCGAAGGCCATTTCATGCTTGGGTTCGCCGGCCACTTCGATGCTGACGTGGAACTTCAGCGTGTCGGGCGGGGCGACGCGGAATTCGCCCAGGTAGTAAATGGCGGCACCCTCCTTGATCTCGCGCATCTCGACGTTGGCCAACTGCTGGCTCAGGTTGGTGGTATAGACGGTCAGTTTGGCCGGCACCGGGACCGCCACGCCCATCTGGTTCTGCTTGAGCACCGACATGGTGACCAGACCACGCGTCTTGCTGCGCTCGATCTTGTAGCTGCGGGCGACTTCTGGCAGCAGTTCGTCGGTGGTGAGCGCGTTGTAGTGGATTTCGAGCGGACCGAATTTTTGCGATATCTCGGCGTGGGCACCCGCAGCGGCGGTACACAGGCACAGGGCGGCAAGCAGTCGTTTCATGATCTCTCCTTTTGTCGTGGGCACAACGGCATGAATTGTAGGCGCTTATCGGAGCGTCGCGAGCCAGGCGGCGAGTTCATCGAGAACGCGGCCGAGCGCCACGTTCGATGCCTGCGCGGCGCCTGCCGCATCGAAGGTCTGCAGCGGTACCTGCTGCTTGAACACCTTGCGTCCCAGCAGCGTGCGGTCCTTCAGATCGACCAGCTCGGCCTGCAGTTCGAGCCGGATCTGGCCGGGACTGCTGGAGGCATCGTGGTAGAGCTCGATCAGCCGGGTATCGAGCAGCAGGTCGCCCCGCACCTGGCCTCCGGCGGCACTGACGCGCCAGCGCCCCTGGCTGTCAAGCCTGGCGCGCGTCAGGTCGCCGATCCGCCTGCCAGGCCTTTCGGTCCAGCGCGCAAACTGGTATTGCCCGCGGGTACCGGGGCTGCGGCTGAATACGATCTGGTCGGTGTCGTAAAACCCGCTCGCGGTGGTATCGAGCACCACGAGTGTGGGCGCGTCTGCCGCGACCGGGGCAGACGGCGCGGCCGCTGCCGGATCGTCCAGCACGTAGTACACCACGGCAGGAAAGTCGGGCTGATCGGCAAGATTGACGCAGCCTGCGAGTGCCAGGGCAAACGTCAGCATCAGGAACGCTTTTTTCATGGCAGTTCTTCTCCGGGTCCGAGCTGCTGTTCACCGGGCCCGAACAGGATGGTGCGCGGATCGGACAGGCGCTTGCCGGCGGTCGTCAGCGAATTGGCGCCGCTGCGTACGTCGCGGCTCACATTGGTCAATTCCAGGGCGCCGGTTTCAGTGAGCTGCTGGACCCGGTCGGTGATCAGGTTGGCGTCGAGCTGCAGCCGGTTCATCGTGGCGGTGGCTTCCTTGAGCGCGACATTGGCATTGTTGCTGACGTCGACGATGCTGCCTTCGGCGCGCGTGGCCACCTGGTTGATGCTGGCACCGGCAATGCGGAATTCGTCCGCGGCTTCGCGGATGCCCTGCAGGACATCTTTCATGCTGTGCTTGTTGGCGGCCAGGTAGCCGGACAGGTCGTCGAGGTTCGCGAGCGTGTGGCTGAAGGCCTGCTGGTTCTTTTCCGACAGGAGCGTATTCATCTTTTCCAGCACCTGCGCGCCATTGACGGCCAGCTTGGAAACCGCCGTGGTCACCTTGTCGAGGTCGGAGCGGCCCTCGGCGATGACCGGATAGCGTTCGCCCTCAGGCGGTTCGGTCAGCATGGGTGCATCAGCCGGGCCATTGCTGATTTCGATGGTCGCGATGCCGGTGACCAGATTGCGCTTGATGTAGGCCTCGGCACCGGCATGGACGGGCACCCCCTCGCTGATGCGGGCACTGACGCCGACGGCTTTGTCATCGCCCCTGACGAATCGATAGCTGTCGACCACACCGACCTTGATGCCCCGCATCTTGACCGGGCTGCCCACCGTCAGTCCGTCAAGCGACTGCTGCTTGAAGTAGATGGTATAGGTCTGGTACGCGAACCGGTCGGCAGCGCCCGCCAGCCAGATGATCGCCACGGTCATCAATGCGACCACCGCCACCACCAGGGTGCCTACCAGGGTATAGCGGCCTTCAGTTTCCATGTGCGGGTTCTCTTTCTGTCGGTCGCGCGGCGAAGTAGTCGCGCAGCCACGGGTCGTCGATCTGCTTGATCTCGGCCAGGGTGCCGCTGCCGAGCACCCGGCCTTCCGACAGCACGATGACCCGGTCGATAATCGAAAACAGTGTATCCAAGTCGTGGGTGACGAGGAATACGGTCAGCCCCAGGCTGTCGGCCAGCAGGCGTATCAGGGCATCGAACGCCCGTGCGGAAATCGGGTCGAGGCCGGACGTCGGTTCGTCGAGAAACAGCAATTCGGGATCGAGCGCCAGCGCCCGCGCCAGTGCGACGCGCTTGCGCATGCCGCCGGAGAGCTCGCTCGGGCGCTTCTTGACGGTATCCGGCGGCAAGCCGACCATGGCCAGCTTCAGCCGCGCCAGCCGGCGGCAGATTACCCGGGGCAGTTCGGTGTGTTCGAACAGCGGCGTGGCCACATTGTCCTCGACGGACAGCGAAGAAAACAGCGCGCCGTCCTGGAACAGCACGCCGAAGCGCTGGCGCAATCTGCTCATCTGCTCGGGCGTGCTGTCCCACACCGACTGCCCGAACAGCCTGACAGACCCGTGCTCGGGTCTCATGAGCCCGATGATCTCGCGCAGCAACACCGACTTGCCGCTGCCGCTGCCGCCGATCAGGCCGATCACCTCGCCGCGCGCGACCGACAGGCTCAGGCCGCGATGGACCGGGTTGCCGCCCAGCGTGATGGACACGTCGCGGACGTCGATCACGGCTTCGCTCATCAGATTCCCAGCCGCACGAACATCACGGCGAATATCGCGTTGAGAATGATGATGGCGACCAGGCTCTGCACCACGGTCGAGGTGGTGTTCGCGCCCACGCTGCGAGCGTCGCGGGTGACCGACAGTCCCATGCGGCAGGCGATCATCGCGATGAATATGGCGAACACCGGTGCCTTGTACACCCCAACCAGCAGGGTCTTCAGCAACAAGACGTCGACCATGCGGTCCACGAACATGTAATAGGAAATATCCAGCTGCTCCTTGGTTACCACCATGCCGCCCAGAATTCCGGCGATGTCGCCGATGAACACCAGCAAGGGCATTGCCAGCAGCAGCGCGATGACGCGCGGAATCACCAGCACCGCCAATGGCGACAGGCCGAGCGTGGTGATGGCGTCGATTTCCTCGGTGACTTTCATGGTGCCGATCTGCGCGGTGATCGCGGCGCCGGTGCGGCCGGCCACCAGGACCGCGACGATGACCGGCGAGACCTCGCGCAGGATCGCCAGCAGCAGGCCGTCGACGACGAAGATGTTGGCCCCGTACTGCTGCGCCTGCGAACCCAGCAGGTAGGCGAACACCACGCCGAGCAGGAACAGCATGCCCACGACGATCGGGATCGCACCGACGAACACCGCGTTGACCTGGGCGGCAAGTTCGCGCCAGCGCCAGCGACCCGGATAGGCCATCAAAGCCACGAGCTCGAGGAACAGGTGGCCGATGAAATTGACCAGACCGAAAAAATGACCCCATACCACCATCACACCGCGCCCCGCGAGTTCGAGCACGCCTTCGCGCGGCGGCTTGGGCCTGGCGTCGGTCACCGGGCAGTAGCGGGCCACCAGCTCCAGCATCGCCAGGTGATGCGGCTTGAACGAACGCATCTCCGGCATCGGATCGCCGGCCCGCGGACGCGCCGCGGCGATCAGCAGCCAGGCGCCGTTGGTATCGAGTTCGGTGACGCCTGCGCCGTCGAGAATGCTGACGCGCTTGCCGGCGAGGTCCGGCAGCGCGCTCATGGAATCGGCATGCCAGGCGCCGCTGGCAAGCAGCGCGCCCTGCGTCGCGTCGAATTGCGCGCGTGCCGTGGTCACGCCAGTCCCAGCGGGTTGTCGGGGTCGATCCCCGGCATGAAGGGCAGGCCGCGCTCGCGGTGGGTGACCTGGTAGACGCAGCCGATCCAGTTGCCGATCACCGCCTCGGCGGTGTCATGCCAGGTGTTGTCGAGCAGCGGCAACAGGTGCGATTCGGGGAAGGCCAGCGTCTCGCCGGCGCGGATACGGCTGCCGAACTCGGCCAGCAGCGCCTGCGCCTGGCGGTTGAAGTAGCGTCGCGGAAACGGCGGCCAGGCGGGCAGCTTTCCCGACGCTGCCAGCAGCAGGTCGCGCTTGTATTCCTTGAGCAGCGACACCGTGTCGTATTCCGGATGCCCCTGAAAGAATACTGTGCGAAGGCCGTCCGGGCTGACCGCCAGATGCACGCCCGCCTCGGGGCTCTCGGCCAGCACCTTGACCCCGGCCGCGTCGAACTGCGCGCGCGAAACGTCGTTCCAGCGCGAATGCGGTACGTCGAAGCGGGTGTTGACGTCAGCCACCAGCGGGTGGCGGCTGTCGGTCACGCGATGCTCGAACACGCCCCAAATCTTGTGCGGCTGCTTGACCCGCGTCTGGCCGTGGCGAAACTGCATCACCGCGTGGGTGGCCAGGCAGGAGCACAGCGTCGAGGTGACGTTGTCCCAGGCCCAGTCGATCACCTCGATCAGCGGCTGCCAGAACGGCTCGTCGGCGAGATTGGGATGGCTGACGTTGGCGCCGGTGATGATCAGCGCGTCGAGCCCCGCCTCGCGGATGGCGTCGAACGTTTCGTAGAACCGGGCGATATGCGCCTGTGCCGCCTCGCCGCGCGGCAGCGTCGGCAAGGTGAATGGGTGCATGTAGAACTGCGCAATCGGGTTGGATTCGCCGACCAGCCGGTAGAACTGCCGCTCGGTCGCCTCGAGCGCCGCATCCGGCATCATGTTCAGGAGGCCGACGTGGAGTTCGCGGATTTCCTGGTTGGCTGCGCGCTCGGTCGTCAGCACCGTCATGCCGTCGCGACGCAGGCGCTCGAACGTGGGCAGGGCGTTATGCGCGACCAGCGGCATGATGCGTTCCTGACAGAAGCGAATCCATACGGCGTACGAGAGGAAAGGATGGCGACAGTGCGGCAAGGGGGGCGCGGGAGAGGTCTTGTATTCCTCCCTTGCCGCTCCTGCCTCCCTGTTGACTGAAATTCTGTTCGGGTTTCATGGGCAGATTCATCCCTTGCGTGCGATCGCCGATTCGAGCAAGACCAGGAAATCGCGCTCGTCGCGCACCTGGGCGATTTCCTGCGACGTGACCGTGTAGCCGTGCGGCCCGGCGATTGCCTCGTAGCGCGGGATGCGCGAGTGGAACAGGCGCGGGAACACCCAGCGCGCGAAGTCGTCGGGCTCGACCTGCGCGACGTATTCAAGGGCTCTTTCCTGCAGATAAACCGGCAGGTGCTCGGCAAGGAAGGCGGGGCGGAAATACAGCGGCTTGGGATCCGATTGGGCGCGCCGGATCAGCGTGTCCTCTTCCTCGCGCGTGGTGGTCTGGATGTAGAGGATCAGCGTGTGTTCGGCCAGCAGCTCGACCACGCCCGGCTCGTCGAGCTCGCACAGGCTGCCGCCGACATCGTTGACGAAGTGCGGGTAGCCGTAGATTTCCTGCCCCTTGCGGATGAAGCTCGGCACGTCCTTCATGGCGGCGATCTCGGCGTCGCGATAGGCGGCCTGGCGGCGCGAGAACTCGTCCAGCGACAGGCCGCCCCATTCCGGCCCGCCGAGCTTGCCGACGAAGGTCAGCACCGGGCCGAGGTCGTGGATCTTGATGTTGTTCTTGATGTCGATCCAGTCGTTGCGCAACAGGGCGCGCAGGAACGGCACCTGCATCGCCTGCTGCTTGATCAGGTCGAGGATCGGCTCGTCGAGATAACGCGTGCCGATCCGGTAGTCGCCGGAAAAATGGAACCAGTCGTGACCGCGCAGCATCGATGAAATGTGCGTCTTGCCGACGCCCGACATGCCGAGCAGGGTGATGCGCTTGGTCGGCCAGGCGCGGAAGGTTTCAGGCGTGAAATGCATGGTGTCGATTGTCGCAGGGATGGTGCGAAGCCTACCGAAAAGGCCCGCAATTAAAAAGGGCGCGGTCCGTCAGGTGCCGCCGGGGGGGATGTCGATTCGATCAGGGCTCGAAACGCGTCGATCTCGCTGCGCGCACCGATGACCACGAGCACGTCGCCGTGGTCGAGCCGGTGATCGATGCCACGCGTGCTGAGGATCAGCTCCTTGCCACGCTCCAGGTCCACCATGCCGAGCAGCAGCAGGTTCTGCGTCATGACCTTCCTGAGCGCCGAGAGATGGATGCCGTGCAGCCACGTCCCCTGCGGGATGGTGATCTCGGCGACATTCAGATCCTGGCGCCCGAACAGGGTCTGCTCGAGCAGTTCCACCACTTCCGGACGCTGGATCAGATCGTGTACCCGGGCGCCGCTGATTTCGTACGGATCGACGACCTTGTCGGCGCCTGCAGCCAGCAACTTGGCCGCCGCCTCGGGCGCCTGGCACACGGCGACGATGCGCAGCTTGGGGTCGAGGGCCCGCGTGGAAATGGCCAAAAAGACGTTTTCCGAGTCCTCGGCAAACAGGCAGAACACCCCCTCGATGTGACTGCCGATCCCGACGCTGCGCAGGGCGTCGTCGTCCGTGTAGTCGATTTGCAGGGCGTCCAGTCCTTCCTTGACGGCCTCGCCCACCCGGGCCGCGTCATTGTCCACCATGATGAAGCGCGAGCGACCCATGGCCAGTCGCCGCGCCACCTCGATGGCCAGCGGATTGCAACCGAACAGGACGATGGTCGGATTCATCGCCCGGTCCGCCCGTCTTTCCAGGCGCGACGCTGCCCGAAGCGTTCCTTGAAATGCGCCAGGCTGGCTTGATGGCCAACCAGCATCAGGACGTCATGGGCATGCAGCCGAAGCGCCGGTTTCGGATTGAAGTAGAAGTGCGCATCGCGCAGCTCGTAGCGATCGTGCCCGTCGGCGGCTGGCGATGCATGCGGACGGATGACGCCGAACAGCATCAGATGCAGGCCTGAAAAATCGATATCGCCGACCTGCCGGGCATCGAGCCAGGCCCCCGGGGAGACGTGCACCGGCTCGAGATGGATGCCCTTGGCACGGGTGATGACATCGTACAAGGCATCGAAGGCCACCGGCTGGCCGATGAACTCTGCCGCCATGTGCCCGACCACCTCGTACGGACGCACCACATGGTCTGCCCCTGCCTGGGCCAGCTTGCGTACGGTCTCGGCCTTGTTGGCGCGGGAGATGATCAGGATGTCCCGCGAGGCCTGGCGGGCCGTCAGGGTGATGTAGACATTGCTGACATCGTCATGCGTCAGGCACAGCACACGCGTGACCTGGCGTCCCAGGCCCAGATTGGCCAGCAGCGCGTTGTCGGTGACGTCGCCCGCCACCGCCAGAAAGCCCTGGCGGTGGGCCAGCTCCACGACAACGGGATTGCGGTCGACGACGACGAAGGGGGCCCGGGTGGCGGCAAGGCGCGCCGCCACCACCTGGCCGATGCGGCCATAGCCGCACACCAATGTCGCATCGGACATCCGCTCCACGTTCGAGAACACGCGGTTGTCGCGCAGTTCGTTCATCTTCTCGTGGAAGGCCATGACGATGATGGAGGTTGCGAACGAGATCACGGCGATGCCGGCGAACACCAGCACCATGGCGACGATGCGGCCTTCCGTGGTCTGCGGCACGATGTCGCCGTAGCCGACGGTGGTGATCGTGATGACCGCCCAGTAAATGGCGTCGGTCAGGCTGGACACCGTCGGCACCGCCTGCTCCGCCTCGAACAGGTACAGGGCGACCGCCGCGATCAGCACCACCGAACCGACGAAGATCGACAGGGTGTAGAGCTCGAAGCGCTTTTCCAGCAGGACCTGGCCGAACGCGGTCAGGTTGCGGGCATAGCGAAACAGTTTGAGCAGCCGGAACAGCAGGAAGATGCGCAGGAAACGCAGCGGCCGGTAGCCCGGCAGGATGGCCAGCAGGTCGATGATGGCCATCGGCGTCACCATGTAGGCGAGCTTCTGCCTGGCCACCGCCCACAACGCCGACAGGGGGCTGAAGCGAACCCCGACGAGCTCGGCGTGTTCCCAGCGCTCGATCAGGATCAGGTGGCTGTCGTTGTACAACCACATGCGCAGCAGGTATTCGCTGATGAACACCGTCACCACGAAGGCCTCGAACATGTCGGCCCAAGCCCCGAGTTCATGCCGCACTTCATAGATCAGCAGGAACACGCTGGTCAGCACCAGCACGATCATGGCGCTGTCGTAAAGCACCCGGCGGCGGGAACGCGGGTCCGTCAGCAGCCGGTGAAAGAACCCCTTGAGGTCCGCATAGCGCCTCGAAGACTGGAGCCAGTAGGCAGAGCGGATCAGGGCGTCTGACAGGGTCATGGTTCCGGGCAGGAATCGGTTCGTGATTTGGCCCGCCGCTTGGAGGGTCTGCAATGACTGCGGGGATTATACGGTCAGCCTGCGGGATGGGCGCCCCGGCGCCAGGGTGAAGGATCCGGATGCCTCCGGCAGGCCGGCCGCGCCTCGGACGCCCCGACGGTGGATAATCGCGTCATTCCGTCACGAAGCCCCATCATGATCCCTGCCCGTCTGCCCGTCCTGTCGCTGCTCGAAACCCGCGTCCTCGGCGTGCTCAGCGAAAAGCAGCATACCGTGCCGGACACCTATCCGCTGTCCCTCAACGCCCTGGTCGCCGGCTGCAACCAGAAGACCAGCCGCCATCCCGTCATCGAGGCGAGCGAGGCCGAGGTGCAGGCCGCGATCGACAGCCTGCGCGGCCCGGCCCTGGTCGTCGAATCGAGTGGCGGCCGCGTGCCCCGCTACGCCCACAACCTGGGCAGGGTCCTGCAGCTGCCCTCCCAGTCCATCGCCCTGCTCACCACGCTGATGCTGCGCGGACCGCAGACTGCAGGCGAACTGCGCATCAACTGCGAACGGCTGCACAAGTTCGCCGACATTTCGGCGGTGGAAGGCTTCCTGCAGGAGCTGGCCGAACGCCCCGCCGGCGCGCTCGTGGCCGAACTGCCGCGACAGCCCGGCGCGCGCGAGAACCGCTGGGCCCACCTGTTGAGCGGCGCACCCGATCTGGAGGACATGCCGGCCACCCGCGAAGCAACCGAATCCGCGGCCTACACGACGGTGGGCGAGATCGCCGCGCTAAGAGCCAATGTGGCGCGACTGGAGGGCGAGGTCGAGGCGCTGAAGGCGCTGGTCAACAGGGTGTGTGCTGAACTCGGCATTTCTGGCTGACTGGATCGAGGCGCAGACAAGCCAGGTTCAGCATCCCCTCCGATTCCGCTGTGACGGGTCGTGAAGCCTGCCCGGTCTGTCGCGACATTCCCACTTGGACCGGCGAGGCATCACCATCGGACTTGTCTGCATCGAGTTGGTCCTGCGTGCGGAAGCCCGACTTCCGCGCCGGCAAGCCATCGTCGCCCGATCAAGCCAGATGACGCTGGGCGAACTGGAATTTCGCCGGGGCTTCGATTCGTGCGGAACTGGAGCCGGCGTGGTTTTCCGCATGGCGCTCTCCCACCTTCCAGACTTGCTGCGGGTCTCGCGGCATTGCGGCGGAAGCAGTTGGCCGCACGAACGCCCGAAGCGTTCACCCATCGTGCGCAGCACTTGCGCGATAGAGGAGCCGAGGGTCCGACCGCATCCGGGGGCACGCGAAGAAGCCGTCTATAGTACAAGGCGAATGCGGGAGGGATTGATGCAGCGATCGATGTCCATATCAATGGGTCTGGGGGTTGCGCTTGCCATGGCATGCGGGGCGGCCTGGGCCACCGACGGAAAGAAGACCATGGAACTCAGTTCGAGTGCGTTCGCCCAGCATGGCGACATCCCCAGCCTCTACACCTGCGAGGGCAGCGACCAGTCGCCGCCCCTGGCATGGTCAGGACTTCCGGCCGGGACCCTGAGCCTGGCGCTGATCGTCGACGACCCGGACGCTCCCGATCCAGCCGCGCCGAGAATGACCTGGGTGCATTGGGTGCTGTACAACCTGCCGCCCGCCACCACCGGCCTTGCAGCCGGTGCATCCGCTGCCGGGTTGCCGGACGGCACACGCACAGGCCTCAACGACTGGAAACGCCAAGGCTACGGCGGCCCCTGTCCGCCCATCGGCCGGCATCGCTACATTCACAAGATCTATGCGCTCGACACCGT
>JAYRNU010000101.1:0-3231 GCA_041912015.1 Thiobacillus sp. | reverse complement strand
GTTCTCGAAAAGGAGCAGAGGAATGATTCGAAATGCAGGCAAGGTCCTGGCCGGAGGACTGGTCGCCGCGGCAACGCTGGTCGCGGCACCCGCGCACGCGGGCAAGACACTGGACGCCATCAAGGCGCGCGGCAGCGTGATCTGCGGGGTCAACACCGGGCTGGCCGGCTTCTCGGCTGCCGACAGCCAGGGTAACTGGACGGGCCTCGACGTCGATATCTGCCGTGCGATCGCGGCGGCCGTGCTCGGTGATGGCAACAAGATCAAGTTCGTTCCTCTGAACGCCCAGCAGCGCTTCACCGCGCTGCAGTCGGGCGAGGTCGACGTCCTGTCGCGCAACACCACCTTCACGCTGACGCGCGATGCATCTTTGGGCCTGTTCCTCACTGCCGTGACGTACTACGACGGCCAGGGCTTCATGGTGCCCGTCAAGGGCAAGATCAAGAACGCCAAGGAACTGAAGGGCGCGACGGTCTGCGTGCAATCGGGTACCACGACCGAGAAGAATCTGACCGACTTTTCGCGGGCCAACAACCTCGGCATCAAGCCGGTCGTGTTCGAGAAGGTCGAAGCTGCCACCGGTGCCTACTTCTCCGGTCGCTGCCAGGCTTACACCACGGATGCCTCGGGTCTGGCTTCGGTGCGCAACAAGGAAGCCAAGGATCCGAACGAGCACGTCATCCTGCCGACGTTGATATCGAAGGAGCCGCTGGGTCCCGTGGTTCGCCGCGGCGACGACGAATGGTTCACGATCGTCAAGTGGGTCGTTTTCGGTCTGCTCGAAGCCGAGGAGTACGGCCTGACGCAGAAGAACGTCGAGGATATGGCCAAGACCAGCCAGGACCCGGTCATCATGCGGATCGTCGGCACCTCGGAAGATACCGGCAAGTTGATGGGGCTCGACAAGAACTGGATGGTGAATGCGCTGAAGGCCACCGGCAACTACGGCGAAATCTTCGAACGCAATGTCGGCCCGAACTCGGCGCTCAAGCTACCGCGGGGCGTGAACAACCTGTGGAGCAAGGGCGGCATTATGTACGCGTGGCCGGTGCGTTAACGCGATGTTGTGACGGCCTGCGGCGCCGCCGCAGGCCGCTATGCAAAGCGGACGCCCTGGCATCCGCTTTGCATAGAAGAACGACAAGCTCCATCACAGGAGGAGGCCACCGTGTCGCAGGCCGTGCCCGGGCGTACACCGCCCAAGCGGCGTGACTGGTCCTGGCGCAGCCAGGCGTTCCGCGGGCTCGTCTACCAGGTCATCGCGATTGCCCTGGTCGGGCTCGCCGTCTGGTTCCTCGCGCACAACACGCTCGAGAACATGCGCGTGCGCGGCATCCAGAGCGGCTTCGGCTTCCTGGCCACGCCGGCCGGATTCGATATCGGCGAGCCGCTGTTCGGCTACGACGCTCTCGACCCGTATTGGAAGGCGTTCCTGGTCGGCATCGGTAATACGCTGCGCGTCGCGGTGATCGGCATCGTCATGACCACGATCATGGGGACGCTGCTCGGGATCGGCCGTTTTTCGCACAACGCGCTGGTGCGGGGACTGTGTTACGGCTACGTAGAACTGTTCCGCAACATCCCGGTGCTGCTCCAGTTGCTGATGTGGTACCTGGTGTTCACCGAGATCCTGCCCGATCCGTTCGACCCGGTGTCGGCGTTTGGCCTGTTCTTTCTCAGCAAGGGCGGGTTCCAGTACCCGGTGCCGGTCTGGGGGCTGGGGCAGGGCCTCGCGGCCGTCGGCGGCGCGATCGGCCTCGTGATTGCCTGGTTCTACCGCCGCTGGGCACAGCGCAAATTTGAACAGACCGGGCACGCCCGCAGCATGATCTGGGTGCCGGTCGGCATCGTGATTGCATGCTCGGTGATCGGGTGGGCGTCCGGGGGCGCACCGACGGCGTGGAACCTGCCGCACCAGGGCGATGGCATGGTCGAAGGCGGCGCCGCTGTGACGCCGGAGTTCATGGCCGTGCTGCTCGGCCTCGTGTTCTACACGTCGTCGTTCGTCGCCGAAGTGGTGCGCGCCGGAATTCAGTCGGTCTCGCATGGCCAGGTGGAAGCGGCTTCGAGCCTCGGCCTGTCGAAGAACCAGTCGATGCGGCTGGTGATCTTGCCGCAGGCGATGCGCGTGATCATCCCGCCGATGACCAACCAGTACCTGAACCTGACCAAGAACTCGTCGCTGGCGGTGGCGATCGGCTATCCGGACGTGGTCTCGATCGCCAACACGGCGCTCAACCAGACGGGCCGCGCGGTCGAGTGCATCGCGATCATCATGGCCGTATACCTGACAACGTCGCTGACGACCTCGGGAATCATGAACTGGTACAACAAGCGGGCCGCGATCAAGGAGCGTTGATGAGTGCCGTGTTCCAGCCGATTCCCCCACGTGGCCCGCCGGTGCTGCAGGCCGGGCTCGTTCCCTGGGTGCGCAAGAACCTGTTCGGCGACTGGAAGAGTTCGGTCACGACGATCGCGCTGCTGGCGTTTGCCCTGTACTACCTGCCGCAGCTTGCCAACTGGGCGATCTTCCAGGCGATCTTCCAGGCCAATGCCGAGATCTGCCAGAAGGCGCGCGGGACCGGCGCCTGCTGGGGCGTGATCGCGGAGAAGTACCGGCTGATCATCTTCGGCCGCTATCCCTTCGAGGAACAGTGGCGCCCCGAGCTTGCGACCGGCCTGCTGGTCGGTCTGCTGATGATCTCCTGCATCCGCCTGTTCTGGAAGCCGTGGCTTGCGCTCTTGTGGGTGGGCGTGCTGGCAGCCTTCTTTGCCCTGATGCACGGCGGTGTCGCGGGCCTGTTGGTCGTGACGACCGACCGTTGGGGCGGGCTGCCGCTGACCATCATGCTGGCGACGCTGTCGATCGTGCTGGCGTTCCCGATCTCGGTGCTGGTCGCGCTCGGCCGGCGATCGAAGCTGCCCGCGATCCGCACCTTCTGCGTGATCTACGTCGAGCTGATCCGCGGTGTGCCGCTGATCTCCGTGCTCTTCATGGCGTCGTTCATGTTCCCGCTGTTCATGCCGCAGGGGTTCACGATCGACGTGCTGGTCCGCGTGCTGGTCGGCATCACGCTGTTCGCGGCGGCCTACATGGCCGAGATCGTGCGCGGGGGCCTGCAGGCAATTCCGAAGGGCCAGGTCGAGGCCGCGGATTCGCTCGGCCTCACCTACTGGCAGACGCAGCGCAAGATCGTGCTGCCGCAGGCGCTGGCCATGGTGATCCCAGGC
>JAYRNU010000100.1:0-13374 GCA_041912015.1 Thiobacillus sp. | reverse complement strand
GACTGCTTGGGCGAACTGTCGTCGAGCGCATAGTAGGTGCTGCTCCAGCCCACCTGCGGAACGAGAAAGCCGAACGAGTTGACGAGCGGATAATTCAGCGTCGGATAGGCCATCACCCGCGTGCCATCCGGCAAGCCGGAATCGGCAGGCGCGGCAAAGCGGGTCGCCTGGGTTTCCATCTTGAACTGGATTCCGCTCGGCAGCGACTGCTTGATTCCCAGGCGGGCGAATGGCAGCCGGTCGTAGGGCGGCGTGATCGGTTCCGCGGTGGAATCCTGCAAGGTCTGGAAGCTTTGTACGCGAAATTCCGCATCCCAGTTCTCATGCTGGGTCAGGGCCCAGACTTCGGCATCGAGGTTGGTCAGCGAAGTGATCGAGATGCGGTTGGCGAGATCGCGAAAATAGTCGTTGTCGGAGACGCGAAGGACGTTCATGCCGACGCGTGTGTTCGCGTTCAGCCGGTATTCGTTGAAGAGGGCCACGCTCCAGCGCGTGTCCTCGGCCACCCTGTCGTTTGGCAGGATGTCGAAACTGTTCTCGCCGTGCGCATCGTCCAGCAGGAAACGCGTCTCGACGCCCAGCAGGACGCCCCGCTTGGTCAGCAGGCGCGGGAACAGCGTCGCGTCGTAATTGGGTGCGAGATTGAGGTAATACGGCACCGTGACGTCGATGCCGCTGCGCTCGGTGAGGCCGACCGTGGGCGCAAGCACGCCGGACTTGCGTTCATTGGTCAGCGAGAAATCGAGCCAGGGCGTATAGAGGATGGGTGTGCCGAGAAACCGCAGGGTGGCATTGCGGGCGGTCCCGACATTGCGGGTTCTGTCGATGTCGAGATCGGCCACCTTGAAATACCAGTCCTCGTTGTCGACCGGACAGGTGGTGTAGGTGGCTTCCTCCAGGTTGAAGCGGTTCTCCCCGATGAAGTCGATTCGCTCGGCATGGCCCCGTCCCCGCTGGGTCGGCAGGAAGTATTCCGGCTTGAGGAGTTCGCCGCTGTAGTCGTCGAGCTTGAGCCTGAGCGAGTCGCCCTGGACGACCAGCGAGGACTGCTCGAGCCGCACGTCCCCGCGCGCCATCACCTGATTCAGCGTGAGGTCGTATTGCAGCCAGTCGGCGAAGAAGTTGCGCCCCGCCTGGCGGGCTTCCACCTGTCCGCTGGCTTCGACCACGTTGGGCGTTTTCGATTCGATGACGTCGGCGGTCAGGAACAGGGGCCCGGCCTGGCCAGCCACGGCCGAGCCCCTGAGCTCGACATCCTTTTTCAGCACGAGTCCTTCCGCAACCGCAGGGCCGGCTGTTAGCAACAATACAACGAGCGCAAGGCCGGGCAAGTAAGACAAGCGTTGTAGAATCCGGAAGTTCGTTATTCGGAGCCGAATGGCAGTGGAACGTTTGCAAGCATTGCAGGACTGGGCTGCCCGACAGCTGGGGGTTGATTCGATCGATATCGCCCCGGCATCGGCGGATGCCAGCTTTCGTCGCTATTTTCGCGTCACGGCCAAAGGTCGCGATTATATCGTGATGGACGCGCCGCCGGCGCACGAGGATTGCCGCCCGTTCGTCATGGTCGCCCGGCTTTTCGCCGATGCCGGCGTGCATGTGCCGCAGGTGCTGGCGCAGGACCTGGAGCAAGGGTTTCTGCTGCTGACCGACCTGGGCAGCACCACCTTTCTGGCGGCGCTTGACGAAGACAGCGCCCGCGAGCTCTATCTGGCCTCGAACGACGCGCTGATCCGCATCCAGCAGGCGAGTCGGCCAGGCGTGCTGCCGGAATACGACCGCGCGCTGCTGGCCCGCGAACTGATGCTGTTTCCCGAGTGGTATGTGGCGAAGCATCTCGGTCTGACCCTGAACGACGCGCAGAAGGCCGTTCTCGACAAGGTGTTCGAGCGCATTCTTGCCAACAACCTCGCGCAGCCCCGCGTCTACGTGCATCGCGACTGGCATTCGCGCAACCTGATGGTGTCCGACCCCAACCCGGGGATTCTCGACTTCCAGGATGCCGTGTACGGGCCCATCACCTACGACCTCGTTTCGATCTACCGCGATGCCTACATCCAGTGGGACGAGGAGCAGCAGCTCGATTGGGTGATCCGCTACTGGGAGCGGGCGCGGGCAGCCCGGCTGCCGGTGCGCGAAGACTTCGGCGATTTCTGGCGCGACTTCGAATGGATGGGGGCGCAGCGCCAGATCAAGGTGCTGGGCATCTTTGCGCGGCTGTACCACCGCGATGGCAAGGATGGCTATCTGAAGGACATGCCGCGGGTCATGCATTACCTGCGCAAGGTATGCGAACGCTACGACGATCTGAAGCCGCTGCTGTTCCTGCTCGACGCGTTGCAGGATCGCCAGCCGCAGGTCGGATATACGTTCTAGGCGCCTGACGAACGTGAGCGGCAGGCAGACATGAAAACGGCGATGATCCTCGCGGCCGGGCGCGGCGAGCGCATGCGCCCGCTGACCGACCTTGTGCCGAAGCCATTGCTGCAGGTCGGCGGCAAGCCGCTGATCGTCTGGCATGTCGAGCGCCTGCGGGCAGCCGGTTTCCGCCACATCGTGGTCAACCATGCCCATCTCGGGGAGCAGATCGAGGCCGCCTTGGGGAACGGCGCGCCGTTCGGCGTGTCGATCGAATATTCCCCCGAAATCAGCGCCCTCGAAACCGCAGGCGGAATCGCCACTGCGTTGCCGCTGATCGAGGGCGAGGTATTCACCGTGGTCAACGGCGACATTTACTGCGAATTCGACTTCGGCCGTCTCGCCGGTCCGGGGGCGCGTCTTGCCGCCGGACACGACCTGGCGCACCTGGTGATGGTCGACAACCCGCCGCATCATCCGCAGGGGGATTTCGTTCTCGCAGGCGGACGCGTGACGCATGCCGACATGCCGCTGGCCCCGCATCCGGATCGCTTCACTTTTTCCGGCATTGGCGTCTACCATCGCGCTTTGTTCGCGCACACGACGCCCGGCGTCAAGGCGCCGCTGGCACCGTTGCTGCGCCTGGAAATCGCTGCCGGCCGGGTCAGCGGCGAGCATTTCGCCGGGCGCTGGGAAGATGTCGGCACGCCTGCCCGCCTGCAGGCACTGGACGAGGAACTGAGACAGCACCATGCAGCCTGATGCCGCTATTTACCGTGCCCGCCGCGAGCGGGTTCTGGCGCAGATGGGCGAAGGGGTGATGGTGATTGCCACCGCGCCGGAAGTACCGCGCAACCGCGACACCCACTACCCGTACCGGCACGACAGCTATTTCTACTGGCTGACCGGATTCAACGAGCCCGAGGCGGTCGTCGTGCTGATCGCCGGCAAGGAGCCGCGCCACATCCTGTTCTGTCGAGAGAAAAACGTCGAACGCGAGATCTGGGATGGCTTTCGCTACGGTCCCGAAGCCGCGCGCGAGGTGTTTGCCTTCGACGAGAGTTTCTCCTTTGACGCGCTCGACGCCGAAATGCACAGGTTGCTGGAAAACCAGCCGCAGCTCGCCTACATCATCGGCCGCGAAGCGGCCTGGGACACGCAGGTCATGGGGTGGCTCAACGCCGTGCGTGCCAAGGCGCGTGGCGGCGTGCACGCGCCCAACCGCCTGGTCGATGCGCGCATCTGGCTGGACGAGATGCGGCTCGTCAAGGACAGCCACGAGCTTGCGCTGATGCGGCGCGCCGCGGAAATTTCCACCGCCGCGCACCGCGCCGCCATGCGTGCGGCCCGGCCCGGCGGCCACGAGTATGAGATCGAGGCGGAGCTGTTGTCCGCATTCCGCCGTGGCGGCGCCGAGGCGCCGGCGTACACGTCCATCGTCGCCAGCGGCGCCAACGCCTGCGTGCTGCACTATGTCTTCAACAACAAGCCGATGCGCGATGGCGACCTGCTGCTGATCGACGCGGCCGCCGAGTTCGGCAGCTATGCTGCCGACATCACCCGCACCTTCCCGGTGAACGGCAAATTCAGCGCGGCGCAGAAGGATGCCTACGAGGTCGTGCTGGCCGCCCAGTCCGAGGCCATCGCCGCCGTGCGGCCGGGCAACCACTGGAACAGCCCGCACGAGGCCGCGGTGCGCGTGCTCACGCAGGGCATGGTCGACCTGGGGCTGCTCAAGGGCGAGATCGACGGCCTCATCGAATCGAACGCCTACCATCGCTTCTACATGCATCGCACCGGTCACTGGCTCGGCATGGACGTGCACGATGCAGGCGAATACAAGCTGCATGGCGAATGGCGGGCGTTCGAGCCGGGCATGACGCTGACCGTCGAGCCGGGCCTGTACATCCGCCCTGCGGACGACATCTCCGAGGCGCTGTGGAATATCGGCATCCGCATCGAGGACGACGTGGCGGTGACGGCATCCGGATGCGAGGTGTTGACCACCCCTCCAAAAACCGTGGCCGAGATCGAAGACTGGATGAACGCATGAACGAAATGCTGATCGTCGGCGCCGGCCCGGCCGGTGCCGTATGCGCGCTGGCGCTGGCGCAGCAGGGGGTGCCGGTGCGTGTGCTCGAAGCCCAGCCGCGGGAGGCGCGCGGCGACACCCGCACGCTCGCGCTGTCGCATGGCGCGCGGCTCATCCTCGAGCGCGTCGGCGTCTGGGATGCACTCGGTGCGGTCACGCCGATCACGCACATCCATATCTCGCAGCGCGGCGCGCTGGGCGTGGCGCATCTCGACGCCGCCGAGCTGGACGTGCCGGCGCTCGGCTACGTTCTGCCCTATGCCGGACTTACCGCCGCGCTGAAGCAGTCGCTCGCCGATGCCTGCGTGGCGGTCGACTACGGCGTTGCCGTCCAGCGCATCGACGCCGATGCGGAGGCAGCCACGTTGCATACGTCGCTGGGCGCGCTGTCCACGCCGCTCGCCGTGGTGGCCGACGGCGGGCGCGGCCTCGAGGCCCCCAGGCCGCGCGTCCGCCGCGAATACGACCAGGCCGCGGTGGTATGCGACGTGCGCACCGAGCTGCCGCACGCGAACCGCGCCTACGAACGTTTCACCCCGGACGGGCCTGTCGCGCTGCTGCCCCATGATGCGACGCCGACTTTCTGCGGGCTGGAGCCCGTGAAAGATCGTATGCCGAATGGCGACCGCTATGCCCCGCAAGGGGACTCCGATTTGCTGCGCGCTAAAGCGCGTGAAAACTCGTATGCCTTGGTCTGGACTGCGCGCACGGCGGACGCCGAACGCATCGCCGCATTCGACGACGCAGCCTTCCTCGACGCGCTGTATCGTCATTTCGGCGGCCGCCAGGGACGTTTTCTCGAAGCCAGCCCGCGCAAGACCTTTCCGCTGAAGCTCGCCTACACCGGCAGCGAAGCCGGCGCGCGCGTGGTGCGCATCGGCAATGCCGCGCAGACCCTGCATCCGGTGGCGGGGCAGGGTTTCAACATCGGCCTGCGCGACGCTTTCGAGCTCGCGCTCGCGTGCGCCGATGTGCCGCCGGATCAGATCGGCAACGCCGCCATGCTCGCCGCCTACGCGCGCGGCCGGCGCGTCGACGTGGCGGGCGGCCTGGGCTTCACCGATTTCCTGGTGCGCACCTTCTCCAACGATTTTGCGCCGCTGCGCCACGCGCGCGGCCTCGGCCTGCTGGCGCTGGAAGTGCTGCCGCCGCTCAAGACCTTCGTCGCGCGGCGCATGATGTTCGGAGCACGCGGATGAACAGGAACATGGAACGCTATCAGGTCGTCGTCATTGGCGCGGGGCTGGTCGGCGCTGCCACCGCGCTGGCGCTGTCCCGCCAGGGGCTGCACGTTGCGCTGGTCGAGCGTGCCGCACCCGTCGTGCCCACGGACGAATGGGACGCGCGCATCTATGCGCTCACGCCTGCCAACCAGCGCTTTCTTGCATCGCTCGGTGCGTGGGCGCGCATGGACGCCGCGCGCGTGCAGCCGGTGTACCGCATGGACGTCGCGGGCGACGGATTGGGCCATGTGCGGCTCGACGCCTATGCTGCCGGGACCGCGCAGCTCGCCTTCATCTTCGAGTCCGGGCGCCTGCAGCATGCGCTGTGGGACGCCCTGGTCGAAGGCGGTGCCGTCGCCCTGCATTGTCCCGCCGCCATCGTCGCACTCGAGCGCGACGGCGCGGATACGCTGATCCGTCTCGAAGACGGCCGCACCCTGACGACCCAGTTGCTGATCGGTGCCGACGGCGCCAACTCGCGCATCCGCGAATGGGCCGGCCTGTCGGCGACCGTTTCGCCCTATGGCCAGAGCGGCACCGTGGCCAATTTCGAATGCGAGCGGCCGCATCGCGGCACCGCATTCCAGTGGTTCTTCGACAGCGACATCCTGGCTTTTTTGCCTTTGCCCGGAAACCGAATGTCGATGGTGTGGTCAACGTCCACGGAACATGCAAACGAGCTGGTCGCCATGCCTCCCGACGAGATGGCCGAAAAGGTGCGTCAGGCTGGCCATGACACCCTGGGCGCCTTGCGCGTGGTTACGCCTGCAGCGGCCTTCCCGCTGCGGCTGATCCGCGTCGACTCGCCGGTGATGCCGGGTGTGGCACTGGTCGGCGACGCCGCGCACGGCGTGCATCCGCTGGCGGGGCAGGGCGTGAACCTGGGATTCGGCGATGCTGAGGCGCTGGTCGACGTGCTGGCTGCACATCGCCGCGCGCATCCGGGCGACCTGCGCATATTGCAGGCCTATGCCCGTGCCCGCGCCGAGCCGGTGGCCCGGATGCAGGCTGGCACCCATGGCCTGCATCACCTGTTTTCCGAACGGCGCGCGGCATGGCTGCGCAATGCCGGAATGAACCTCGTCGACCGCTTGCCCCCGCTCAAGGCGGCACTGGTTCGCGAGGCGATGTCCTGACTTTTTCAATCTACTGGAGCAACGCATGAAGTTCACGCACTTGGCCCTGGCCGCAACCCTGATGATCGCTGCGACCGCACAGGCCGACGAGTCGGCCATCCGCAAGGCGCTGACGCAGCAATTCCCGGGTGCGCAGATCGCCTCGGTCAAGAAGACGCCTTACAGCGGGCTGTTCGAGGTCTATCTCGACGGCCAGCTGATCTATGTCGACGACAAGGCGCAATACATTTTCGCAGGCGACGTGATCGAACTCAAAACCCGCACCAACCTGAGCCAGGCGCGCCTCAACAAGTTGCAGGCGATCGACTGGAACACGCTGCCGCTCAACAATGCGCTCAAGACCGTCAAGGGCGACGGCTCGCGCAAGCTGGTGGTGTTTTCCGACGTCGACTGTCCCTTCTGCCGCAAGTTCGAGGCCGAACTGGACAAGGTCGACAACATCACCGTCTACACTTTCCTCTATCCGATCGAAGGCCTGCACCCCAAGGCGGTTCAGGCATCGAAGCAGATCTGGTGCGCGCCCGACCGCAACAAGGCCTGGGATGACTACATCCGCGGCGGTGGCCTGCCGAAGAACGATGGCCAGTGCGCCAATCCTATCGAAGCCACGATCGCGCTCGGCGGCAAGCTGAATATTTCCGGCACGCCGACGCTGTTTTTCGCCAACGGCGTGCGCGTACCGGGCATGGTGCCGGCGCCCCAGCTCGAACGCCTGTTGACGGCCAACGCCAAGTAATGAGCTTCGAGTTCTGGAACGCGCGCTACGACACCGACGAGTACGTCTTCGGTACCTCGCCCAACGTCTTCCTTGCCAGCCAGGCGCAGCGACTGAGGGCGGGGCAGACCGCGCTCGCCATTGCCGATGGCGAAGGCCGCAACGGCGTGTGGCTGGCTGAGCAGGGCCTCAAGGTCCATGCCATCGACTTCTCGCCTGCCGCATTGGCCAAGGCGGCGAAGCTCGCGGCCGAGCGGGGCGTCACGCTCGAATTCGAGCAGGCCGACGTACTGACCTGGGCCTGGCCCGAAGCCGCCTATGACGTCGTCGTCGCCATCTTCATCCAGTTCGCGCCGCCGCCCGAGCGCGAGCACATCATCGTGGGCATGCGCCGCACCCTCAAGCCCGGCGGCACGCTGATCCTGCAGGGCTACACGCCCAGGCAGATCGAGTACGGCACGGGCGGGCCGCCCAACCCGGCCAACATGTATGTCGAAGCCGATCTGCGGCGCTGGTTCGGCGACTGGCGCATCGAACATCTCGCCGAACACGAAACGCACATCAGCGAAGGCGCGCACCATCACGGCATGTCGGCGCTGATCGACATGGTGGCGATCAAGCCGGTATGACGACATGACGCCACCTACCCGACGACTCCTGCCAGCCGCGCTCATCGCGGGGCTGCTCGCAGGCTGCCAGCCGGCCGCAACGGATCACTTCCAGGGCTACATCGAAGGCGAATCGGTGCTGGTCGCCGCGCAGCAGAACGGGCAGCTGACCTCGCTCAGCGTCGAGCGGGGTGACGACATCGAGAACGGTGCGCCGCTGTTCAGCCAGGACCAGGCCACCGAGGCAGCCGGCGTCAGCCAGGCCAAGGCCCAGCTGGCGCAGGCGCAGGCGCAGCTCGGCAACCTGGCCACGGGCAGGCGCCCACCCGAAATCGCCGTCATCGAGGCCCAGCTCAAGGATGCACAGGTCCGGCGCGCGCTCTCGGCCGACCAGCTCACCCGCCAGCAGGCGCTCGTAGCCAAGGGCTTCGTCAGCACCGAGTCGCTCGACGAGGTGCGCACCCAGCTTGCTCGCGACGACGCATCCATCGCGCAGATGCAGGCCCAGATCGACAGCGCGCGCCTGCCCGGGCGCAAGGATGAACGGGCGGCCGCCGAGGCCCAGGTGCGGGCCAGCCAGGCCGCCCTCGAGCAGAACACGATCCGCCTCGACCAGAAGTCGCAGCACGCGCCCGTTTCCGGCAAGGTGCAGGACGTCTTCTTCCGAAACGGGGAGTGGGTCGCGCCGGGCCAGCCGGTCGTGTCCATCCTGCCGCCCGAGAACATCAAGGTCCGCTTCTTCGTGCCCGAGACCTCGCTGGGCGCCCTGCGCACCGGACAGGCCGTGGACGTCCATTGCGACGGCTGCCCGACGCCGCTGCCCGCCGTCATCCGCTTCATCAGCGCCACGTCCGAGTACACGCCGCCGGTCCTGTTCAGCGAAAAGAATCGCCATCGGCTCGTTTTTCTGGTCGAAGCCTGGCCGCAGCCGAAGGATGCCGCGCAACTGCACCCGGGACAGCCGGTCGATGTGTCGCTGAAACCTGCCGCGCAATGAACGGCGAGTTCGCCATCGACGTGCATGGCCTGAGCAAATCCTTCGGCCACAAGCGCGTCGTCAATGGCCTGAGCCTGCAGGTTGAAAAAGGCGAGATCTACGGCTTTCTCGGCCCCAACGGCAGCGGCAAGACGACCTCGATCCGCATGCTCTGCGGCCTGCTGACGCCGGACGAGGGCAGCGGCACCTGCCTCGGCTTCGATGTGCGCAGCCAGAGTGCCGAGATCAAGAAGCAGGTGGGCTACATGACCCAGCGCTTCAGCTTCTACGAAGACCTGTCGATCCGCGAGAACCTCGACTTCGTTGCCCGCCTCTACGCCATGCCGAATCGCAAACAGGTGGTGCAGGCCGGCATGGAAGAACTGGGTCTGGCGGACCGGTCCCACCAGCTCGCCGGAACGCTGTCCGGTGGCTGGAAGCAACGGCTCGCGCTGGCCGCCTGCATGCTGCATCGTCCGCGGCTGCTGCTGCTTGATGAACCCACGGCCGGCGTCGATCCCAAGGCGCGACGCGATTTCTGGGATGAAATCCACCGTCTGGCGGGGCAGGGCATCAGCGTGCTGGTGTCGACGCACTACATGGACGAAGCCGCGCGCTGTCACCGTCTGGCCTACATCGCCTACGGCAATCTGCTGGCATCGGGTTCGCCCGAGGAGCTCATCGCGCAGAGCGGCCTCGACACGTTCGTGGTCAAGGACGACGACCCGGCGCTGGCGGAGCGCTTGCGCAGCTTGCCCGGGGTACAGCAGGTCGTCGCGATGGGCAACGTCTACAGCGTCAGCGGCCAGGATGGCGCACTGATCGCACAAAGCCTGGCCGCCGAATCCGGTTTGCAGTTCGAGGTTGCCGAGACCGGGCTCGAGCAGGTTTTCATTCGGCTCATGGATCAGGTGCAGGACGTGCCCGCATGAAATTCCCGCTTGCCTGGAACCGGCTCTGGGCCATCGTGCTCAAGGAATTCGTGCAGATGCGGCGCGACCGCATCACCTTCGCCATGATGGTCGGCATTCCGGTCATGCAGCTGATCCTGTTCGGCTTCGCCATCAACACCGACCCCAAGCGCCTGCCGACCGTGGTCTTCGACGCGAGTCCGAGCGCCTATACCCGCAGCCTGGTGGCGAGCCTCGAGAACAGCGGCTACTACGACGTGCTGCCGCCCCCGGATTCGGTGGCCGAGGCGCGCGAAGCCATGGCTGTCGGCGATGTCCAGTTCATCGTCTCGATCCCGCCGGATTTTTCCCGCCAACTGGTACGGGGCGAAAAGCCGGTCCTGCTGCTCGAGGCCGACGCGTCCGACCCAGCGGCCACCGGCAACGCCATCTCGGCGCTGGCGAACCTCAACCAGAACGCGCTGCAGCACGACCTCAAGGGACCGCTCACCAGCCTCGGCAGCCAGCCGCCGCCGTTCGAAATTCGCGTGCAGCGCAACTACAACCCCGAGGGCATCACCCAGTACAACATCGTTCCCGGCCTGATGGGCACCATCCTGACGATGACCATGATCATGATGACCGGCATGGCCATGACCCGCGAACTGGAACGCGGCACCCTGGAAAACCTGCTGGCCTTTCCGGTGCATCCGCTCGAAGTCATGATCGGCAAGATCCTGCCCTACATCATCGTCGGCTACATCCAGGTCACCGTCATCCTCGTCGCCGCCTATTTCCTGTTCGACGTGCCGATCGCCGGCAGCCTGCCCATGCTGCTGGCCTGCGTGCTCGTTTTTCTCGCCGCCAACCTGACCGTCGGCATGATGTTCTCCACCATTGCCAAGAGCCAGCTGCAGGCCATGCAGATGACCTTCTTCTTCTTCCTGCCGTCCATGCTGCTGTCGGGGTTCATGTTTCCGTTCCGTGGCATGCCGCACTGGGCGCAGATCGTCGGCGAAGGACTGCCGCTGACCCACTTCCTGCGCATCGTTCGCGGCATCATGCTCAAGGGCAACGGCTGGGCCGAAACCTGGCCCAACGTCTGGCCCTTGCTGGTGTTCATGGTCGTGGTCATGGCGATTGGCTTCAAGCGCTATCGCAAGACGCTGGACTAGGTTCGGAACCCTTGAGGAGCGTTGCACGCATGGAAAGAAGATTCTTGGCACTCGCCCTGCTCGCATTGACGACGGCGTGCGCAGCGGCAGAAGACTCCGTGCCCGTGCCGGCGGCATGTGCCGGCCTGGCGACCCTGGAGCCGGACGCGTTCTCGCACCTGGCGCAACAAGTCGAAGCCGAACAGCAGCAGGGCGGCGGACCGGTCATGGCAAGGCTTGCCGCATGCGGCGTCGATTTCGATGCCTTGCGCCAGCGTCAATGCAACAAGGCCTACACCCGGCAGAACCTGGAATTCCTGCTGCGCTACTGCCGCTACGAAGCCTGGTCGCTGGCACGCGCGCAATGCGAGCGCAGCCTTGACAGCATTTCGCCCCGCTACGCGGAGTTCTGCCGTGCCTTCGGCCGGGAGTGACAGCGGTTCAGCAAACCTGGATGAAGCTCGTCCAGCTGCCCTGATACTCGCCAGAGCGGTTGGTCAGCGTGCGTGCCGATAGCGCCGGCTGTTCGGCCGAAACGGTCTTTTGCCCAGTACGCCAAATTCGTCCGCTATAAGCTTGTGATCGGGCGGTCTCGGATGAACGTTTCGACCTCGCCGCGCTGCATGCTCGTGAAGGCCCTTCAAACCCGCAGCAAGCTGCTCAGTGCGGCCCATTTGTTGCAGACGCCCGAAGTACGCGATCGCCTCGCGAAACGGTGGCTGAGTGACCATGTCGTCGGGACACAGAAGAGCCAGCGACCAGAGTTGAAAGACGTCTGCCTCCGGTGAGAGAGGGCCAAGATCAGCGGCGTTGAACACTGCAAGCGTTAGAAGTGCGTCGGTGTCCGATGGGTTGAAATCAAATACTGCGGCGGGATCATCGCGCGCATGCTTCAAGAAGTTCTGCGCATTGCGGGCGATCTTGAAGAACTGCGAACGGCTGAGGTTGTTGTCTTGCCTGGCTTTTTCCTCCCACGTGGCACCAGGGTAGCGATGTTCAACGAGGTCAGTAAGTACGATTGAGGCCGCACCTGCGAGCGTGTGAGTGCATACGGGGTCTGCCCCAGAGAAATGCATTCGTATCGCACAGTCGAGTTGCCGCTGCGCTGCTTCAAGCTTTGTGATGCGAAACGTATGTGCCACGTGTGAGGCCTAACGTAAAGCTGACCGGCGCTGCGCGGCTTGATCGCGCAGCGTCCAGCGACCGAAGGGAGCGAGGTCGAGCGCCGGGTTAGAGCGCTTTGTATGCATTAGCAACCTCAGCATTGATCTTTGCAGCGAGTTCCTGCGACTCGCGCATGAGGGACTGCACCTTATCAAGATTGGCTTGGTGCCGCGCCCAAACCTCCTGCCCGACGATAGACGCAAAATCCATTTTTGTCGGGGCCTTGGAGTTCTCGTAAGCCTCCAGCCGCTTGACTCGTTCAGGAATGTCTTTGATGCCGCGTGCTGTGGGAGATAGTTTCGCTGTGCTGAGCATCCAGGTTTTCCATTCCTTGTTGCCCTTTGACTGATTGCACTTTCCGCAAGATGGCACGAGATTGTGGATTTCCGAGATGTACCCAGTTGGCTTCTTGTCTTTGACAAGCGGGCGGAGGTGGTCCCATTCGGAAGCAACGCTGCCACAGTATGCGCATTGAAATGTTTCGGGGGTCATCCCGAGTATTTCCAATGCTTGCTGCACCTCTTCCGAACTCGGCGCCACAACGGGAATTATGGAATTGATGAAAGCGTTCGTGATGCTTGAACTACGCCCCGTGATTTTCATCGGAGTAGGCATTCTGAACAGCGACAGATATTCCATTGGCCTTGCGCTCTAACAGTTAATAGAGGGACCCATGGGTCCGGACGTTATTTAATAATGAGACAGGCATTTTCTTTGTCTATCGTATTGATTCTTATATGGATACTGACAAGGCTGTCTCTTGATTACGTTATGCAAAAGGAGACGCAGAGCTTCCGCAACCAAAGGGGCCAGGGTCGAAATAAATGCAAACTAACAGCCAGACTCGAATGCTAGCGCGTTGTCGGGTAAACGCCGAACAGCGGTCATATTGAGCTGTTATCCCGACAGTCCGCAACGGCCGGAGGCCGTGTGGAAACGCCAAGGAAATCGCTGGTGTTCGACTTTGTTAACCAAGCAATGTCTACCGTGATTTCGAGAAGCGGCAAATTTGGCCTGGTTGGTTTCAGGCGTAAAAAGAGCCCTTTCAGGCTCTGATG
>JAYRNU010000099.1:0-4725 GCA_041912015.1 Thiobacillus sp. | reverse complement strand
GCATCAGCAGGAGCGGCAGGAGCAGCAGCTTCCGGAGCAGGAGCAGCAGCTTCCGGAGCAGGAGCAGGAGCAGCTTCCATCGGAGCAGGAGCAGCGGCAGCGGGCGGCTCCATGGGAGCAGCGGCTTCTTCTTTCTTGCCGCAAGCGGTCATGGAAACAGCCAGCAGAGCAGCCAGGAGGACGGAATATTTCATTTGATTTCCCTTTAATACCTTCAAAATAACCTACGAATATAAAAATCCACGCCTTAGATCGGTCCGGGACGTGTAATCCAGCCGACGCCAAGAATTCTAGCAAATCGGGAAAAGAAAACCACTATCTACTAAAAAATTGATCTAACCCCGACCAGGTGTCTCGGAAAAGCGACAAGGGAGCACCGAACCTTTATTTTCTGGGCGTTTCGATGAACGCCCCCGGCTGCGCCGGCAAGGGGAGTCTGCCCTGGTAGATGAAGCCGGCGCCGTAGTGGCGGCTGCCATCGGTTGCAGTGACGAGTTCGTTTTCGCTCCAGATCCAGACATGGCCTTCGCGCGTATCCAGGATGAAGGCGCGTCCCCCGCCCTTGCCGCCCGCCAGGCCAGCAAGTGGGAAAGCCTCGTATCGACCCTCGTCGGCGCAGGCCGCCGTCGCCGGTACAGCGCCCGAGAGGGCCAGCAAACCGCAGAGCATCCATCCTGATCGCATTGCGCTTCCTTTCGTTTCGTTGGGAACCTAGGATGAAAAAAGTGTCCGGACGGCCGCCGCATCGAGCACATACTCATGGTTGCAGATATCGTCGTGCACCCGGATTTCTCCCTCTTCGGCGATGATCGCCTCGCATTCTGCCTGGCCCACGCCGCGCAGCATGGAATATATCTTGTCAGGATCGTACGGACAGGAGTAGCTGACCGGACGCGGGTCGTACACCCGCACGTCCTCTTCCGGAAACAGGCGTTCGATCAGCTTGATCGATCCGAGGCCGAGCAATTCATGTGGTCGCACGGTATCGGCCAGGATCTGTACCCGGTTCCAGCCGTCGGCATCGCGCATCGCCGCGCCAGGCAAAGCCTGCAGCAACAGCCCCGCCGCAGACTCTTGATTGGCCGCCAGCCACAGTCTGGTGGGAGATTGTTCCGATTGCGCAAGGTAATGTTCAAACACAGCCGCCAGGGTTTCTCCCTGCAACGGAACGTGACTCTGGTAGGGCTGGCGCATTTCGGCGGTGTCAAGCGTCAGCGTCATGGCTCCCTTGCCCAGCAGAGCCGAAACACTTCCTGCCAACGGGTCGCCGGAAGCCCGGGCCATGCCGCGAATCTGCAATTGTTCGTTGCAATCCATGACCAGCAACGACACCGTGCCGTTTCCGCGAAGCTGGAAAGTCAGCCGTCCCGCCTGCTTGAGGTTGGCAGTGATCAACGTGGTCACGACTGCCAGTTCACCCAGCAGTTCGAGTACGGGCTGCGCATAGCCGCGACCGGCGGTCATTTCACGCCAGGCTGATCCCAGTTGCACCCAGGCACCCCGAATGTCGAGCTGCTCGAACAGAAAACCGCGCACCCGGTTGGGCGGACTGTCAGCCTGCTTGGCCGGTTCAGGATCGGGTTTGTCTGGGGTGATCAATTGAGCTGTACCCGTTCTCCCCACGGTACTCCACCCTTGCCCTTGATCAGCCAGATGACGGGGTAATTGGGCGGCAACCGGGGGAACTCGCCTTCGGCGTCAGTGAAGTACACCAGCATGTTGGGACTGCGGCTCTCCTGTTCGACCCAGTCGAATACCGGCCGGAAATCGGTACCGCCTCCTCCTTCGATCCCGCCCGGAAGCGTCATGGTGTCCCAGGGTTCGTATTCCCATGGCGCATTCTCAGCGACGTGGTTGTCGCAGGCCAGCAGCGTCACCCTGGCCCTGACCTGCCCCTTCAGCGCATCGAGTTCGGCAACGAACTCGCGCAGTTCCTCGTCGCTGATCGAGCCGCTGGTATCAATCGCTGCCACGACGTCCAGCCCTTCGCTCGACAACCGGGGCAGCAGCGCATCGCCTTCCCGCCGCGAAGGACGGCGCCACGAATAATCATCGCGCTGGTTGACTGCAAAGAAACGCGCCAGCAAGGCCCGCCACGGCAGGCTCGGCGCAAGCAGGCCATCGACCCAGCGCATCATCGACTGCGACAGCTTGCCGGCCTGGCGGGCGGCCTGGGCCGCGGCAGCCAGACGGTTCTTCCATTGCTCGGCGACCTCCTCGCGCTCGCTTGGCGACAGTTCGCTGGGTTTCTGCGAAGCCTGGCTGCCACTGCCCTGCTGTTCCTCGGCCTCGCTCTGGCCTTCCTTGCCCTGACCACCGGACTCGCCGGCATCGGGATCGTCCTGGCGCTGGTTCTCGTCGGGGCTCGCTCCGGAGTCCTGATCGCTGTCGAACATATGCTGGTCGAACGACTCCTCGGGCGTATCTTCTGGAATCAGCGGATAGATTTCCTCTGCCGACAGCGTCATGAAGTTCTGGTCGGCGAGAATGCCGTGCAACGGCGGTTTCATTCCTTCCTCGATCAGGATGAGATTGACCGCATGGTCGCAGGCCACGTCCCAGCGCCGCTTGACCCGGTGGTTGCGCCGATGCGTATGGCCCATCGCGCAGTGCATCGCCTCGTGCGCCAGCACGAACTGCGTCTGCGCGAGATTGAGATTGTCGATGAACTTGGGATTGAAGTAGAACGCCTGCGCGTCGGTACCGGTGGTCGCGCACCAGTCGCCGGCAACCTTGAGTGGCAGGTGCATCACCAGCGCACCGAGGAATGGACGCTCCATGATCAGCCGCGTGCGCGCCGCAGCGAGCTTGGTGAGGATCGGGCCGAGTGCGGCATCGTTGGCGTCAGCCATGGCGCATCAATGCTCGTAGAGAACCAGGTCGGTGATGCTGTTGGCCCACTCGGCGAAAGCAGGCACGGCAAACAGCGGCCGCCCCACCGCCCGATGCAGGTCGGAAACCAGCATGACGCCCATTTCGCGCTGCGGAAAGCGCTGCGCGTACTTGAGGATATTGCCGTACACCGACGCGGCATTGCCGCTGTCGGCCGCCTGCAGCGCCTTGCGCACCAGTGCGGCGGCGACGCCGTATTGCAGGTCGATGCCTTCCGGCACCTCCGCGTCGGCGCCATTGATGATGGCGTCGAGATCCGGCATCTGCGCCATGTTGTCGACAAAGGTCTTCAACTCGAGTCCTGCCGACTGACCGACGCAGGCCTGCAAGGCATCCGCCAGCAGGCCGGTTTGGTCGAATTTCTGCAGCGCGCGATGCGCATATTCCCAGGAGCGCGGACTGGGAAAGGCAATCGGCGTGTGCGCCGGGTCGAAGCTGAACAGCAGGTCGGGACGAAAGCGCAGGAAAGCGATGACCCGCGGGTCGATCTCCTCGCTGTGCGCCCAGTCCACCCAGTCGTCGAGATTGACCTCGACTTCGTAGTGGGTAAAACGGTTGGCCAGCGGCGCCGGCATCGCATAGGTCACGCCGCGGTCGCCCTGGCGATTGCCGGCAGCGAAGATGACCCAGCCGTCCGGCACGACGTATTCACCGAGACGGCGATCGAGGATGAGCTGGTAGGCAGCGGCAGAAACCGTGGGCGGCGCCGAGGTGATCTCGTCGAGGAACAGGATGCCCGAGGGGCCGTGACGAACGGCATCCGGCAGCACCGAAGGGATCGACCACTCGACCAGTTGGCCGCTGCGGAAAGGGATGCCGCGCAGGTCGGTCGGTTCCATTTGCGACAGACGGATGTCGATCAGCGGCACACCATGCTGCTGGGCAATCTTGGCGACAATCTGCGACTTGCCGACACCCGGCGGGCCCCACAACATCACAGGGGTATGGTGGCCGTCGGCTGCGCTTTCGAATTCGCGGTCGAGAATGGTTTCGATATGGGAGGGACGCATGGGTCGATCAGAACAACGGTGAATGGCATTGAATCATAAACGCTCGCGCGCCCGGGTTCCACTCGTCAGGATTAGGCCGCGGTTGCAGGCGACTCCAGCGGCGACAACCACGCACCAGCCTCGCCCTTGATCGACGTGTGGAGATTTTGTTACCGTGCATCAAGCGCAACATAGTGGATGCAGCATGAAATTTTGCAGTGAATGTGGCAGTGCCGTGGTGCTGCGCGTACCGGCCGGCGACCATCTGCCGCGACATGTATGCCCCGATTGCGGTGCCATCCATTACCAGAACCCGAAGATGGTCGTCGGCTGCATTCCCGAGTGGGAAGACAAGGTACTGCTGTGCCGACGCGCAATCGAGCCGAAATACGGGCTATGGACGCTGCCGGCCGGCTTTATGGAAAACGGCGAAACAACGCTCGAAGGCGCGGCGCGCGAAACCTGGGAGGAAGCCGGGGCGCACATCGAAGTGGGCGGGCTCTATACGCTATACAATCTGCCGCACATCAACCAGGTCTACTTGATGTTCCGCGCGCGGTTGCTCGACCTGGATTTCCAGCCCGGGGTCGAATCGCTGGAAGCACGGCTGTTCACGGAAGCCGAGATCCCATGGAATGAAATTGCGTTCCGCACGGTGCACGCGACGCTGCAACAGTTTTTCAGCGACCGTCGCAGCGGCTTGTTCAATTTTCATTTCGGGGATATCCGCTCACGCTGACACCGACCCGCAGTCGGCTCAGGCGGCGACGGCCATCTGTTCCCGACCGATCACGTCCATGGCGATGCGCAGCCAGCCGTCATGGCTTTCCTGTACTTCCCCCAG
>JAYRNU010000098.1:0-41767 GCA_041912015.1 Thiobacillus sp. | reverse complement strand
AGCCAGAAGGCACTCATGTGGGAGCGCTGGCGCAAGGGTGATTCCCTCCAGCAAATTGCCCAACTGTTTGATCGGAACCATTCATCGGTGCAGGTCATTCTGGCTGCGACCGGCGGGATACAACCGGCACAACGTCGTCGTTCGAGATTGGCTCTGACCTTGTCCGAGCGAGAAGAGATTTCGCGTGGCGTGGTGGCGGGCCACTCGATCCGTTCGATGGCAACGCTGCTCGGGCGTGCGCCCTCCACCGTCAGCCGCGAGCTCAAACGCAACGGTGGCCAGGAATGCTATCGGGCGAATCAGGCTGACCAGGCTGCCTGGGATCGGGCGCATCGCCCCAAGACCTGTAAACTCGTCGAGAACCGAGCATTGGCTCACATCGTGGCAGGCAAGCTCCAGTGGCAGTGGTCGCCGGAGCAGATCGCCGGATGGCTGAAACGCACTTACCCGGCCGACGAGACATTCCAAGTGTCACACGAAACCATTTATCGCAGTCTCTTTATCCAGGCCCGTGGCGCCTTGAAGAAAGAGTTGCTGGAGCACTTGCGGCGCACACGAGTGATGCGCCGTTCGCGCCATCACACGCAGAAGACCGACAATCACGGCAGGATCGTTGATGCTGTATCGATCAGTGAGCGTCCCGCTACAGCCGAAGATCGTGCGGTGCCAGGTCACTGGGAAGGTGACTTGTTGTGTGGAAGCGGCAATAGCCAGATTGCGACCCTCGTCGAACGTCAGTCACGCTACGTGATGCTGGTGAAGGTCGCTAGCAAGGATACCGAGACGGTCACCAATGCTTTGATCAAAAATGCCCGCAAGTTGCCGGAGGAACTATGCAAGTCGCTGACTTGGGACCGAGGCAAAGAGATGGCCGACCACAAGCGCTTCACATTGGCGACCGACATCAAGGTGTTCTTCTGCGACCCTCAGAATCCTTGGCAGCGTGGAACGAATGAGAATACAAATGGGCTCTTGCGGCAGTATTTCCCCAAGGGCACCGACCTATCGGTCTACTCGCAGACCAAGCTCAATGCAGTGGCGAGACGATTGAATGAGCGTCCACGGAAAACCCTAAACTACGAAACACCCGCTCAACGATTTAACCAATCTGTTGCATCCACCGGTTGAATCCGCAGTCGCTTCCGGACCTCCGGAATAACGAGACAATCTCTATCCAGAGCCCAGACGCGCCCCATCCGGCGCGCCAAACAGAGAGCCGATGCCTTGACGGCATCGGCCTCTTGCACTCCGGCTTCGGGCGACGAGTCCTTTCACCTGCAAATCATTGCGCGGCCGTGGCATGCCGGATGGCGGGTGCCTTACCTTGGCTCAGAACTCAAGGGGATGAGCGAAGCGCGCTCGCTGCATCCACCGAGACGACTCAGCCCCTGGCCTGCTCTAGCAACTGCGCTTCGTATTGCATCGGCCGACCTGGCAGATGCGGTGCGCCTCGGGCATTGCCATCGAAATCGAGCCAGCGGTGGCTCTCGTAGTCGTACAGCTTGCAGTCCCGCATCGTCCGCAGCAGCCATGGAACGGTGAATCTGTCCGCGACGAAGCGCTTCCCCAACACCTCGGCCAGTTTCTTTTCGGCCTTGTGAAGCTGATACAAGGGAATCTTCGGATGGATGTGGTGGGCGACGTGCTGCATGATGTTGTGCGTCGCGAAGTTGTACCAATCGGGGAACGTGACGTGGCAGGTCACGTCCTGCTGTCCGTCGACACAGCGTTGCCACTCGGCCTCGGTCTCGAACCACGGCACGCGGACGTTGGTGTGCTGAAGGTAAATCGCAAGCCCCATGATGTAGTTCCACGCGGCAAACGGGATGACCCCGCCCCAGAGGATCGCCTTCCAGGGCGTGGTGTTCGGCAATGCGCTGCCCAGGGTCGCAAGCGCCGACAGCCAGAGGATGATGAACCCGGCCAGCAGGGCGAAGTCGTACCAGAACGCGGCGGTCACCTTGCCGGCGACGCGGTGTGTGGGATAGAACTTGTCCGGCAACCAGCGATTGAGCACGTAGTAGGGACCGAATCCGAGCGGCGAGCGATAAAAGCGCTGCAGCAGTTTCCTGGCGGGCGACAACGCCCGGTATTCGGACGGGGACAGCGGCGACCACGAGTTGAGCCCCTTGAGGTTCGGAAAACGATGGTGCTTCCGGTTGTGGGCCACTTGCCACAGGCTGTAATTGTGCAGCGACGGCAGGAATGCGATGCGCCCGATGATCTGGTTCAGTCGCCTGGAGCCGGTATAGGCGCCGTGCGCGGCGTCGTGCCCGATGACGAACAGCGCCGAGATCCGGTCGCCGGCAAGCAGCGAGAACAGGATCTTCAATGGCACCGGATCGCTGTAGACCGCGGCCCAGGTCCAGAGGCCGAGCAGCAGGATGTCGCCGATGAAAAGACTCAGCGCGATGGGTGTCGAGCGCCTCGTGAACGGGGCCATCAGGTCGCGCAGCGAGGCCGCCCGTGTGCTCATGTCTTGGAGACCCGACAGTGACGGGATGGCAAGGGCTTTCCGGATACGGCGTCGAGTGCACCGCATCTCGCCTGATCACGTTCCGTTCTTGCAGCCGCGTCCCGTACCCGGCAGTCGTCGCGGCGTCCTGCGGTCAAGCTGGCGATGTTTACCGGTACCATCCTGTTCCTCGTTGGGGTGCCCAAGCGCTTTCCGGCGCGACAACCAGGCGGCAGCCCGATGACTACGCCTCGCAGACCGCCAGCGGCAGATCGGTTTCAACCCGGGCCGCTGAACGCTGTTGCAGCCGCAGGTCCGGCCATTAGACTACAGAAGGAATCCAAATGCGACGGCAATATCCGTACAGGACCTCGCAAGCATCATCGGGAGCACTGAGGCATCGACATCCTCTCGCAGACCATCGCCATTCCGGACGGGGCTTCGCGTCAGGCGCAAGCTGGGGAAGCGGCACGCATCATCGAGCAGGATGTTGGCGAGGTCGGCGCCGTGGGTTGCGCTGCCAGGAAGCCTGCGATCGCAAGGGGCGACAAGGCAATGCTGGAGAAGCTGTCTCCGTGACGTCCTCAGGCTCGGGATACGCTGTCGGTGCCCCGACCGGCACCTGCCCGCCCTGGTTGGGCCGGGCAGGTTCTTGATACGGCGCTGTCAGGCGCCTGCGGCAGATGACGGTGCAAATTTCTCGGCCGGGAATTCGCGGGGGCGATCGACCGGATAGTCCTGCCGGTTGCGCCTGCTTTGCAGCACACTCGGCACCGCGACCGCAATGCCATCGTCCGTCTTGTTTCCCTTGTCCTGCCATGCATCGAGCATTCCCGCCTGGCGATCGCGCCGTTGATACCTGATCAGCGTCCGCAGGTACTCCACCAGATCGTCTTCCAGGAAGACCCACGCCGAGCCGATCCTGGCCCCGGGCAGGTCCCCGGTCGCGGCCATTTCCGACGCTGCAGTCCGGTTGATCTTGAGAAAATCGGCGCATTCATCGATATCGAGGGTTTTCATCTTGACTCCTTTCAGTTTTGCCAGGGGCAGCACTCGGGGCTGGAGGAAGTGCGAATGCGTGGGCATTGCGCCTTGCTCCTGCAAGTTCCCGCTGCACATTTAACGCAGTCTGCGGGCGTGGCTGAACATTAGATCGTCGCGCCATTGGCGGCAATACAACCGGGTTGGGGTCGAATCCCCTGCTCAGGCTCGCATCAACCCCCAGGGCATCCGTCGGCGACAGATGCCCTTTGCACGACTGCCCTGGCCAAGCCGATGGCGCTGCGACACGCGAAGCGCGGGAGCTGACAGGTTCCAAACCTGCCGCTGTTGTGCCGCTGCTCGCCACGAGGGCTTGCGAATTCGCCACGCCAGTGCGCCGCATGAAGGCTTCGATCGCCGAGGCCGCGATGAGCTGCAAACGCTCGGCATGGCCGGGCGACATCCAGGAGGCGATACCGGACTAATGCGCCAGACCTGGAATCGGCATGACGGTCGGCGTGTCGACCCTGATCCGTTCGGCCCTTGCCGGCCAGATGCCTTTGTCAACGACCTTTGCAGCATTGAACACCAACCAGCTCTCGCGCCCGTAATGCGGCAGGGGACGCTGCAAGGCAATGAGATCGTCCGCTGCGCCGGCCGCGATCACTGCATACGGGCGTCCCGAGTCGTCGCGACCGACCCATACCCGGGCGCTGCCCTTGCCGGCGAGCTGGGCGGGTGGCAGCGGCAGGCCGATTCTTGTCAGCAACGCGTTGACCCGCTCGGTCTGGCCGACGATCAGCACCGGAGCTGTTCCAGGCAGGCCGGATCCAGCAGGCGGCAAGCGCAGGGGCCGCGCATCGAGAACGCGCTCGGCCAGTGCCGTGGCGGCTTCCGCACCCTCGTCCCCTGCCGTCAGCAAGCTGACCTTGGGCGACACGAACACCTCGCGCAGGATCGGAGGAAAATTGCCCGGATCAACACGTCGCCACAGACGGTAGTCCGGATCCAGTTCCACCGCCTGCACCAAGCGGGGGGCAGGCAGCACGACGTGCGTGACGGGCCCGTTGACCTCCACCCAGCGTGTTTCGGCCTGATCGGGATAGATCAACAGACGCAGCGGCACCCGCAATCGATAGCTTCCCCCTTCCTGCGCCACAGTCAGTTCCAGCTTGCCCCCGGCCCAGCGGGCTGCGCCGAGTTTCAGGCGCGGCGCGCCGGCCTGCTCGACCCATTGCTGGAAAAACGCGCCCAGATCCCGGCCGGCTGCCTCGCCGAAATCCTTACGCAGATCGGCCCAGCTCGCCTGCTGGAAGCGATGGCGCTGCCAGAACAACCGCAGGCCCTGGATGAAGGCGTCGGCGCCGATCTCGTCGCGCAGCATGAAGAACACCATGGCCGCCTTGTCGTAACCGATGATGGAGGAAATGCCGTGGTGCCGCGCAGTGAACGCGGCAAGAGAGGTGTCTTCTGAAACCGGCACGGCGGCCAGGTCCCGTAGCCAGGCCAGCCGGGCGTCACGGGCGGCTTCGTCCGACTGGTCTTCCTTGTAGGCATAGTCGGCCATGAAGGTGGTGAGCCCCTCCGACCAGTTGCCCGTGGCCCAGTCGGGAATGACGCCGTTGCCCCACCAGTTGTGCAGGATCTCGTGCCCCAGCGAGGTGGCGCGGATGAAGGGCAGGCGCAGGACATCCCGGCCCAGGTAGGTCAGGCTGGGCATGCCGAAGCCGGTGGGCAGCGGGCTGGCGACCACACTGAAGGAATCGAAGGGATAGGGACCGATGAGTTTGCTGTAGCGCTCGATATAGCGGGCCGAATCATCGAGGTAGCCTGGGGCCAGGTCAGCCATGTCCGGGTAAAACCACGCGCGCAGCCGAAGCGGCCGCTGCCCGGCGCGCGGGATCAGTCGCTCGGTGACCGCATACGGCCCCGCCATCAGGTCGATGCCTTCGGCCGCGTGGTCGAAGGCGAATTCGGCTCGATAGGCGTCGCCCTCCGTTTCCTTGACCAGGGTGCCCGGAGCCAGGCCCTTCTGCCCCGATGGCAATTGCAGGCGCAGGCGGTAGCTGAACGGCATGCCGGGGTCGGGATACCAACCGCTTCCGGCAGGCAGGAAACTGCCCCGGGCATCGGCCATGGCCGGCAGACGCTCCAGGACCTGGCGCTGATCCAGGTTCGCCAACGGCGCCAAGGTGCCACGATAGGTCAGCCGGACGGTATGCGCCCCTCTTCCCGCCAGGTCGAGATGAATCGGGACCTCTCCTTGTACGGGAATTGCCTGCCTGTGCCCGCCGATGGCAAGTCCCGTCACCCTCAGGCCGGGCAGCAGACCGAAATCCAGGCTGTTCGCATCCGTGGTCAGCGCCGCGTCGGCGACCAGGGTGCGTTTGATCGGATCGAGCCTGATATCCAGATCCAGATGCGGCAAGCCCGTCGCCCATGCCGGGGGGGCGATCAGCAGCAGCACGAGCAGGAATCTGCGCATCAATGCGGCGAGGCGGCCTTATCGTCCGCAGCCTCGGGGGGGAAGTGCACGACGATTTGGAGGGTGGCATCCCCGCGCCGGATCTGCAGCGGCAGCCAGGTTCCGGGGGGCTGCCGCTGCACGGCGTCGCGTACGACCCAGGCGTTGCTCACCTTGCGCCCGGCAACCTCAGTGATCAGGTCCCCTTTCAGCAGGCCCGTGCGCTGGGCCAGGCTGTCCGCAATCACCGTTTCGATTCTTACGCCGCCTTCCGCCTCGACGAGGCTGACCCCGAGCCGAGGCGGCGGGGCAGCCGCCCGCGCGGGCTGCGGCGGGATCATGAACACGGCATCGGCCAACCCGGGTGTGATTTCAGAGCAGGGGTGGTCAGTGGGCTGCGTGACGAGGTTTGCGACCTGATTGATGCCGAGCGCACGGAGCTGATGGGGAACGCCGTAGCCATTGCGCACATGGCCAGCGCCCAGAATGACCGCCACCAGGGTATTGGGATGGCCCTGATGGAATCGGGCGATCCCCTCGGCCATGGCCCGATCCCACACGCTTTGTGCCTCGACGAAACGTGCAAACCGCGTCGCCCGCTCCTGCGCGCTGCCCTGCATCGCGGGATGCATGTCGAAGATGGCCTGCAATTCGGCCTGGTAGGCTGGCAGCGGTGCGACCGGTCGCCCCACCCCCTCGCGCTGGCTTGTCGGCACGGCGTCCCAGCCGACCTTGCGCACCTGTTCGACCAGCTCATGCTCGACATTGAGCGCCAGCATGGGCAATCGATACTGCCGGGCGAAACGAAACAGCGGCAGGTAGAACTCGGGATCGAAATTCCAAACCTTGCTCCATTCCGCCTGCTCCAGGAATTCGGCCTCGGACAGGCGCCCCGCCACCCAGCGGTCCAGTACCGGCTGAATCCGGCGCGGGAACATCTCGAAACCGATCGCAAGGTCGGGGTGAATCTGGTGCAGTGCCGACAGCATCACCAGTTGCCAGCGGTGGTCGTCCGCGTAATCGTGGGTTTCGCCAAGCAGCACGACCGATTCGCCAGCCAGTTGCTCCAGCAGCTTGCCAGCCGACAGGACAATCGGCGCGGGATCCGCCGCAGAGGCGGGAGGCGCCATAAACTGGCCGGGCTGGCCGCAACTGCTCGTGGCGCCCGCCATCCGGGCGGTCACCGACAAGGTGCAGATCAGGAGAATCCGGGCCAGTTCGCGTATTTGCATCATGGGGCTTGACGGTGACTGGGTGATGATCGTTGTGCGGCCACCATGAAGCGAGGGGACCGCAGGCAAAGCCCTTCGTGTCGAAGCATTGCAAACTTCAGATGACTCTTCAACAGTTTACATGACACCGCTGCACATGGAGCAGTACGACCACGCCGGCTCCAAAGCTCACCCCCACACACATGCGCGCATAGGGCCATCCGGCACAAGCAAACAAGGAAATTCCGACACCGGCGGTCGTTCGATTCGGAGCCTTGACCGGACCCCTTTGCCCCCTCACCAGGAGGACATTCCCGACCTGCAAACCCATGAGCAAGAAGGCCACCCATGGGGGTGGCCTTCCTGCTTGCGTAGATGGTGCCGCTTGTCGGATTCGAACTGACGACCTACCGCTTACAAGGCGGTTGCTCTACCCCTGAGCTAAAGCGGCGACGGGCGACATTATAACGATGGCGCCCCATGAAACATGCCCCCCTTTACTTGACGACCTTGAGCGCAGGCTTGCCTTTGGGGGGAACGGGGGGCTCGGCAGGTGAAACAGGTGGACCTTGATCCGGTGGCTGCGGTGCCTCGACGGGCTCGAAATGCAGGCCCTGGCCGTTCTCGCGGGCAAAGATGGCGGCGACCCGGTCCACCGGTATCGCAATCTCGTGCGAAACGCCGCCGAAGCGCGCAGAAAACTGGATCCAGTCGTTGTCGATCTTGAGGTTGCGCGTCGCGCCCGCACTGATGTTGAGCACGATCTTGCCGTCCTTGACGTAGCCGGGCGGCACGCGGGTATGGCCATCGACCGCGACCAGAAGCTGCGGCGCGTAACCCGAGTCCGCGCACCACTCGTACAGCGCGCGGATCAGGTAGGGTTTGGTCGATATCCCTTCCACCTGCCCGCTTACTTCCGCAGTGCCTTCTCGGTGGGCGTCAATGCATTGATGAAGGCGGGCCGGCTGAACAGGCGCTCGCGGTACTTGAGCACCGGCGCGGCGACTTTCGGCAGCTCGATGCCGTAGTGCTCCAGGCGCCACAACAACGGTGCAATCGCCACATCCAGCATGGAGAACTCGTCGTTCATCAGATACTTCTGGCGGGTCAGAATGGGCGTGAGCTGCGACAGGCTGTCGCGGATTTCCTGGCGTGCCTTGTCCGAGCCTTTGCCGAGACTGTGCTCCAGCGTGTTGACGTGAGAGAACAGGTCCTGCTCGAAGTTGAACAGCACGAGCCGTGCACGCGCGCGCATGACGGGATCCGGCGGCATCAGCTGCGGATGGGGAAAGCGCTCGTCGATGTACTCGTTGATGATGTTGGACTCGGTCAGGACCAGGTCGCGTTCGACCAGCACCGGCATCTTGCCGCTGGGGCTGATGCTGGCGACCTCCTCCGGCTTGTTGTGCATGTCGACATCGATGATTTCGAAGTCCATGTCCTTCTCGAACAGGACGATGCGGCAGCGGTGGCTGTACGGGCAGGTGCTGCCTGAATACAAGGTCATCATGGCGGGGGCTCCCTATGGAATTGCGTGCATTTGATGCTTAAAACGCCAACAGCCGGACACGGTCCGGCTGTTGGCGAAAACTGCAGGATCGGCTCAGTGAATGTCTTTCCAGAATTCCTTCTTCAGGTAGTAGGCCACTACGAAGAAGATTGCCAGGAATGCCAGAACGACGAGGCCGAGCTGCTTGCGCTTGAGCTGGGCGGGTTCTCCCATCCACACGAGGTAGTTGACCAGGTCACCGACCATGGCGTCGTACTCAGCCAGCGTGACGCTTCCAGGCTTCGCCAGCTGCAGGCGCTCGATGACCTCGTGCTCGCCATCCTTCTTGAACACGGGTTCCAGTTCGCCTTGCAGATTCCACATCACGTGCGGCATGCCCACCTTGTCGAACACAACGTTGTTCCAGCCGGTGGGACGCGAGTCGTCGCGGTAGAAGCTGCGCAGGTAGGTGTAGAGCCAGTCCGCACCGCGCGAGCGAGCAATCACGCTGAGGTCGGGCGGCGTGGCGCCGAACCAGGCCTTGGCGTCACCCTTGGTCATGCCGACCTTCATGGTTTCGCCGGGCTTGTCGGCCGCGAACATCAGGTTGTCCTTGATCTGGTCCTCGGTCAGGCCGATATCCTGCATGCGCGAGTAGCGCATCGAAGCGGCGCTGTGGCAGTTCAGGCAGTTGTTCACGAATATACGCGCGCCACGCTGCAGCGACTCCTGATCAGCCAGATTGACCGGCGCCTTGTCCAGATGGACGTTTCCTTCGGAGGCTGCGGCTAGAAGAGGAACTGCCGCAAGCAGGAAAACAAATTTCTTCAAGCGTTTCATTTAGCCAGTCACCCTTTCCGGTTCCGGTTTGGTTTTGTCGAACGATGTGTACCAGGGCATCAACAGGAAAAACAGGAAGTAGACCACCGAGAAGATCTGGGCAAATATCGTCGCGACCGGCGTGGCGGGCAGCAAACCAAGATAACCCAGGCCGACGAAGGAGATTACGAACAGCGCCAGCATGATCTTGTAGATCGGACCGCGATAGCGGATCGACTTGACCTTGCTGCGATCGAGCCATGGCAGGAAGAACATCAGCACGATCGACGCGCCCATGGCCACCACACCGGGGAATTGCGAACCGAACATCGGCGGCACCGCACGCAGAATCGCGTAGAACGGCGTGAAATACCACAAGGGCGCGATGTGCGGGGGCGTCTTGAGCGGGTCGGCCGGGATGAAATTGTTGGCTTCGAGGAAGTAGCCGCCCATTTCCGGACCGAAGAACACGATCGCCGAGAACACCATCAGGAAAACGATCACGCCGACGATGTCCTTCACCGTGTAGTACGGATGGAACGGAATGCCGTCGAGCGGGATGTGCGTGACCGGGTCCTTCTTCTTCTTGATCTCGATGCCGTCAGGGTTGTTGGATCCGACTTCGTGCAGCGCCACCAGGTGCACCGCGACCAGCGCGATCAGCACCAGCGGCAGGGCGATGACGTGGAAGGCGAAGAAGCGGTTCAGGGTGGCATCCGAAATCACGTAGTCGCCGCGGATCCAGATCGAGAGGTCGTCCCCGATGAACGGCACGGCGGAGAACAGGTTGACGATCACCTGCGCGCCCCAGAAGGACATCTGTCCCCACGGCAGCAGATAGCCCAGGAAAGCCTCAGCCATGAGCGCAAGATAGATCAGCACGCCGAAGATCCAGATCAGTTCGCGCGGCTTGCGGTAGGATCCGTACATCAAGCCACGGAACATGTGAAGATAGACGACGACGAAGAACATCGAGGCGCCGGTGGAGTGCATGTAGCGGATCAGCCAGCCCCAGTCGACGTCGCGCATGATGTACTCGACGGATGCGAAGGCCAGGTCCGAATCCGGCTTGTAGTTCATGGTGAGAAAGATGCCGGTGACGATTTGCAGCACGAGCACCAGCAGGGCCAATGAGCCGAAGAAGTACCAGAAATTGAAGTTCTTGGGCGCGTAGTACTCGGACAGGTGCGCCTTGTAGGTGGCGGTGAGCGGGAAGCGGTCATCGACCCAGGCCATCATTTTTTGCAGGGCAGGCATTCGTTAAGCTCCTTGCTCTTTGGAAAGACCCGGTGCCTTGGCGTCTACACCGATCAGCAGTCTCGTATCGCTCAGGAATTGATAGGGCGGAACCACCAGGTTGGTCGGTGCCGGCACGCCCTTGAATACGCGCGCTGCGAGGTCGAACTTCGAGCCGTGGCAGGGACAGAAGAAACCGCCCGGCCAGTCGGCGCCAAGATCCGCTGCACCCACATCCTTGCGGTAGGTCGGCGAGCAGCCGAGGTGGGTGCAGATGCCGACGGCAACCAGGTATTCCGGCTTGATCGAGCGGGTCGGGTTCTTGCAGTAAGGAGGTTGCTGGGGCATGTCGCTGTTGGGATCAGCCAGCAGCGCGTCGTGCTTGGGCAACTGCTCGAGCATCTCTTTGGTACGGCTGACGATCCACACCGGCTTGCCGCGCCATTCGACGGTCAGCAGCATGCCCGGCTCGATCTTGCTGATATCCACTTCGACCGGTGCGCCCGCTGCCTTGGCACGCGCGCTCGGCATCATGCTCATCACCAGCGGCACCGCCACACCCGCCACGGCGACCCCGCCCACGGCGCTGGTCGCGGCAATCAGGAATTTTCGTTTACGTGTGTCCACTTTTTGCCCATCGACTTCCTGGCTCATGTTTACCTGACCTGAACGAATTGCGATAAAACCGGCATTCTAACCAATTTGCCGCCCGGACCGGAAGACCATCGGGGTGAAATCGGAATGCGCATTTCCCGTGGGATATAATCGCTGCTGGCAAAACCACGCCAAGCCCCCCGTATTCAATCGACATGCGCAAAATCTGGCTGCTGTTCGCCCAATCCACGACGGTCGCCCTCGGCGTACTGTTCATCATCGCGCTGTTCAGGCCCGATTTGCTGCGCTGGCAGCCAGCCACCACGAGCCTCACGATCGAGGAGGCGCAGCAGCCGGCAACGGCAGGCGCATCCGTTGCCGAATCCTTTGCGCCGGCAGCCAGGAAAGTCATCCCAACCGTGGTCAACGTCTTCACCCAGCAGAAGATGAACAATCCGGCGCATCCTGCACTGCAGGATCCGATATTTCGCTACTTCTTTGGAGACAGACTCGATTCCCGCCCGCGCCAGGTATCCAATCTGGGCTCGGGCGTCATCGTCAGCCAGAACGGCTTCATCCTGACCAATCAGCATGTGGTCGAGGCTGCCGACGAAATCCAGGTTGCGCTTGCGGACGGCAAGATTCTGCCCGCGCGCGTGGTCGGAGCCGACCCCGAAACCGATCTGGCCGTGCTGAAGATCGATGCGAGCGGCCTGCCTGCCATCACCTTCGCCCAGCCCGACAGCCTCAGGGTCGGGGACTGGGTCCTGGCAGTGGGCAACCCCTTTGGAGTCGGGCAGACCGTGACGGCCGGCATCGTCAGTGCACTCGGGCGCAGCCATCTGGGGATCAACACTTTCGAGAACTTCATCCAGACCGACGCCGCCATCAATCCGGGCAACTCGGGTGGCGCACTGGTGGATGCGGCCGGCAATCTGGTGGGCGTCAACAGCGCGATCTATTCACGCACCGGCGGCTCACAGGGTATCGGCTTCGCCATTCCGGTCAGCATCGTTCGCCAGGTCATGGAGCAGATCATCAGGAGCGGCAGCGTGACGCGCGGATGGGTCGGCATCGAGGTTCAGGATCTGACCCCCGAACTGGCCGAGTCCTTCAGCCTGAAGAGCGTGCAAGGCGCCCTGATCGCCGGGGTGCTCAAAGGCGGCCCCGCTGACGCCGGAGGCGTTCATCCGGGCGATGTTCTGTTGGCTGTCAATGGCAAGCAGGTTATCGACTCGGCCTCGCTGCTCAATCTGATCGCCGAACTCAAGCCAGGTGAGGACACGCATCTCAAGGTGGCGCGCAAGAACGAAATGCTCGAGTTGAAGGTCCGGGTCGAGCGCCGTCCGATGCAAAGGACCGAGAACCCCTCGCAGGAACCGTAGCTGTCGTTCAGTCCGACAGCACCTGCGAGAGCTGGCGCGTGCGGGTGGGATAGGAAAAGGCATCCCGCTCCATTGCCGGCACGCGCCAGGACGCGACGCGACGCGCCAGCAGGTTCAGTTCCGGGTCCGACAAGCGCAGGCTGGCCAGGATCAGCACCTCCGACGGTGAATAGAGCGCACCATCGGCCAGTGCCGGCTCGGGCTGCAGGGTCGCCAGCAAGGGGTGCGCCTCGTGTTTCCATCCCCGCTCGCTCCAGAACGACTTCCAGGCAACCTGGGCAAGTTTTCCGGCTGACTCGCGTGAACTCTGGCTGCCCGTGGCATCGGCATGATCGAGCAATCCTTGCACGACATAGGCGTAATCCTCAAGTTCGGCTTGCGGCAGCACCTTGCCCTGAGCCAGGGCCTTCATCAGGCGCCCGTCGCGTATCAACCTGGTCAGCAGAAATTGCTGCAGGCGGTCTGCGGGCTTGCGGTAGGCAGGATCGAGTGCAATGGCCTGGCTGAATGCCGACAGGGCCAGCCCGTTCAACCCGGCATTGATCTTGGTGTCCTTGGGCAGACTGCGCGTCCGACGCACCGGGCGCAGCAAGGCGGCAGCCTCGTTCAGCAATTGCCGTTCGCCTGCCGTGGGGGAATTGAACTCCGCGGGCAGATAGCCCTCGGGGAAACTGCGTGCTGCATCGAGCCGCCACACCCGCCTTACAGCAGCGTAGATATCGGGCGGCAAACGTCTCTTGAGTTCGTCGGGTTCCCACAGATAGGTCGCGCCCTCGCGGCCCGCCTCGTCCACCGCCGAGGTGCTGCTGTAAAAGCCGCCGCCGGGGTCGCGCAGCGTGTCCTGCATGAAATCGAGCGTGCTGCGCGCAATCTCCCGGTATTGCGGTTGCTGCAGGACCGCTGCGGCTTGCAGGTACAGCACCGCCAGGTGCGCATTGTCGTAGAGCATTTTCTCGAAATGGGGCGTTTCCCAGCTGGGGTCGGTGGTGTAGCGGAAGAACCCTCCGCCGATGTGATCCCGCAGCCCGCGTGCTGCCATCTGGTCAAGGGTCAGCGCGAGAAATTCTGCCAGTCTGGCATCCGGCTGCCGCGATTGCCGCGCAAGCAGGGCATGCAACTGGGGCGCCATGGGAAATTTGCTGACCTGACCGAAGCCGCCGCGCAGGGTGTCGGCTTCCTGCCACGCATCGGTCATGAACTGCTGCCAGGCGTGTTCGGCACGCGCAGCATTCAGAGGCGAGCGGGCAGGCAAGGATGCGGGCGGCGATGCGGCTTGTCGGGCCAGGCGGCGGATACCCGCCTTGTCCGTATCCCAGCGCGCTGAAAGCTGGGTCAGCAGTTTGCGAAGATCGTCCGGCGGCGCATACAGCACCACGTATGCCGGGTATCCCTCTGGCGTAACGAAGGCATTCAGGGGCCAGCCCGCCACGCCATTGAGTCCGGCCGCGAAGGTTTGCAATCCATCGTCCAGGCCGGCATTGAGCTCGCGGTCGACCTTGACCGGGATGAAGTCCCGGTTGAGCAGCGCGGCAATCTGTGGATTCCTGTAGCTCTCGCGCTGCATGACGTGACACCAGTGGCAGGCAAAGTAGCCTACCGAAACGAACAACAGCTTGTTTTCACGCCGCGCGCGGGCAAGGGTCTCGGCGTTCCACTCCTGCCAGGCGACCGGGTCATGTCCGTGCAGCGCCAGATAGGGTGAAGGATGGTTTGCCAGGCGATTTGTCAGGGCGGCGGCTCCTGCCGCCGGATGCACCAGCAGGGTCAGCGCCAGGATTGCAATTCTTGCCCAGTGCTCAAACCCGAACATAGGTCCAGCCTTGCTGGAGCCGGGTAATGATTTCACCAATGGCAGTGGGTGCGATCCGGACGTAAGGCAGCATCTTCACCTGTTGGCCCTCTTTGGTGAATCGTGCAACCGACTGCCCGCAAGCAACCCACTGCAGATTGGCATGTCGGCGCTTCAGTCGGGCAATACGCTCCGCATAGGGGCTCACCCCTTCACGCAGCAGATCGATGCCATGGCTGTTGGAGATGAGCTCGAGCTGCATCGCACGCCCCTGCTGGTCGGCTTCGTCGAGCAGTCGTTCGACCTGATCCAGCGCCAACATCATCTTGGCAGGGGCATCGCTGTCGAGATGCAGAATGACCCGATTCGGGTCGGCTTCGCGCAACAGACTGGCTTTCTGAATTTCGTCGGATGCCCCTGTGGGAAAGGATGCAAGCAGTTTCGATTCATTGCTGCCGCGCATGGCCCAGCCGCCACTCAAGCCGGCTGCCAGGATCAGGCAAGCCACAGCGATGCGCTGCAAGCGCTGCCGGCCGGCTGCTTGCGGCGAATTTCGTCCGTCCGGAACAGGCGGATCGATGTAAGCCAGGCGCACCATGCTTTGCAGGCTGCGCAGGTTGCAAATACGCTGTGCCAGATCGGGATCCTCTCGCAACTGTGCTATCAGCGATTCGCTCTCCGCGATCTCGAGTTCGCCATCAACGAATGCATGTAAGGTTTCATCGGAGATGGAGTGCTTCATTTCACTCTCCTAAGCAGCGGTTGTGCCATGGGCTGCTGCATTGCCACGTTCAAAATGTTCTTCAGGCTTGTGCGTGCGCGCGACAAGCGGCTCATCACGGTACCGACCGGAATATCCAGTATCGACGCCACCTCGGCATAGCCGAACTCCTCCAGGTCGACCAGGGTCAGCACCTGCCGCTGGCCCAGCGGCAGGCGCGCCACCGCGGACCGGACACAGGCGATGACCTGCTCGCGATTGCAACTTGCCTCCGGCGTGTCGGCTCCGGATGCGATTTCGTCCTGCCAATCTTCGATGTCGTCGAATTCGCGACGTTTGCGCAGATGGTCCATCCAGCAATGATTCATGATCGTCACCATCCAGGCCTTCAGCGCCGCCTCGTCGCGAAGCTGGGCGCGTCGTTTCCAGGCTTTGGACAGCGTCTCCTGCACCAGGTCATCGGCCAGATCCGCATCGTGGCACCAGGCATAGGCGATGCGGTAAAGGGTCGGGCGCAGCGCCTCGATGCTGGGACGCAGAGGGCCGAACAGGAAATGGCTCAGTAGGCTCATAAGCTAGATGACGCCGTGCGTGGTCAATTTATTCCAGAAATATTCATTCACATGGATGGAATAAACGTGCCAACATTAGCGTCATATAGACAGGCTTCGATAAGCCGAGTTTATATACTTCGATCCAGATATCAACGAGGAGACCACCACATGACACGCAAGCTCACTCCGCTTCTCGCGGCCCTGATCTTTACCGCCGCGCCGATGACTTTCGTTTCCACCCATGCCCTTGCAGCCCCCGAATCCTCCGAACAGGAGAAAGTGGTGTATCACATCAATGACTACACGGTTGCCCGGGCAGCCATGCGCAACATCGACAACCACCTCAACGCCGACCCTAACGTCAAGATCGTGGTGGTCACCCACGGCAAGGGCATCGACTTCCTGCTCAACGACGCCCGCGACGAAAAAGGCGCCTATGAACCCGAGGTGGCGGCCCTGAAGAATCGCGGCGTGACCTTCGACGTCTGCGCCAACACCCTCAAAGGCCGCAAGCTGGACAACTCCGCCGTGATCATGGAGGCGCAGGTGGTGCCCTCGGGCGTAGCCGAGATCGGAAAACTGCAGGCCAAGGAAGGATACGTCTACATCAAGCCCTGAGTAGTCCGCCAGCCTTCTGGTCGTGCCGGCCCAAGTGGAGGGCCGGCATTTTTTTGCCCATGAACCACGCCTGCCGGGTCGAACGATTGACTGGCGGGGCGTCCCTTCCCGATAGTCGCTGCACCGATTGTCGCTACAGCCTCTTGCCTAAGCCGAACGGATGAAATGTTCGCGGTAATACTTCAGTTCATCGATTGATTCGTAGATGTCGGCCAGAGCCTCGTGCTTGTTGGACTTCTTGAATCCCTCGGACAGGCCCGGGCGCCAGCGCTTGGCCAGTTCCTTGAGCGTGCTGACGTCCAGGTTGCGATAGTGGAAGAACGCTTCCAGCTGGGGCATGTGACGCGCCATGAAACGGCGATCCTGGCAGATGGAATTTCCGCACATTGGCGAAGTTCTGGCCGGTACGTGCTGTTTCACAAAAGCCAGCATTTGCGTCTCGGCCTCTGTTTCGTCCAGTTGCGAAGCCTTGACGCGGTCAATCAGACCCGATTTCCCATGCGTGCCCTTGTTCCAGCTATCCATTGCGTCCATGACTTCATCGGGCTGATGCACCACGAGCACCGGTCCCTCGGCGACGGTATTGAGATCGGCATCGGTGACGACGATGGCGATTTCGATAATTCGGTCTGTGTCGGGCGACAGTCCCGTCATTTCCATGTCCAGCCAGAGCAGATTCGTGGGATTGAGCGCCATTTCGGATTCCTGAATTGATCAAGCGCCATTTTCGCATAGACCATGCCCGTCTCGGGGTAGCAGAAGATTGGGCTTGGAGCCATAATCTGTCTCCTGTTGTCCTGGAGACCTGCCATGAAAACCCTTTTGGTGCTTTTTGCAGTTGCATTGTGTTCCACAGCTGTCCATGCCGCCCCTGAAACCAGCGGCGACGCAAAGGCAGGCAAAGTCCTGCACGACAAGAGTTGCATCGGTTGCCACGCCAGTATGTTCGGAGGCGATGGCAGCAAGATTTACACGCGCCCCGACCACAAGGTCAAGAACAAGCAGCAACTTGCTGCCCAGATTTCGGCCTGCAACGCCAACGTCGGCACGGGCTGGTTCCCTGAGGAAGAGGCGCACGTCGCCGCCTACCTCAACCAGCAGTACTACAAGTTCAAGTAAGGAACCGCAATGACCACCGTTGTCGAGGAACTCGTCCGCAAGAAGTGCGCACCCTGCGAAGGCGGCGTTGCGCCGCTGACGGATGCCCAGATTGTGCCGATGCTCAAGGGCTTGTCGGGCTGGCAACGCGACGGCATGAAAATCGCCAAGGAATTCAAGTTCAAGGACCACTACCAGACGCAGGCGTTCGCCAATGCAGTGATGTGGGTTTCGCACCGGGAAGACCACCATCCCTATCTTGTCGTCGGTTACAACACCTGCCGTGTGGAATACTGGACGCACGCGATCGGCGGCTTGTCGGAAAACGACTTCATCTGTGCCGCGAAGGTCGACAGCCTGCTGGAAATCTAGAAATTTAAAGTCGTTTGCGACTTCGTCCGTTTATACCTCCCAGTTCAACCTGATTCGGACGAAACACCATGAACTGGATGGAAATCATCAGCGCGCACGTCATGTGGAAGCAGCGTCTGACCGCCTACCTTGCCGGCAAGAGCACGGAACAACTCGACCCCGAGACGATCAGGCTCGACGACCGCTGTGCACTCGGCAAATGGATCTACGGCGAGGGCAAACCGATGGAAGTACTGCCAGGCTATGAAGAGGTCCGTGCATTGCATGCCACCTTCCACCAGAATGCTGCCCAGGTGGTCAGCCTGCATCTTGCCGGCGACACGGCTGGTGCGGAAGCCCTGCTCAATGGCGATTACTCGCGCCTGTCCGAGAAGCTCAAGCACCGAATTCTAGGCCTCTCCAGCCAGGTCAAGTCGGCCGGTGACGGAATCCCCCGATTCTGAATACCCGGCAAGGACAGATCATCGCTGCGCATAGCCGCAGGTTCATTGTCGACGTACCGGGTCACGGACCTGTGCCGTGCCAGATCCTCGGGCGCCATTTGCGTGCCGTATGCGGCGACGTCGTCCAGCTTCGACTCGATGGCGACGCCGGGATCATCGAAGGTCTCGAGCCCCGATCCAGTCTGCTGTATCGATCGGATGCCTTCAAGACCAAGGCCATCGCCGCCAACGTGTCGCAGATCGCCGTGGTCGTGGCCGCCCGGCCGAGTTTTTCGCTTGAACTGGTCCAGCGCTGCATCCTGGCCGCCGAAGACCAGGAATGCGCCAGCCTGCTCATTCTCAACAAGGCCGATCTGCCGGAAACAGCCGATGCTGCCGAGCGCCTGGGATTGCTGACCCGGATCGGCTATCCGCTCGTCACCTTGTCGGCGCTGACCGATGCGACGCCGCTGTTGCCTTACCTGCAAGGCCAAACCACCCTTCTGATCGGCCAGTCCGGCATGGGCAAGTCCACGCTCATCAATGCGCTTTTCCCGGATGCCGATGCCATGACTTCCGAATATTCCATTGCCCTCGACAGCGGTCGCCACACCACGACCCACACCCGTCTGTACAGGCTGGACGCCCGGTCGTCGGTGATCGATTCGCCCGGCCTGCAGGAATTTGCGCTGCAACATCTGGATGGCGACGCGCTGGCGCACGCTTTCGTCGAATTTCGCCCCTTCCTCGGTCAATGCAGGTTCCGCGACTGCAAGCACGAAACCGAGCCCGGATGCCGGCTGCAGGAAGCCGTGGCCGCCGGCGACATCGATCCGGCACGGTTGCACCTGTTCCAGACCCTGCGCCGACTGCAACATGTTGCTGCCCAGCGCCTATAAATCAATGACCGGTCTCAAAGAGGCAAGGAGCACGCCATGAAACGTGTCCTGACGTTGCTGACGCTGCTGTGGCTCGGTATGTCTGCGCCGGTTCATGCTGGCGGGAAATGGGTAGCCACCGCCTACGAGCCGGCCAGGGCGGTGTTCGAGTTTTACCTCGACAATCCGCAAAAAATCGGCAACGCGATGAACTGGATTCGCCTGCTGATGAATCCGCTGCTCGAAGCGCCCTACAACTATTCGCCCGAAGATTTGAAAATCGTCGTCGTGATCCACGGCACCGAGATCGTGACGGTGGCCAAGAAGAACGAGGCGAAGTATCAGGATGCAGTCGACCGGATGCGCTATTACGCCGGCCTGGGCGTGTCGTTCCGGGTATGCGGGCTGGCAGCACATGATTATGGCTACTCGCCGCAGGATTTCCAGGACTACGTCGAGGTCGTGCCGAACGGCATCACGGAACTGGCTCACTGGCAGCAACAGGGCTATGCACTGATCACGCCTCAGGTTCTCGACAAGACAATCGACATCGAGGCGATAAGGTAACCCCCGGCCGGGCTACTCCGGCCAGTGCTTGATATAGCGCTTGAGCAGGCTGTTTTCGAACTTGGCTTCCTTGAGGCAGGCGCGGGCCACATCATGGAACGAGATGATGCCGAGCAGCTTGTTGCCGTCGAAGATGGGCAGGTGCCCGATATGCGACTTGGTCATCACGTCGCGTGCATAGTCCACCGAGTCCTCGGCGCTGGCGACCACCGGCTCGGTCACCATGATGGTGCTGACTTTGGCGTCCTTGAGATCGCACCCCTGCTTGACCATGCCCTGAACGATGTCGCGCTCGGTCAGCAATCCGACCATTTCGCCGTTCTTCAGTACCACCAGCGACCCCACGCCCAGGCTCACCAGCTTGCCGACCGCGCTCGTCACCGAGTCGTCCGGTGCAATGCTGTGAATGTCGTCGCTTTTGAGGGTGAGGATTTCGCGAATCTGCATGTTTCTCTCCGGAATCGGCCTGGGGTGCGTAATGATAGAACGATGCGGCTCGCCAGGCTACGGCCTGACCAGTGCAGCCTCGACCTGCTGGCGCTTTTCAGCGCCCGACAGCGCTTCCACCAGCGCCAGCGCAAAATCCATGGCCGTGCCCGGGCCACGTGAGGTCAATACGGTCCCATCCTTGATCACTGGATCCTTGCGGATGGTCACGCCGGACCAGGAATCGAGGGCACCCGGGTAACAGGTTGCCTGCTTGCCGTCGAGGATGCCGGCTTCGGCCAGCACCATCGGCGCGGCACAAATTGCGGCGGTGTATTTTCGGGCCGCGGCCATCTTCTTCAGCAATGCGATGATGCGCGCATCCCCCTTGAGATGTGACGCACCCGGCATGCCGCCCGGCAGCACCACCATGTCGTAATCGTCCTGCAAGGCCACGTCGAGCGTGGCATCCGGCACCAGCTGGACTCCCCGGCTAGCGAGGACGATGCCTGGCTTGAGACCGGCCGTCACGACCTCGATGCCGGCGCGCCGCAGCAGGTCGATGATCGTGACCGCCTCGAGTTCTTCGCAGCCGTCCGCCAGTGGCACCAGAACCTTTGCCATGCTCGCCTCCTGTCAGTCGCGAAAATTCTGATACTGCAACGGAAAATCGGAAATGCTCTTGCGTACCAGCGCGATGGTGTCCTGCAGCACGTCACGCTTGGCGCCGGACACGCGCACGCTGTCGCCCTGGATGCTGGCCTGGACCTTGAGCTTGCTGTCCTTGATGCACTTGACGATCTTCTTTGCCAGTTCGGTTTCCACCCCGGTCTTGACCGTCACGCTGCGCTTGACCTTGTTGCCAGAAACCTTTTCGACATCGCCGACATTCAGGCATTTGACGTCGACGCCGCGCTTGGCGAGCTTCTGTGCCAGGATGTCCTGTACCTGATCGAGCTGGAATTCGGTGTCAGCGTAGACCGTCAGCGCATAGTCGGCCTGCTCGACGCGTGCGTCGGAGCCCTTGAAGTCGAAACGGGTGGACACTTCCTTGTTGACCTGATCGACCGCGTTGCGCACTTCCTGCTTGTCGACCTCGGACACGATGTCAAAACTCGGCATCTCGATTACTCCTCCAAATCCATCACAAACGACTGCACCGGCAGCCCCGTTTCATCGTGGAATTCGGCCGCAGCCATCACGCCCAGACGCGCCACCGCCTCGGCGTCGAGAGCAGGCGCACGCCAGGCTGCATACATCGCCCCGAGCGCGTAGGGACTGCCGCTGCCATAGGCATAGAATTTCGAGAAAGCCTGCACCGTACGGTGCGCGGCCACCCCGAAAATCCCGTGCGGATTGGCGATCAGCACGTCCATGCGCGAGGATTCCAGATCTTCTTCCTTGTCTTCCCCGGTCTGCAGGAAATATTGCTCCTTGAGCGCGCCGTGCAGGGTGTTCCATACGCGGAAGATGCTGTCGGTCGAGTCGAGCTTCGGCGGTGATTCAAGGGTGGAAAAGTAGTCCGCGAGGATCAGTTTGAAGGTCGCCGATCCGGTGATTCCGATGAAACTGTCGCCGATGCGAATGATCTTCTCGTGGTTCGACACATAGTCGGCGGATTCCTTGCCGCTGCCCCACTTGGTCAGCGTATCGGCCGCGATGGCGATGCGGCCGTCCTTCCTGACGACGGTGACGGTGGTCATCGCTCAGCCAAAATGGCAGACGTAATGATAGGGATCGCCGGATACCTCGATGTCGAAACTCGAATTGCCCGGCACCTTGAACGATTGACCCTCGCCGTAGGTCTTCCACTCGCTCTCGCCCGCCAGCTTCACCCGGCAGGATCCGGCCACGGTTTCCATGATTTCCGGCACGCCGGTCTTGAAGGTCAGCGTGGACGGCAGGATTACGCCGACCGACTTCCTGCTGCCGTCGGCGAACTGTACGGTGTGCGAAACGCACTTGCCATCGAAATACACGTTGGCCTTCTTGAGTACCGAGATCTGATCGAACTGACTCATGCTTGTTTCCTCCTCGCGTGGAGCTTGGCTGCGATCCGCATGCGCAATGCGTTGAGCTTGATGAATCCGGCTGCGTCCTTCTGATCGTAGGCGCCGGCGTCGTCTTCGAATGTGGCGATGTTGGCATCGAACAGGGAATCGGTCTTCGAGTCGCGGCCAACGACGCTGACGCTACCCTTGTAGAGCTTGAGCCTGACCATGCCGTTGACGTGAGCCTGGGTATGGTCGATCAGCGTCTGCAACGCAACCCGTTCGGGACTCCACCAGTAGCCGTTGTAGATCAGGCTCGCATACCGCGGCATCAGATCGTCCTTCAGGTGCGCGACCTCGCGATCCAGGGTGATCGACTCGATCGCGCGGTGGCCCTTGAGCAGAATCGTTCCGCCAGGCGTTTCGTAGCAACCGCGTGACTTCATTCCGACGTAGCGATTCTCCACCAGATCGAGCCGGCCGACGCCATGCTTGCCACCGAGTTCGTTCAGCTTCGCCAGCACCTCGTGCGCCTTCATGGCCTGGCCATTGACCGCAACGACGTCGCCACGAACATATTCCAGCGTGAGGTATTCGGGGGCATCGGGCGCCTTCTCCGGCGCAACGGTCCAGCGCCACATGTCCTCTTCAGCCTCGGCATTCGGATCTTCCAGATGGCGGCCTTCATAGGAGATGTGCAGCAGGTTGGCATCCATGCTGTAGGGAGAACCGCCCTGGCGGTGCTTCATGTCGACCGGGATGCCGTGGGTCTCGGCATAGTTCAGCAGCTTTTCGCGCGAAAGCAAGTCCCATTCGCGCCAGGGGGCGATCACCTTGACGTCAGGCTTGAGCGCGTAAGCGCCGAGTTCGAATCGCACCTGGTCGTTGCCCTTGCCAGTGGCGCCGTGACAGATGGCATCGGCGCCGGTCTCGTTGACGATCTCGATCAGGCGCTTGGCAATCAGGGGGCGCGCAATCGACGTGCCGAGCAGGTACTCGCCCTCGTAAACGGTATTGGCACGGAACATCGGAAACACGAAGTCGCGCACGAATTCCTCGCGCAGGTCGTCGATGTAGATCTGCTCGGGCTTGATGCCGAACTTCAGTGCCTTGGCACGTGCCGGCTCGAGTTCCTCGCCCTGGCCCAAGTCGGCGGTGAAGGTCACTACCTCGCACTGGTAAGTGTCCTGCAGCCACTTGAGGATGACTGAGGTATCGAGGCCGCCCGAATAGGCCAGTACAACTTTCTTGATGTCGCTCATGGTGATGTGGAGTCAGTGGGTGGAACCGGAAGTGTTCTTGTCGATAATCTCGACCCGGCCGGGGAAGCCGCCTATTTTCAGAATGTCGAGATTGGTGGCGAGGCTGGCCTTCTCGATCTCGATGCCGACCACGCGGCCGTCCTCCGACAGATTGAGCACGATGCCTTCGTGCGCTTCCCAGGCCTGGGAAGGGTTTTCAGGACTGATTTCGACATAGAGCGAATCCATGTCCTTGAAGTACGCGATATTCATGTTCAGCTTTCCACTTTCCCAAGCAGCAGATATTCCAGCAATGCCTTCTGCACATGCAGACGGTTCTCGGCCTCGTCCCACACCACGGACTGCACGCCGTCGATCACCTCCGCCGTGACTTCCTCGCCGCGATGCGCGGGCAGACAATGCATGAAAAGCGCATCGGATTTCGCCATCTTCATCATCTCGGCATCGACCTGCCAGTCGGCAAAGGCCCGGATCCGCTCGTCGTTCTCCGCTTCCCAGCCCATGCTGGTCCAGACGTCGGTCGTGACCAGGTCGGCGCCGCGGCAGGCATCCATCGGGTCGGCAAAGCTTTCGTAGTGATCGGTGCCATACAGGCCGGCGCGCTCGGGCTCGACCTCATACCCCTGTGGCGTCGATACATGCACGTTGAAGCCGAGCACTTCGGCCGCCTGCAGCCAGGTGTTGCACATGTTGTTGGAGTCGCCGATCCAGGCCACCGTCTTGCCATGAATCGAGCCACGATGCTCGATGTAGGTGAAGATGTCGGCCAGAATCTGGCACGGATGGTATTCGTTGGTGAGGCCATTGATGACCGGCACCCGCGAATGCGAGGCGAAGCGCTCGATGATGTCCTGCTCGAAGGTGCGAATCATCACGATGTCGACCATGCGCGAGATGACTTCCCCAGCGTCTTCGACCGGCTCGCCGCGCCCGAGCTGCGTGTCGCGCGTGTTGAGATAGATCGCCGAGCCACCGAGCTGATGCATGCCAGCCTCGAAGCTCAACCGGGTCCGCGTGGAGCTTTTCTCGAAAATCATCGCCAGCGTCCGGTCGACCAGCGGATGATAGGGCTGGTAACGCTTGAAGCGCGACTTGATCACCCGCGAGCGATCGAACAGATACAAGAGTTCCTCGCGGGAGAGATCCTTGAATTGCAGAAAGTGCTTCAGCATCACGCCGCCTGCTGCAGGTAGTTCTTGACGACGGCAGTGACCACGGCAATCAGTTCATTGACTTCGGCGTCGCCATAGATCAGCGGCGGAACCAGGCGGATGACCTTGTCGGCCGTGACGTTGATCAGCACGCCGGCATCTCGGGCCACCGCGACCAGTTCCCCACAGGGACGGTCGAGTTCGATGCCGATCATCATGCCCTCGCCACGGATGTCGACCACGCTGTCCAGACCGGTGAATGCCTGCCGCAAGCCGCTGCGGATGGCTTCGCCGCGCCGGCATGCATTTTCCAGGAGCTTTTCCTGTTCGATGACGTCCAGGGTTGCAAGCGCCGCTGCGCATGCCAGCGGATTGCCGCCGAAAGTCGAACCATGGTTGCCGGGCTGGAAAACATCCGCTGCAGCGCCGCGCGCCAGGCATGCCCCGATCGGAACGCCCGAACCCAGCCCCTTTGCCAGCGCCATCACATCCGGCGTGACGCCAGTGTGCTGGAAACCGAACCAGGTTCCGGTGCGGCCGATGCCGGTCTGGACCTCATCCAGCATCAGCAGCCAGCCATGGGCATCGCAGATCTGCCGCAGCCCGGCAAGAAATTCCGCCGGCAGGACGTTGATGCCGCCCTCGCCCTGCACGACCTCGACCAGCACCGCCACCACGCTCTTGTTGTGCTCGGCAACCTGACGGATCGCTTCCAGATCATTGAACGGCACCCGCGCGAAGCCCGACAGCAAGGGTTCGAAACCTGCCTGGATCTTGCGGCTGCCCGTGGCGGTCAGCGTCGCCATGGTGCGGCCATGAAAAGCCTTCTCCATCACGATGATGGTCGGCACCTCGATGCCCTTGCCGTGGCCATACAGCCGCGCCAGCTTGATCGCCGCCTCGTTGGCCTCGCAACCGGAATTGCAGAAGAATGCCTTGTCCATGCCCGACAGGGCACACAGTCGGTCGGCCAGTTCCTCCTGCCGCAAGACGCGATAAAGATTGGAGGAGTGGATCAGCGTCGCGGCCTGATCGGCGATGGCCTTTACCAGCCGGGGATGTGCATGGCCCAGTCCATTCACCGCCACGCCGGCGACGGCATCCAGATACCGCTTGCCGGTCTCGTCCCAGAGGTAGGCACCCTCGCCCCGCACGAAGGCAAGGGGCTGGCGAGAATAGGTATTCATCAAATGTGTTGTCATGGCATTTCTCAACCCGGCTGTCTTGAAATGGTTGTCCTCTAGGGAATTCCAAACAGCAAAATAAAAACGGCGGCCATGGCCGCCGTGCTTGTCATGCAGCGCGTTGATTATAGGCCGAAAAGCGCCCTGTGAGACCACCCGCCTGCCATGAAGAACAACATCGGGATCGACAGCATGGTATTGGTGCGTGAGGCCAGGAAAGCGACCCGGCGCGCCCGGTTCTTCTCGTCGTCGCTGGCTGGCTTCATACCGAGGATTTTCTTCTGGTTCGGCCAGATCAGCATCCAGACGTTGAAAAGCATGATGGTGCCCAACCACGCGCCGATTCCGATCGGCCCCATGCCATGACGCAGCAGAAAGGCATCAGTGAACAGCGGGCCGAGCAAGGCAGCGCCGGCGAGCCAGGTCACCAGTGCAGCCCAGCGGAAGAACAACAGGGCGCGCGGCGCGACATGCTTGGTAATACCGGCCGCCGTACCGTCGGCACCTGCATTTTTCAATGCCGCGACTTGCACGAAGTTGAAGTAATACAGCAAGCCTATCCACATCACGCCCGCCATGAAGTGAATCCAGCGAGCCAGCGCAGCGACCAAATCGACGTTTTCCATTGCTCGGTCCTCTTCAGCCCAGGAAATTTCTGGCGAAAACATAGAGTACGGCCGTCAGAACAAGTCCGGCGATCACGGTACCCCAAAGCGAATCCAGCGGGTTCTTCATCAAGCGCTTCCTCCGATTAATAGTTGACTGCTTTTGTAGGGCAAGGCCGCCAAGTATCTGCAAAACGGCATGGCCGTGCAAGCAGCGCGCCCGCGGCATGGCTGGCCGCGTGCTAAAATCCGCCAACTCCTTCAGCCGCTTTCAACCCATGGATGACGCAAACGCCAACGCCTTCTTCATCATTCGCGGCATCACCACCAAAGGCAGCCGTTTCCGGCCGAGCGATTGGGCAGATCGGCTTGCTGGCGCATTCGCAGTCATCGATCCCAATTACCGCACCAACTATTCGCCTTATGTGCAGCCCACGACGATAGACGGAATTCGCTGTGTCGTCGTCGACAAACAGCTCAAGGCCATTGACCCGAACGCCTACCGGTTCCTGCAGACCTTTGCCAGCAGCAACGAATTGCTGACCGAAAATGCGGATTGAACCCTGACCCGTCCGCCCACAAAAAACGCCGCAGTTGCGGCGTTTTCTTTGACTGCCCCGTTCTTGAGGGCAGCGCATGCGACGTTTCAGGCCATTCCCTTGACTGCGGCCGAGAGACGGCTCTTGTGGCGTGCAGCCTTGTTCTTGTGGACGATTTTCTTGTCGGCGATGCTGTCGATCACGCTCATGGAAGCCTGGAAAACCTGCTGGGCAGCGGCCTTGTCGCCGGCTTCGATCGCCTTGCGTACCTTCTTGATCGCCGTGCGCAATTCCGAACGCTGGCTCATGTTGCTGTCGCGCTGCGCGCTGGCCTGACGTGCGCGTTTGCGGGCCTGGGCGGTGTTCGCCATGAATTCTGCTCCTGTAAGCCCCGCGCTCGGCGCAGGACGAGAAATTAAACTCGGGACGCCGTTACAACGAGGCTAATCCACCAAAGCCCGCGATTGTACGGGACAACCGACCCAGAAATCAAGTACGGTTCGTCTTCCGTTTCAATGATGTTGCGATGCGTCCGTGCGACCCGCACAATGCGCGCACACCCCCTATCCGTCCATGAGCCTTCTCAAAGCCCTCGCTGCGGTCAGCAGCATGACCCTGCTCTCGCGCATCCTGGGATTCGTGCGTGACGCCCTCGTCGCCCGCGTATTCGGCGCCGGGCTGCTGACCGACGCATTCTTCGTCGCCTTCAAGATCCCCAATCTGCTGCGGCGCCTGTTTGCCGAAGGCGCCTTTTCGCAGGCCTTCGTGCCGGTTCTGGCCGAATACAAGAACCGCATGGGACACGACGCCACGCAAACCCTTGTCAATCAGGTGGGCTCCGCCCTGACGCTGGCGCTGGTGGCGGTAGCGCTGCTGGGAATCGTGGGTGCGCCGTGGGTGGCCTATGTCAGTGCACCCGGTTTTCGAGCCGATCCCGACAAGTTTGCCCTGACCGTCACCCTGCTGCGCATCACTTTTCCCTACATCATCTTCATATCGCTTGTGGCGCTGGCAGCGGGCATTCTCAACACCCACAGCAAATTCTCAGTGCCTGCGTTTGCGCCGGTCCTGCTAAACGTTTCCATGATCGTCGCCACGCTCTGGCTGGCGCCCTATTTCGACCCGCCGGTTCTGGCACTGGGCTGGGGCGTGGCGTTGGGCGGCGTGCTGCAACTGGCGTGGATGCTGCCGCATCTGCAGAAAGTCCGCATGCTGCCGCGCCCCACGTTTCATTTCGACGACCCTGGCCTCAAGCGTATCCTGAGGCTTATGGCGCCGGCCACGCTGGGCGTTTCGGTCGCCCAGGTCAGCCTGTTGATCAACACCATCTTCGCTTCGTTTCTCGCCACCGGCAGCGTATCGTGGCTGTATTACGCCGACCGCCTGATGGAGTTCCCGACCGGCATGCTGGGCGTGGCGCTCGGCACCATCCTGCTGCCCAGCCTGGCCAAGCATTACGCCGACGACTCCCCGGCCGAATATTCCAGGCTGCTCGACTGGGGGCTGCGGCTGACCTTGATGCACGCCCTGCCCTCCGACGCCGCGCTGGCGGTGCTGGCGGTCCCGTTGATCACCACCCTGTTCCACTACGGCGCTTTCGACGGCCATGACGTCGCCATGACGCAGCAGGCGCTGATTGCCTACAGCCTCGGGCTGGTCGGACTGATTCTGGTCAAGGTCCTGGCGCCCGGCTTCTATGCCCAGCAAAACATCCGCACGCCGGTCAAGATTGCGATCACCACCCTGGTCGCGACCCAGCTGATGAACCTCGCCTTCATCTTTCCGCTGGGCCATGCGGGCCTGGCACTGGCGATCGGGCTGGGTGCCTGCCTCAACGCCTCGCTGCTGCTGCACAAGTTGAAGAAGCACCAGATCTACCAGCCGCAGCCGGGCTGGCCAGGCTACTTCCTGCGAGTGATGCTGGCCGTCGCACTGATGGCAGCGATGCTCTTCTTTGCCATGGGCGAGCCGCAATGGTGGATGTCTGCCCGATCCTACGAACGTCTGGCAAGACTGGCGTTGCTGGTCGTCGGCGGCAGCGCGCTCTACTTCGTGGCACTGGGTCTTCTGGGCTTTCGTCCAAGCCAGTTTGCGCGGCGGGCGGCCGAATAAGTCGATGAATCGGCTAGAATAAACGCTTTTTTGGCGCCCGCTCGACAAGGCGGTCCCTCTGGCAATGCGCATCACCCACGGCTTTCGCTCACTCGGCACTCCTCATGCGGTCACGATCGGCAACTTCGACGGCCTGCATCTCGGCCACAAGGCCATGCTTGCACGTCTGCAGGACGTGGCGCGGGCGCGTGGCCTGCCGAGCAGCGTACTGAGCTTCGAGCCGCACCCGCGCGAATTCTTCACACCCGAGCAGGCGCCCGCGCGCCTGTCCAGCCTGCGTGAAAAGGCCGAATGCCTGCATCGGCTGGGGATCGACCGTCTGCACGTGTTCCGCTTCGATCGCGCGTTTTCAGCCCTGACGGCCGAGGCCTTCATCGAGCAGGTACTCGGCCGGACCCTGCAAGCACGCTACGTGCTCGTGGGTGACGATTTCCGCTATGGCGCCAAGCGCGCGGGCGATTTCGCCTTGCTCCGCAAGGCCGGCGAATCGCTCGGCTTCGATGCCGAGTTCCTGCCAACGGTCGAAGTGGCCGGCGAACGCGCCTCGTCGACCGCCGTGCGCCAGGCACTGGCCAACGGTGAACTCGAGCACGCAGCGCGCCTGCTGGGACAGCCTTACAGCATCTCGGGGCGCGTGGTGCATGGCGACAAGCTGGGACGCGACATCGGTTTTCCTACCGCCAACATTCAGCTCAAGCACAACCGCCCCCCGCTGATGGGAATATTCGCGGTCGAATTGTATGGCCTCAACGGCTCCCCGCTGCCCGGCGTGGCCAGCCTCGGCAAGCGGCCCACCGTCAAGAGTCCCGATGCCGTTCCGGTACTCGAAGTCCACCTGTTCGATTTCAGCGCCGACATCTATGGTCGCCGCGTACGCCTGGACTTCCTGCACAAGCTGCGCGACGAAGAGAAATATCCCGACATCGACAGCCTGGTCGCCCAGATCAGGCGCGATGTCGACAATGCCAAGCAATTCCTGGCCAAGATCAGATAAAGCCCTGCGCCATGCCCGACTATAAAAGCACGCTCAACCTGCCAGACACGCCTTTCCCGATGCGCGGCGACCTTGCCAAGCGCGAACCCGGCTGGGTCAGAAGCTGGCAGGAAAAGAAACGCTACGAAGCGATCAGAAAGGCGGCGGCCGGGCGGCCCAAATTCATCCTCCACGACGGTCCGCCCTACGCCAACGGCGACATCCACATCGGCCACGCGGTCAACAAGATTCTCAAGGATGTCATCGTCAAGGCGAAGACCCTCTCCGGATTCGACGCACCCTACGTCCCGGGCTGGGACTGCCACGGCCTGCCGATCGAACTTCAAGTCGAGAAGACGCACGGCAAGGACATCGCCCCATCAAAATTCCGCGAGCTGTGCCGCGCCTACGCAACCGAGCAGATCGATCGCCAGAAGGCCGACTTCATTCGCCTGGGCGTGCTGGGTGACTGGCAGCATCCCTATCGAACCATGGATTTCCAGTTCGAGGCCGACACCCTGCGGGTGCTGGGGCAAATCCAGCAGGCCGGCTATCTGTATCAGGGCGCCAAGCCAGTGCACTGGTGCGTCGACTGCGGATCGGCGCTGGCCGAAGCCGAGGTCGAGTACGAAGACAAGACTTCGCCCGCGATCGACGTCGGTTTTGCAGTGGCCGATCGTGCCGACCTTTACAGGCGTTTCGATGTCGCGGCCACCGACGAGCCGATCCAGGTCGTCATCTGGACCACCACGCCCTGGACCCTGCCCGCCAACCAGGCGGTCGCACTCCACCCGGAGTTCCAGTACGCGCTGGTCCGAACGGCCAAGGGCCTTCTGATCCTGGCCGACAGCTTGCGGGAAGCGGCATTGGCGCGCTATGGCCTTGGCGACGGAGCGGAAGTCATCGCACACACCACGGGTCAGGCGCTCGAGGGCGTATTGCTGTGGCACCCGTTCCAGGAACGGCAGGTGCCGGTCATCGTCGGTGACCACGTCACCGCAGACGCCGGCACCGGTGCCGTGCATACCGCGCCCGGCCACGGTCTCGACGACTACGTGGTGGGCTCCCGCTACGGCCTCAAGGTCGACAACCCGGTCGGTGACGACGGCCGTTTTTATGCAGGCGTGCCCCTGGTCAGCGGCATGAGCATCTGGCAGGCCAATCCGCTGATCGTCGACACGCTGCAGGCCGGCGGCAACCTGCTCGCGCACGAAAAACTGCAGCACAGCTATCCGCACTGCTGGCGCCACAAGACGCCGATCATTTTTCGCGCCACGCGGCAGTGGTTCATCGGCATGGAGGCGAGGCGGCAGGAGCCAGCACTAGGAAACCAGGCCACGTTGCGCGAGCAGGCGATGGCGGCGGTCGACGCCACGCAGTTCTTCCCGGCCTGGGGCCGCGCGCGGCTGGAGGCGATGATCAGGAGCCGACCCGACTGGTGCGTTTCGCGCCAGCGCAACTGGGGCGTGCCGATGCCCTTCTTCACCCACAAGGAAACCGGCGACGTGCATCCGCGCACGGCGGAACTGCTCGAAGCCGTGGCGCAGCGCGTCGAAGCAGCCGGCATCGACGCCTGGTTCGCGCTCGACCCGGCCGAGTTGCTGGGGGACGACGCCGCACACTACGACAAGACCGGCCATACGCTCGACGTCTGGTTCGATTCCGGCGTCACCCATGCCTGCGTGCTGAAACGTCGCCCCGAACTCGCACATCCGGCCGACCTGTATCTGGAAGGCTCGGACCAGCATCGCGGCTGGTTCCAGTCAAGCCTGCTCACCGGCTGCGCCACCGACGGCCGCGCACCCTACCGGGCCCTGCTGACCCACGGCTTCGTGGTCGACGGCAAAGGTCACAAGATGAGCAAGTCGAAAGGCAACGTCGTCTCGCCGCAGAAAGTCATGGACCAGTATGGCGCCGACATCCTGCGCCTTTGGGTCGCGACGACCGACTATTCGGGCGAACTCACCATTTCCGACGAGATCCTCAAGCGCGTGGTGGAAAGCTACCGACGGATCCGCAACACGCTGAAATTCCTGCTTGCGAATCTGGCCGATTTCGAACCTGCGGCGCACACGCTGCCGGTCGACGACTGGCTCGAGATCGACCGCTACGCGCTGGCGATGACGCGCAGCCTGCAGCGCGAGGTGCAGGGGCATTACGATGCCTACGAGTTCCACTTCATCGTGCAGAAGCTGCAGTCCTTCTGCTCGGAAGACCTCGGCGGCTTCTACCTCGACATCCTCAAGGACCGCCTCTACACCAGTGCGGCCGACAGCCGGGCGCGCCGTGCCGCACAGAATGCGCTGCACCATCTGACCCATGCGCTGGTTCGCTGGATGGCGCCGATCCTGTCGTTCACCGGCGAAGAGGTGTGGACGCAGCTGGCCGGCGAGAACGATTCGGTGTTCCTGCACACCTGGCACCAGCTGCCCGACCTGGCTGACGAGGCAGCGCTGCTGGATCGGTGGAAAAAAATCCGTGACGGTCGCACCGCCGTTCAGAAGGAACTGGAAAACCTGCGCGTCGCCGGCGGCATCGGTTCGTCGCTGCAGGCCGACGTCACGCTATTCGCCTCACCCTCCACCTACGCGACATTTGCCCCCCTGGGCGACGATCTGCGCTTCGTCCTGATCACGTCGCAGGCGCGCCTGGTTGCAGCGGAAGTCGACCGCATCGAAGTCACCGCGAGCACGGCGAAGAAATGCGAGCGCTGCTGGCATTATCGCGCCGACGTCGACACGCATGCCGAGTTTCCGGGGCTGTGCGGCCGCTGCGTCAGCAATCTGGCCGGTGCAGGCGAGGTGCGCAATCATGCCTGATCCGAAGAAATCGTCCTTGCCCAAGTGGCTGGCCATCGCGTTTGCCGTGATCGTCGCCGATCACATCACCAAGTGGTGGGTGACGTCCTCGCTCGATTACCAGGAAGCCATACCGGTGCTGCCATTTTTCTCACTGGTTCTGGTGCACAACACCGGTGCGGCATTCAGCTTCCTCGCGAATGCAGGGGGGTGGCAGCGCTGGTTCTTCATCCTGGTCGGCGTGGTCGCGACCATCATCATCATCCGTCTGCTCAAGCGCCACGGCCACGAACCCCGGCTGGCCTTTCCGCTCGCGCTGGTGCTCGGCGGTGCGCTCGGCAACGTCATCGACCGGGTCGTGCTCGGCCATGTGGTGGACTTCCTGTATTTTCATTACCGCGGTTTTGCCTGGCCGGCGTTCAACGTCGCGGATTCCGCCATTTCAGTCGGCGCCGTCCTGCTGATCTGGGACAGCCTGTTCGGCAGGCATACCTCGCCGGAAAAGGCATCATGAACGCACGCACCGTTGAACCGGGCGATACGCTGGAAATCCGCTATGCGCTGCGACCCCGCGGTGGCGGCGACATCATTTCGAACTTCAACGACCCGGCGCCCGACACGGTGACGCTCGGCGACGGCACCCTGGCACCCGCGCTGGAGCAATGGCTGATCGGCCTGCCAACGGGAGAGCGCCATGTTTTCCTGCTCGACCCCTGGCAGGCTTTCGGAGAAAGCCAGGAGGCCCTCGTCCAGACCCTGTCCAGGCGCGACCTGCCGGCAGACACGGTCTTCGAGGTCGACCAGTTGTTCGAATTCGTCATGCCCAATGGTCAAACGATCGCCGGGCACATCCTGGAAATCGACGATGCCTCGGTCAAGGTTGACTTCAACCACCCGCTCGCCGATCTGGCCATAGAATTCGAAGTTGAAATTGCACGCATCCTGTGACATCGACACGCACGCCATGACGCCCACCATTCTTCTCGCCAATCCGCGCGGCTTCTGTGCCGGCGTCGATCGTGCCATCGCCATCGTCGAACGCGCGCTGGAAAAATTCGGTGCGCCGATCTACGTGCGCCATGAAGTGGTCCACAACACCTTCGTCGTCAACGACCTCAAGGCCAAGGGCGCGATCTTCGTCGAGGAACTCGACGAGGTGCCTGCCGGTGCCACCGTCGTGTTCAGCGCGCATGGCGTGTCGCAGGCCGTGCGTGCCGAAGCCGATGCGCGCGGATTGAACGTGTTCGACGCCACCTGCCCGCTCGTCACCAAGGTCCACGTCGAAGTCAGCAAGATGCGCGACAGGGGATACGAAATCGTCATGATCGGCCACAGGGGCCATCCCGAAGTCGAAGGCACGCTGGGGCAGTCCAAGGCAGGCATGTACCTGGTCGAGACGCCGGAGGATGTCGCGGGCCTCCGAGTGACGGATCCGGACAAGCTCGCCTACGTCACCCAGACCACCCTGTCGGTCGACGACGCCGCACGCGTGGTCGACGCGCTGCGCGCACGCTTTCCCAAGATCAGCGGTCCGAAGAAGGACGACATCTGCTATGCCACGCAAAACCGCCAGGATGCAGTCAAGCTGCTGGCGCCGCAATGCGACGTGGTGATAGTCGTCGGATCGCCGACCAGTTCGAACTCCAACCGCTTGCGGGAAGTGGCCGATCATCTGGGCGTGCCGGCCTACATGGTCGACAACGCCAGCGAGATCGATCCGCAATGGATCGTCGGGCGCCGCCGCGTGGGGGTCACGGCGGGCGCGTCGGCGCCGGACGTGCTGGTCAGGGAAGTCGTCGGGCGGCTCAAAAGCCTCGGCATGGACACCGTGGCCGAACTCGATGGCGTGCAGGAAAAGGTCGGCTTTCCGCTGCCCAGGGAACTCGGGAATCCCCGATAGTCAGCTTTTCCAGCAGTCGCCCAGCGAACCCGTTCCCGATTCCGTCTTCACACCGGCCTGGTTGATCGTCAGCGTGCCGCACAGGTCATCGGTATACCCGCCCGTCGGGACGGCCTGGATCAGAAAGCCCGTTGCGGAGCCTGCGGGACCCAGAATCGTGTACTTGGCTGTTCCCATTTCAGGAGATTGCGTCTTGGGCAAGTCCGCACCCTCATACGTGCCGTGGGTGGTGAAGAACCGCTCCATGAACTGCGCATTCTCGAGCATGATGGACTGCGCGTCGGCCCGATTGGCACGACGCGCATACTGCTGATACCCCGGATACGCGATCGCTGCCAGGATCCCGACGATCGTCACGACGATCATGAGTTCGATCAACGTGACGCCCGACTGCCGGTTTGCCGTGAGCATGGCCCTTCTCCCCTGGTTCATTGAATCTGCATCCAGTAGGTGCGTCGCAGCACCCCGGCACCAGCCGGTCCGGGCGGGGGCGCCCCCTTGTTGCCCACCGACTGGATCCCGCCGGTCGTACCCGTCATGACCTTGTAGTCCTTGCCTTCCGACCCGGTGAACCAGGCTGGCGGCTTGGTGATGCCGACCGAGGTCATGATGCCGCTGGCCACGTCGCCGCTCGCCAGCAGGTCGCTGCTGTCGAACTTGCCGTCATTGTTGAAGTCGAAGCTCGATCCCGTCGTGGCGGCGCCGGTCACGGCATCGAGTTCCATGAGCCAGCTCAGGCCGCCTGCCCTGCAGACATCGTTGCTCGGCACCACGGTCAGGAAGATGACCCTGCCATACTTCACGATCGGCTGCGTCACGACCCGCTCGCCCGTCGACGAAGGCTCGCTGAGATCCATATACCAGCCCTTCTTGGTGCTCCAGTCGACGCTTGCCCTGGTGGTTATCCTGGCTGCATAGGTCTGGGTCGTGTCGTCGGACGTATCGTCGGGCGTGCCGTTGTTGCTCGTGAAGGTATGCGACGCCTGGTCCGTGATCGATTGCTGCTGCAACTCGCTGCGGTCGGTCGTCGTGATCGGCGAGCCGTGGTCCCAGATGGCGTAGAAGCTCTGGACCTGCTGGAATTTCGGACTCATGAGGTCCGTAGCCTCGAGATACTGGCCGGTTCCGAACTCGACCAGCACGCCGCCATTGGGGTGGCTCGTGATCACGGGTTGCGCCGTGATAGGCTGCACCTGGCCACTGGCATTGCGTGCAACGAACTGCGGCGTGGTCTGGTTGGCGAGGCTCGTCAGATCGAACTTCCACAGATTGCCCTGCAGATCCCCCGCATAGGCGTAATCCATGATCTTGTCGCCATTGGCGTCGTACAGCACCGGCGTCGACAATCCGTTGGCGGTGGCGCTGCCGGCGGCGATCTTCGCGATCAGCGCCCCGCTGCTCAGATTGACCACATACAGGTAGGCCCGTTCGGACGTGCTGTTGTAGCCATTGCCGAAGATCGCGACCCACTGCCCACTGTTGAGACGGGCAATCTGCGGCTTGCTGTAGGTCAGGCCCAGGTCGGCGTCGGTGAATTCCCACATCACCATGCTGGCAGAAGGACTTTCGACAGTACTCACATTAAGCGCAAAGACCGATTTGCCGCCGCCGCCAAGGCTTCCGACGAGGATTGTCTGCCATCCGGACAGATAGGCATCGCCGACCGCTGGGCTGCCATCGACATAGTATTGATGGGCATAGCCCGGATCGGTCAGCTGGCTGAGGTTCGGATACACGGCATTCGGCACGAAGGCGAACAGTTCGACACCGCCAGCCGTTCCCGTGACTGCATTGAAGGCATGCAGCATGCCGTCGTTGCCCCCGACGAAGACGGCCGGCGTACGGCTGCTCTTCGACGACACATAGGACGTGTAGCTCGATGCCTCGCTGGCCGCCATGTCCGCATAGCCGAAATCCTCATCGTAGGCGAAAGCGGGGTCGGAGTTGATGATGTCGCCGAGCACGCTGGTGCGCGCGCGGAATACCCCGGTGGGGTTGGCCTGGCTGAGTTCCTGCGTCCGGACGCCGCGCAGCCAGTCGAGACGGGCGGATCCGAGGCTGTCCGCAGTGCCGGACGCACTGTGGTTCAGCGCGGCCTGCTGAGCGCTGCTCAGCGAACCCCAGCTGAAGCTGGTCCCACTGCCACTGCTGATCGTGAAGATGGTGCGCGCGCCCGCAGCCGGCAACCTGTTCGCGGCACTCCAGGCCGGCGTCGAGGCGACCACGCCCCCAAGGCCCACCGGGTAGGCGAGCAGATCGCCGCTCCATCCCTTGCCGTTGAAGGTGGCCTGATAGACCAGCGCCCCGGTATTGAGGCTCGTGGAGTTGGCCGCCAGCGCCGCGGCCGACGCGATGTTGTCGTCGATGGCATCCACCACTTCCCTGAAGGAGCCGACGAGCCTGTCCGGTGCATCGGCGCTGAAGAACCTGCCGCGGCTGTTGAGCGCGGCATGCCAGAGGTCCGCCACGTTGCCGTCCAGATCGGATCCCGTGACCGGCCAGGACTTCGTTCCGGTCAGCAGGTCCAAATAGCTGCCGGTATAGGTGTCCGGCGTGCTGGGATCGTCATCGCCGTAGGTCAGGCCCCCGCCCGCCGTACTCGCCATGAACGGCGTCAGGCCCAGGCCGACGGTGAAATTGACCATGTGTTGCTGGGTTTGCGGATCGTTCTTCGGGTTGTTGTAGGTCTCGGTATCGTTCGTGCCCTGCTCCACGATATACGGCAGCAGGTTGTTGGCCAGCGGCACGAGATCGGTCGCCCAGTACTTGTAGGCGACGTCGGCCAGGCTGTTCGAGTTGCCGTCCGAATACGGATGGGGCAGCGATCCGTCGAGGTTGCCGACCCCCGAGACCGAATCGTTCCAGATGCCGTCTGTCATCAGAATGTGGAAATTCTTGCGGCACGACAGTTGTCCGGACGTCCCCGAGACCGTTCCCGGCGTCGTCAGGTCGTTGTCATAGGGCGAGTTCTCCCCGGTCGTCGAATAATAGGCGCCGGCCCGCTGCATCGCCTGGCGCAGCGGCGTGCTGGTGTTGGTGTTCAGGCGGAACAGCCAGGTGTAGAAATCCTGTTTGTGGCTGCCGGTAAAGGGCTTGATTGCATTGTTGACCGTCGTCGACGTATCCCAGCCGCTGCAGGCGGTGGTCGGCAGCGAGCTGGTCGATGCCCGGCAGGTGTTCAGCGATTGCCAGGCGACCCGGGTCGTCGGGCTGATATCCGAAAACGCCAGCGATGCCGAAGCGATGGTCGCCAGGTTGCGGGTGCGGTAGAAGGAATACCAGTTGGCGAAATTCTGGCGCTCGTCGCGGTCTGCGCTGTTGATCACGCCATCGCCGTTGAGGTCGGCCACCGCCGGACCCGACGTGGCGCTGACGAGCACGATGTCGTAGCAGTCGTTGTCGACTTTCTTAGCCGCAGCCGTGCCGGCGCAGCCTGTGTTGAGTTCGTCGAACACATAGTAGTAGGCGCCGACGGGCTCGGTCGCGGCGACCGGCACCTCCACGCTCGTCGTTCCGGCCACCTTGTGCGTGACGACGACGGCCCCCCCATACATGGAATTGGTATCGCGGAAGCACAGGGTCAGGGTCGAACCGGAGATATTTGTCTTGTACTGGCTGGCGCTGCCCGGGGATTTCGTGTTGTCGCAGGTTCCGCTGTAGGTTCCGGCGCTGGTCAGGGTCGCGCCATTGACCGTCACGCTGATCAGGTTGCCGCCCGGATTGCTGCCGCCTCCGCTGCCGTCCTGGTTGACGTAATCTGTAATGTAGTAGGAAGGCGCGTTATTACTCGTGTTGGTGCCCAGCATCGTGCCGCTGTGAACATCCGTGGCATAGCTGTAGGTGACCGTCTTCGTCAGATCCGCCGACGCCGTGTAGTGGTTCATGAACTCGTGACTCTTGGTCGACGAATGCAGGAAAAGTCCTGCTGTCGGCCGATATTCCGTGGCCAGGTCGAAGTAGTCCGGACTGATGTTCGGCAGGTCGTGGGCATAGCCGTCGACCCAGGCATGGTTGAACGAGGTGGTCAAGTGCGCGCCGCTGGCGTCTACCGGCGCCTTGTAGACGACAGCCGGGTTGTAATAGATCGGGTTGTAGTATGAAGACTTAAGAAAGCGGCCGTTCAGTCTCGAATCGGGGTTGTTGTCGCAAATGTCGTTCGGGTTGCCGCAGACGTCGGGCGTGAACGCCCGCGACATGCTGCCCGAGTCATCGAGCGTGACGATGACATTGGGCGGAATGTTCGTGGTCAGGAACAGCGGCGTCTCTGAGATGGTCAGCGCAGAGGCGGTCGATGCCATCCAGCCCTGACTGCCGAGCAGCAGCAGCAAGGCAAGGACTTTTCGCAGGTTTGAGTTGAGTCTCATGATGCACTCCCTGAATCAGTTGTTCTCGTAGCCGGCTTGCAGGATGACGACCGTATTGGCGCTGGCGCCGACGCCGCGGGCGGTGACGCGGAAGCGCTGGGTCGTGGCGGCATCGGGCAGTTTCTCGATGACGTAGCGCGGCTGCGCGGAGACCTGCGACAGCGAAGTGCCTGCCGACTGGGACCCATTCGCCCAGTCGTAGGCATTCCAGTAAGCCGCGTCGCTTGCGTTGGCCGGGCTGTAGGTGACGTAACCGGGCGTGCTGCCGTCGAAGGCGGCGTTGATGACGCCCGTCGTCGGATCCCGCAGCGCCCTGAGCGCCAGGTCGGCGGCGCTGAGCGCCGCTTCGGCCGACTGCAGCGCCAGGTCGCGGTCCCGGGTGTTGCCGGCCATGCGCTCTTCCATGCTCGTGGTTTGCGCGACGGTCACGCCGAGCAGCATCAGGATGGCCAGGAAGATCAGCGCGACGATCAGCGTGACCCCGCGCTGGCGGGAAGGCGAAGCCAGGTTGCGAATGGAATTCATAAGCGATTCCTCACCGCGATGGTGGTGGTGAATGTCTTGTGCAAACGGCCGTCTCCGTCCGTGCCGACATTGGTTTCAGGGCTGCGCATGGTCAAGGTCACCCGCACGGCGACGACGCGGTTCCAGTCGGTCACCGCATCGGCCGTCCGGTAGACATTCGCCGAACACCGGTCGTCCGGACACTCCGGCACGGTCAGTTGGGTGGTGTCTTCGCCGTAGAGGACCTGCATGTCCTCGACGCCCTCGACCAGTTCCTGGGCTTCGGTCGTGCCGTCGGCGCGCAGGGTTTCCCGGTACAGGCTCGGTTCGCCGGCCGGGTTGTCGCGCAGGTAATAGACATGCCCGGCGAGGGGCAGCAGCATGAAATTGGCCGCAGCCGCGACCGGCGCACCGGGCCTGCAGGGCAAAGCCGATGCTGGATTCAAAGTTATATTCGTGCCCGAAGCCGAACTGGCCTGATAAGCCGTCGCATCCGAATAGACTTCCGTGACGACGGCCCAGCCGCCGGTCGTGATGCCATGCGGAGTCACCGTGGTGCTGGCCGACGCGAGCTGCGATTCACGGCTCTTGTCGGCCCGCAATACCAGGAACGCATCGGTATTGGCGATCGCGCCGGTGGCCGTGGTGCCCGACAATCCTGCGCCGCTTTCGAAGCCGAGCAGCGGCCGCTTGAACACGTTCCGGTACCAGTTGTTCGGATCGGCGTCGACCGCATCGGTATTGACCGAGGCGCAGCCGAATCCGACCTGGCGCAGGTCCACCGACATCGTCTCGAAGGCATAGCGCGCGCCTTCCTGCATGCGCGCCATCGCGTCCTGGGTGCGGAACGACTGGCGACTGCCCAGATAGACCGTGCCCACGCCGGCGATGATCAAGCCCCCGAGTACCAGGGACACCATCAACTCGACGAGGGAGAAGCCCTGCTCGCGGTGCAATGAAGTGGAACGAGAGGTGCGCATCACAGGGCCGTCTGGGTAGTGAAGGTGGTCAGACCGGAACCATCGCGGCTGTCGTCCCACTGGATCGTGACCGTGGCGATATAGGGCGGCGCCCCCATGGGGACTGAAATCGACGCCTGGCCGCCCGGCAGGGCATTGCTGACGTTGTTCTGCCAGTCGACGACGTCGGGCTTCGAACTCAATGCGCCCATGGTCACGTTGTAGCCGCCCACGATGGACAGGTCGGGATCGTGTGCGACCGCGCGCATGCGATCGATGATGTCGTAGGTCAGCATCGTCGCCTGGCTGCGCTGGAAAGCGCTGGTATTGTTCTTCAGCGAGACTGTCTGCAAGCCAGCATAGCCGAGCAGGCCGACCGCGAGCACGATGATGGAAATCAGCACTTCGAGCAAAGTCACGCCGCGCTGGGCGCGGAAAGTGCTGCGGGCATGAAGGGTGGATCGCAAGGCATTCATCAGCAGGTTCCTGGAGCGGTGCTTACACGACCGGTATTGATGATGGAAATCACGCGGGAAGTCCCTTCGATGCAGACCTCGAAATCGCCACTGCCCGCACTGCCGTTGACGTCGCTGACGCCCGTGGGCAGATAACTGACGTATCCGCCACTGCTGTCGTCGAGCGAAATGGCTGCTGAACTGCTGCCACTGGGCTCATAGACCCTAAGCAAGGTTTCGCCTGCATCGTAAACGCCGACTGTTCCTGTTACCGGGTCATCGACAAACACTTGCCAGCCTGAAGTCCAGTTCGACGATGGCGCAACGGTCACCCGCGTCGCGCGCTTGACCGCCTCGGACCGCGCGAGCGCCAGGGCGGACGCCACATTGTTGGTGGCCGCCGCCAGATGGTTCCGGCGCACGAACTCCCTGAAGCTCGGCACCGTCACGGCGAGCGCAATGGCCAGGACCGCAATCGTCACCATGAGCTCGATGAGCGTGAATCCCCTGCTTCGGCGCATCCGGTTGTCAGACATGTTTTGAGACCCAATTGTCATATCGTTACGATAGAGAAGCCTCCGCGGCCCTGTCCAGCCGGAAGGGACCGATGGATGTTTTTTGCGCATGAGCGGCTGCTTTGGTTCTTTCCTGACCCGCAGGGCCTTCTGTTAACGGCCCGGGCGCGCCGAGACTTGAGCGCCCGGCAGCATGGCGACATGACCCTGGGGCGGCAACCCGCCCTGTCCGGCGCAGAAGCTTGTCCGTTCGAGACCTTGCCGATGGACATGCCGCTGACGATACGCCGTCGGTGCCGGGTTCTTTCCGTACAGAATTATGGTGGCTTCTCAATTCAGCGTCGGGCTTCTAATATTAAACAGCCAGGATTCTGTT